>JASLLV010000163.1 GCA_030746935.1 Rhodospirillales bacterium | reverse complement strand
AGAACAGAATTCCTTCCATCAGTGACGGGATTTGACTACGATTGGCTTCGATTTAAGCGTTATCTGGGAAATATCGGCTAAGCCGACGATCCCCGGCCGAACCACCACCAAGGCGCCTGCGAAGCCGACGCCGAGTGCCACCAGACGGCGAAGCCGGATCGCTTCGCCGAGGAAGACGAATGCGAGGATGGTCGTAAAAAGCGGGATCGAGAAGTTCAGCGACGCAAACGTCGCCAACGGAATAAGGCTGAGGGCCATGAAGTGCAGCAGCATGGTAACGACGTGGCAGAAACCACGCATCGCGAGCAGCCCGATCCGCTGCGTGCGAAGCGGCGCCAAGCGCCGGCGTGCAAGGATGGGAACGAAGATCAGCAATCCGAACGCCGAGCGGATGCCGGCGATCTGGAACGGGTGGAGTTCGTTGGACAGGAATCGCACGCAGCCATTCATGGCGGCGAAGGCGATCATGGCTGCCGCCATCAGGGCGATGCCCCGGACCGCGCCCGGTGCACCACGCAGCGCTTGGAACTTGGCCTTCACGCTAGGCACTTCGGCGCAAACAGGGCTGGCCCGCGTCCACAGCCGTCGGTGCCCCATGCCGCGCGCGCGCGGCGGCGGCGGGATACGATCAGGACTTCTCGGGCTCGCGCGTTTGCGCGTGGATGCGCCGGAACGCCTCGCGAAGCACCTCGCCCGCAGGCGAGCGGGCCGAACGTGCGCGCTCGTCCTTCTCGACCAAGCGCAACGCCTCGGCCGCGGCCTCCACCATAAACCGTAGGCGTTGGTTACTCGGGTGCCGGCGGTCGATCTCGCGGAGCAGCGGACCGAGGTCGGGATCCTCGTCAGTCCAATCGCTGGTCATCAATCCCCCACCGAATTGTCAAATGCCCCCGCGCATTCGAGATAGCGCCGCCGCGCGAAGTGATCGGAAGATTCCTCTTCACCCGACCGATGACGCCCTATCATAACCTGCGACGGTCCGCCTCGTCACGAATCTCGCTGATCCGGAAGGACCACGAGGCGAGTGTTCCAATCGCCAGCACCGACGGAGCTTGCGAATGTGCACTCGGTCCGGTCTCATGGAAGGGCGCATGATGCCCCTCGCGCGTTGGCGGGCGTCACGCGCCGACTACCCGGGTTTGGTACGAACATGAGTCGGAGGATCGGATGGATTTGGGACTCGAAGGAAAGATCGCCCTCGTCACCGGCGCGAGCCGGGGAATCGGACGCGCCATCGTCGGCAAGCTGGCCGAAGAGGGCGCCGACGTCATGCTGGTCGCGCGGAACATCTCGAATCTGGAGACGGCGTGCGAAGAGATTCGCGAAAGCACCGGACGGCGGGCGGAGTACTGCTCGGCCGATTTAAGCGGCACTGACGGGGTCGCCACGGCGTTCGAGGCGCTTCGCAGCGCTTACGGCCGGATCGACATCCTCGTCAATAACGCCGGCGACACCCAGAGCGGCGACTTCCTGGTCCTCGACGATGAGGCGTGGGATAGCGGCTTCGCGCTCAAGTTCTTCGGGTATGTGCGCATGAGTCGCGCGCTTTGGCCGATGTTGAAAGAGAGCCGCGGATCGGTGATCAACATCGTCGGCACCGGCGCGCTGACGCCAGGGCCGCACTTCGCGATCGGCGGGTCGGTCAACGCGGCGGTCACGAATTTCTCGAAGGCGCTCGCCAATCTCGGGCTCGTCGACGACGTCAACGTCAACGTGGTGCATCCGGGAACCGTCGCCGAGACCGACCGCTACGAAACCTTGCTCGCCCGGAACGCCGAGGCACAGGGTCTAGAACGTGACGAAGCCGAGCGTCGAAGCCTGGTCTCACAAGGAATCAGGCGCTTCGCGCTACCGGCCGACGTCGCCACCGTGGCGGCGTTCCTTGCCTCGCCATTGGCGCGCCATGTCCAGGGCACCCAGTCCATTATCGACGGAGGCTCGACCAAGGGGCTGTGAGCGCGGCTTCGACTTGGCTCGCAATCGGTCAGAAACAGGCGAGCCGCAGGCTTTCCATGTCGAGATGCACCATGAGGTAGGTGTCGACGGCGTAACCGATGAGCGTGCGGCCCACGGCAAAGATCTCGGGCGCCCAAACCACGGCCGCGGCAAGCGTCGCAATACCTAATACGCCGATCGCTTTCCCCATGTCCTGAATATAACCGCAGCTTGCCTACGCCGCCACAACCTCGTGCACAAGCGTGCGACGTGCAGCGGGTGCCGGTCGATGGTAGCATCCGCGCGATGATTGCCGCATTGCCCAGAACGGTTGGAGGTATCGCCGCCGCCGCGCTCATCGTCGCGGCGACGACCGTCCCCGGCGCTACGGACGACTTCGCGTCCGCGAATCTGCGCGCCCGCCTGGTCCAATGGCTTCAGTACGAGGCGCGCGTCGTCGGCGCCGAGACCGGCATCGAGTTTCTCGACCAGCGGGTCCTCGACGCCATGGCCCGCGTGCCGCGCCACGAGTTCGTGCCCGCCGAGTTCCGCGAGTACGCCTATTTGGACGTGCCGCTGCCGCTCGGGCAAGGGCAGAACATCTCCCAGCCCTTCATCATCGCGCTGATGACGCATCTGGCGCGCATCCGCCCCGATGACGTGGTGTTCGAGACCGGGACCGGCGCCGGCTATCACGCCGCGATCCTGGCTTTGCTGGCCAAGAGGGTCTACAGCGTCGAATACGTCGAAACGTTCGTCGCACCCGCCGCGGCGCTGCTCGATCGCCTGGGTTACGACAACGTCGAGATACACGCCGCCGACGGATACTACGGCTGGCGTCAGGCCGCGCCCTTCGACGTGATCATCGTCAAGGAATCGCTCCACCATGTACCCGCGCCGCTGTTGAGCCAGCTGAAACCGGGGGGGCGCATGGTGATCCCGGTGGGCCCGCGCGACCGCGAGCAGTTCTTGACGTTGATCGAAAAGGGGGCCGACGGCACGCTCACGGAGACCCGGATCATGGCCGTCCGCTTCTCGCCCCTGCAGGGCGGCGAGCGGATCTAGGGGGTTCACACCGGCGGAGCCGCGCGCCCTACACGTCCTCCCAGCGGCCCGATTGGGCCGAGCGGAAGACCGCGTCAAGCGCCCGCATGTTGAGAAGCGCGTCCTCGAGCGGAAACGCGCTCGCCGCTCCGCTCCGAACGGCTTGCGAGAAGGCCTCGGCCTGAAGGCCGTACTGGTTAACCGGCGCGAAGGTTTCCACTTCGTCCGGAATACCGGCGATCTGGGTACGCCCGCCGATGGCGATCCGGCAGCTTTTCGTCGGCGGCGGCGTGAACGGGTGCTCGACATCGATCAGTCCATCGTTGCCGACGATGCGCACGTGCTGATAGCGTGCGGTCTGGGTGGCACAGACGATGCTCGCCAAGCCGCCCGCAAATTCGATCAGGGCGCTTGCCAGCCGGTCGGTTTCGAATACCGGGTCGATTTCAATCGAGGCCGTGACACGAATCGGCACCGCGCCGAAGATCAGGCGTGCGGCCGTGAGTGGATAGCAGCCGACGTCGTAGACCCCCCCGCCGCCGATACCCGGTTTGTTGCGGATATCGTCGGGATCGGTGTTCCCGTAGTTGAAGATCCCCTGAACCGCGCGCACCTTGCCGACCCGGTCGGCGGCGATAAGTTCGCGCACCCTCACCCACTGGGGGTGAAGGCGGAACATGAACGCCTCTTCGATCCGCACACCCGTCCGGTCGCGGACCGCGATCATGCGTTCCGCCTCGATCGCGTCCATGGTCAGCGGCTTTTCGCACAGCACGTGCTTGCCGGCCTCGGCGGCGCGTTCCGTCCATTCGGCGTGCAGAAAGTTGGGAACCGGGATGTAGACCGCCTCGACGTTCGGATCGGCGAGGACGTCCTCGTAGGCGCCGTAAGCGTTCGCGATGCCGTGGGCGTCGGCGACGCTGCGCGCCTTCGCGGGATCGCGCGACGCGATGGCGACGACGCGCGCGGACGGCATGGCCTGGGTCGCGGGGATGACGTGCTCGGTCGCGATCTTCGCGGCGCCGAGGACGCCCCACCGCACGGGCTCCACTGCGTCGCCCTTCGCGGCGCTCATTCGGGCAATCCAGCTTTCATGAGGCCCTCTCGATGGTGCTCGCGGTCGTCGGCTTGCTTGTAGTGCACGGTCGACAGGTAACCGCTGACGGTGAACCCGGGTTCTTGCTTCAGGACCGCGTCAGCGTGGGTCTTCGCCGCGGCCTCGTCACCATCTTGCGCGGCGGAGGCGGCGAGAAACGCATGGTGGGTGTGATCGGGGGCAGTCAAGCGTCTGAACGCGTCGGCCGCTTCCGGATATTGGCGCGCCACAAAATGGGCGCGGCCAAGGTGATTCCAAAGGCGTTGTGGAAATAGGGGTTGAGGCGCATTCGCTGGTTGGCCCCCTTTGAGTGGTCCAGTGTGAATGTTAGTGCATGACCGGTCTTGGTCCATCGGGACGATGGCTTCTGGAGCCGGAGGGCGATAGCCCAATGCACTGTGCGGCCTCTTCG
>JASLLV010000162.1 GCA_030746935.1 Rhodospirillales bacterium | reverse complement strand
GGAAGGAGAGGACGTTGCTAAAGGAGACCCTGGGATGAAAATGAAACCGCGGCTCGGTGTAAATATCGACCACGTGGCGACCATCCGCAACGCACGCGGCGGCCGCCACCCTGATCCGGTGCGGGCGGCGAACGTGGCCGAGAACGCAGGCGCCGACGGGATCACGGCACATCTACGCGAAGATCGCCGTCACATCTCGGACGACGACATCCGCCGGCTCGGCGAAAGTATCCGATTGCCACTCAATCTCGAGATGGCGGCGACCCCGGAAATGCTCGAGATCGCCCTGCATCACAAGCCGCGCGCGGCTTGTATCGTGCCTGAGAAACGCGAGGAGAGAACGACTGAGGGAGGTCTCGACGTGTTTTCCTCCCAAGATCACCTCAAGCGATGCATCTCGCAACTCAGCGATGCGGGAATTCGGGTGTCGTTGTTCATCGAACCCGACCCACGGCATCTCGATGCGGCGGTCGCGCTCGACGCTCCGGTGGTCGAGTTCCATACCGGCGCCTATTGCGACGCCGCCGGCGCCGCGCGCCATCGCGAGCTACAGCGGATCATTGACGCGGCAGCGCACGCCGAGGACTTGGCCCTGGAATGTCACGCGGGCCACGGTCTTACTTTCGAGACGGTGAGCGCGGTCGCGGCGATCCCGACTATCGTCGAGCTGAACATTGGGCATTTCCTCGTCGGTGAAGCGATCTTCGGCGGCCTCGAGAGCAGCATAAAGCGCATGCGCTCCCTCATGGACAGGGCGCGGGCCGAGGCCCACGGCGAGCGTTCGGCGTGACGGAACGGACCCGGCGCGTACCTCTTGATGATCATCGGGATCGGCACGGATCTTCTCGACGTTCGTCGCCTGGAAAGAACGTTAAATCGCTTCGGCACGCGGTTTTGCGAGCGAATCTACGCCGCCGACGAGCGCGCCCGAGCGCAAGCCCGTACCGACCCCGCTCGGACTTACGCCCAATGTTTTGCCGCCAAGGAGGCCTGCTCCAAGGCGCTCGGAACCGGGTTACGCCAAGGCGTATTCTGGCGCGACATGCGGGTGGAAAACCTGCCTTCGGGCAAGCCCATTATGACGCTGACGGGCGGCGCGAAACGACGACTCGAGGCGTTGACGCCGCCCGGAATGGAAGCGCACATCGACGTCAGCCTGAGCGACGAGCGGCCGTTCGCTCTTGCGGTCGTCGTGATCTCCGCGGTCCCGATCCGATGAAACGAGCCCGCGGTCTGCCTACCGGCCCGATCGGTAAAGCGTCTTGACAGCTTTGGTGCGAGCCAGCTACATCGAGACTGCACCGCACATACCAATCGTATAGTTGATTAACTATCAACCGCTTATCTTATTTACTTAATGTCAAAACATAAATCGAGTGCGGTCATCGAAGCAATCAAGACGGCCGCCTATGCCGCATTGATCGCGCTGGTGATCCGAACCTTCGCATACGAGCCATTCAACATCCCGTCGGGCTCGATGATCCCGACCTTGCTGGTCGGTGACTTCCTGTTCGTCTCGAAATATTCGTACGGATACAGCCGGTATTCGCTGCCCTTCGGGCTACCGCTGATACCGGGCCGCGTCTGGTCGCGATCGCCCGAGCGCGGCGACGTTGCGGTCTTCAAGCTGCCGTCGGACACAAAGATTGACTACATCAAACGCATTGTCGGGCTGCCCGGCGACGTAATCCAGTTGCGCCGAGGCGTCCTCCACGTCAACGGCACGGCCGTGAAGCGCGAGCGGATCGAGGATCACGTGGTGCGGAACGCATCCGGCAACAGCCGCAGATCGGCGCAATACGTCGAGACCTTCGCCAACGGCCGCAGCCACGTCATCCTCGAAGAAAGCGAAAACGGTCCGCTGGATTCCACCAAGCCCTATACGGTACCCGAGGGCCACGTATTCGCCATGGGGGACAATCGCGACAACTCTCTCGACAGCCGAAGGATCGGGTTCGTGCCGATCAAGAACCTCGTAGGACGAGCAGAGTTCATGTTCTTCTCGATCGACGGCTCGGTCTTGGAATTCTGGAAATGGCCGTGGACAATTCGCTTCGGGCGCCTGTTCGACGGCATCGAATGACGGCGAGGCGCGAGGCCGGCGCTGACGCGCTTGAAAAGACGCTCGGACACCGCTTCACGCACCCGGACCTTCTTTGCCGAGCCCTGACCCACGCAAGCGCGACGGGAAATCCCGGGGCCGCCGGGCAATCTAACGAGACCCTCGAGTTTGTCGGCGACCGCGTGCTGGGACTAGTGGTCGCCGAGCTTTTGTTCCATCGCTATGCGAACGAGGACGAAGGCGCGCTCGCGAGCCGCCACGCGACCCTTGTCAGTGGCAAGGCGCTGGCGCGGGTGGCGCGGGACATCGATTTGGCGAACTACGTGATCCTCGCACCCGGCGAAGACGACAGCGGCGGGCGAAGCAATCCGGCGCTTCTCGCGAACGCCTGCGAAGCCCTGATCGCGGCGCTTTATCTCGATGGTGGGCTCGCGGCCGCGACCGACTTCATCCACCGCCACTGGACGGCGCTGATGGAGGCCCAGGCCGAACCTCCCAAGGATCCCAAGACGGCGCTGCAGGAATGGACCCAGGCCCATTCCATGGGCCTGCCTGTTTACCGCGAAGTGGAACGCACGGGTCCGCCGCACGCGCCCGTTTTCGAGATCACCGCCCGCGTTGGGCGCCTCGCGCCGGCCACGGGCCGTGGCGCCTCCAAAAGGGTCGCCGAGCAGGACGCGGCGGCGGCGCTGCTCCAACGGCTCAAGCGGCGGCGGAAGAAATCCGCATGATCCAAGGCGGGCGTTCCAGCCGGTGCGGTTTCGTCGCCATCCTAGGCGCCCCCAACGTCGGCAAATCGACCCTCGTCAACCGCCTCGTCGGCACCAAGGTTTCGATCGTCACACACAAAGTGCAGACGACGCGCACCCGCGTGCTTGGGATCTCTATCGTCGGCGCATCCCAGATCGTGTTCGTCGACACGCCCGGCATCTTCGCGCCCAGGCGCCGCCTCGACCGCGCGATGGTCGCCGCCGCGTGGGGCGGGGCCGCGGACGCGGATCTGGTGGCGGTCCTGGTCGACAGCGCCAAGGGGATCGACGGCGATACGGCGCGCATCCTCGAGCGGTTGGAAAGTCGCAAGCGCGATGCGGTCCTCGTCTTGAACAAGATCGACCGGGTAAAGAAACCGGCACTTCTCGCCTTGGCCGCCGAGGTGGAAGAGACCGAAACATTCATGATTTCGGCCCTGAATGGCGATGGGGTCGACGACATGAAGACGTACTTCGCGAGCGCCGTATCCGAGGGTCCGTGGCTTTTTCCCGAAGATCAAATTTCCGACACGCCATTGCGGCTTATGGCCGCGGAAGTGACGCGCGAGAAGGTGTTTCTCGAACTTCGCCAGGAGTTGCCTTACGCGGCGACGGTTGAGACCGAACGCTGGCAGGAGGGAGGAGACGGAAGCGTCCGAATCGAGCAGGTGATCTACATCGAACGCGACAGCCAAAAAGGCATTGTGCTCGGGAAGGGTGGCCAACGCGTCAAGGCCATCGGCGCCGAATCCCGGCGCGAGCTCGAGGAATTGCTCGAGCGCCGCGTGCATCTCTTTCTGTTCGTCAAGGTTCGCGAACGCTGGGGGGACGACCCCGAGCGCTACCGCGAATGGGGGCTCGATTTCGACGCCTGAGAGCGCGGGCGAACGACGCCCGCCATCGGACGATTTCTGACGGCGGGTCCGCACAATGCGGACGCTATGCGCGAGCGTCGACGGACGACCGGTGACGGAATGGAATGGATCGACGACGCCATCGTGCTTTCGGCCCGATCCCACGGAGAGACGTCGGCCATCGCCAGCGTGCTGAGCTGCGAATACGGCCGCTATGCGGGGCTTGTGCGGGGCGGCACGGGAAAGCGCATGCGTGGCATCCTTCAGCCGGGCAATCGCACGCGGGCACGGTGGTGGGCGCGGCTGCCCGAGCACCTCGGCACACTGCAATGCGAATTGACCGCCCCGCATGCGGCCCGCGCGTTCGACGACCGGCGCGGGCTCTCAGGCCTCAGCGCGGCCTGCACGATGGCCGACGTCGTGCTGCCCGAGCGCGAACCGCAGCGGGCCGTGTTCGATGCGCTCGCGCGCTTCCTCGACTTGCTTGAGGAAGACCGTTGGCCCGAGGAACTCGTACGCTGGGAGCTCGTTTTGCTGCGCGAGATCGGCTTCGGCCTCGATCTCGGTCGCTGCGCGGCGACCGGGCGGAGCGACCAGTTGATCTACGTTTCGCCCAAGACCGGACGCGCGGTCTCGAAAGACGCCGGCGAGCCGTACCGGCGATCACTGCTCGCCCTGCCGCCGTTCCTTTCGCCCGGCGGCGGTGCAGCATCGGCGCGCGACGTGGCCGACGGCCTGCGTCTCACGGGTTATTTCCTGGAGAAGCATGCGCTCGCGCCGCTCGCCCGCCAATCGCCGGCCGCACGCCAGCGGCTGTACGACATGCTCGCCTCGGAAGCGGAAAGCCAAGGCGATTAGGGTCAGGACCCATTAATTTTCTGTTCAGCATTTTTGCCGATGATGATGATCCTGTTCAAGGAGGACATCACA
>JASLLV010000161.1 GCA_030746935.1 Rhodospirillales bacterium | reverse complement strand
GAGAACGAGCGCTCGACCGCCATTAACGCGGGCGAATCGACGGACGAGAAAGTCTCGCTCTCGGATCGGTTCGGCCTGTGGCTGGGGTTCCACGTCTGCGATCAGGCGACGTTTCTGGCCATCGTCGATGGCTACGCCCATCATTTCGGGCTCGACGTGGCGGGCGATGAGTTGCGCGCCCGGGCAATCGAATGGTCGGTGACGCGCGGCGCGCGCTCGGGCCGAGTCGCTTGGCAGTTCGTTCAGGACTTGGCGGGAAGCCTGGGAAAAAAGCTCAAGTGAACGCCTGGGGGCGGGCGCGGGTTCGGTCTCTCAGGCTTTCGCCTTGACGCTTCGGCGCCCGCGTGGGCGGGGCCATTCCGAAAAGGGATAGGGCTTCCGTTCGGTCTGATAGCACAGGAACCGGATGATTTCGGCCGCGTAGGCGCCAAGACCGTCGCCGAAGGCGCGAAGCCGCTCGTTCACGTTCCCGGACAAAAGCTTGAAGAGGAACTGGAGTATGGTGACGGCCAGCACCAGGATCGCGGCGATCTTGAACGCTACCGCGAACAGAAGCATGAAAAGCCCGCGCATCCAGGTGTTCGTGTCGGAGACGTTCTCCTTGGTCGATTGCGCCATGCGTTCGGCTCCTCTACGCGGTTGCAGGCGGCAGCGCTAAACGCTGCCGCCCCGCAGGTGCTTTTCGGGATCGACGGCGGTCTTGCCCCGCCTCAGCTCGAAATGAAGCTGGGGCGAGACGACGTTTCCGGTGGTGCCCACGCGCGCGATCGGTTGGCCCTTGCGCACCTCGTCCCCGGGTCTGACGAGTAACTCGTCGTTGTGGGCGTAGGCCGTGATCCAGCCGTCCAGGTGCTTGATCAGAAGAAGCTTGCCGAACCCCCTGAGTTCGTTCCCGGCGTAGGCCACCGAGCCGCCGGCCGCGGCCTTGACGGCGCTGCCGAGGGGGGCGGCAATGTTGATGCCGTCATTGTGAAGCCCCTTCGCCTTGGGTCCGAAGGCAGAGACCACGTTCCCGTTCACGGGCCAGAGGAACCCGTTTCCGCCCGGCGGGTGCGGCGAGGGCTCCGGCTCCTTAGGCGTCTGCCGGCCCGCCGTCGGGCCTGGTGCGGCCGCGTCGGGCTTGGCGGCGGTGTTCGGCGCTGCAGTGGCGCCAGCCGCTTGCGCCGGTGCGCGCCCGGCCGTCGGAACCACGATGCGCTGGCCCACGCGGATCGTGTAGGGGTCCTGAAGTCCGTTGGCGCGTGCAAGCGCGAACGAGTCGACCCCGTAGCGCCGCGAAATGCCGTAGAGGGTATCGCCCGTCACCACGTCGTGCACCAAGTTGCGCGGCAGCACGATCCGCTGGCCCACATGAAGCACGTAGGGCGGCCGAAGACGGTTCGCCTCGATGATGGCGCGCATGGGTACCCGGTGTCGCTTTGCGATTTCATAAACCGTGTCGCCCTTGGCCACCACCACCGCGCTCGCGCCGACGAAGAGGGAATCGCTCGGCCCCCCCGCGGGCGAAGCGGCGGGCCGATTCGCGAGCCTTGGCGCATGATCGGGAGGCGGCCATTCGGCCCAGCCGCAGCCCGACGCACCGATTAGGCCACTGATCGCCGCCGAAGCGAGAAGGACGCGTACCAGACCTGCCACGTTCATGGCCGAATTATCGCCAAGGGATTTATTGATTTCAACGGGTTGGTGAAATGTTACCCAGATTCGCCTGGTCGCCGTGAAGGCATCTCGGCCGACGCCTCAGACCAACGGCACGAAATTCACCGGTGCCAGGTCTTCGGTCTCGAAGCCCTGCTCGGTGCGCCGGACGCGGATCAGGCGCTGGCCGCCTTCGCCCTCGACCGGCGTCACCATGACGCCGTCCACGGCCAGCTGATCGACGAGTGCGGCGGGTACGCTCGGGGCCGCCGCCGTGACCATGACGCGGTCGAACGGCGCTTGGTGCGGCCAGCCGAGCGCCCCGTCGCCCGAGAGCGCCGTGACATTGGTGATGCGCAACTCGGCAAGCCGCGCTTCAGCCTCGACCAACAGCTCGGTGATGCGCTCGACGGTGTAGACGCGGCGGCACAAAAACGCGAGTACCGCCGTCTGGTAACCAGACCCGGTGCCGATTTCCAGCACCTTGTGCCGCTCGCCGACCTCGAGCGCCTGGGTCATGCGCGCGACCACGAGCGGCGCGCTCAACGTTTGGTGATGGCCGATGGGAAGCGCCACGTCGTCGTAGGCCTTGTCGCGAAACGGCGCCGGCACGAACAGCTCGCGCGGGATCCGCTCCATGGCGCCGAGCGCCCGGGTGTCGGTGACGCCGCCGCTTCTAAGCTCGAGGATCAGCCGGATCTTGCGCGCGCTCGGGGTCAATCGAACGCCCTTTTGAGGGTCCCGAGCGTGGGGCGGTGAGTGAGATCGAGCGTCAAGGGCGTGATCGAGATGGCGCCCTGGCTTACGGCCCCCAGGTCGGTGCCGCGCCGAGCACGGTCCTCGGTCCGCTGGGAGCCGATCCAGTAGTAGGGCTCGCCCCTGGGATCGCGGCCCTGGACAAGCACGCCCCCGATCTTGCGTCGGCCCTGGCGGGTGATCTCGACACCCCGCGTCGCCCGCGCGGGAACGTCGGGGAAGTTGACGTTCATTAAAACGCCCGCGGGCCACGGTGCGGACGTCAGGCGTTCGAGCACGCTCGCGAGATGATGCTCGGCGGTGCCCCACTTGACGGGGTGGCCATTTTCCGAGAGCTGGTTCAAGGCGACGGCGGGAAAGCCAAGCAACGCTCCTTCCATGGCCGCCGCGATGGTGCCCGAGTAGGTGACGTCCTCGCCCAGGTTGCCGCCGCGGTTGATACCCGACAATACGAGATCGGGCGCGCGGTCCTTCATGATTTCGCGCACCGCCAACAGCACGCTATCGGTAGGCGTTCCGTCGACGGCGTACCGCCGACCCGAAAGCCTGCGAATGCGCAAAGGCCGGCGCAGCGTCAGCGAATGGCTGGCGGCGCTCTGCTCGTACTCGGGCGCCACCACCCAGACCTCTTTCGCGAGCCGGCGGACGGCGCGTTCGAGAACGCGTAGCCCCGGCGCGTGAATGCCGTCGTCGTTGGATATGAGGACACGGGCGCGTGAAAGATCGAACGGTCTAGCCGGCATCGCGGGCGATCTTTTGCAGCCCGCCCATATAGGGCTGAAGCGCCTCGGGAACGGACACCGAAGAATCGGCGCCCTGGTGGACCTCGAGGACCGCGAGCAGGGTGCGGCCGACCGCCAGGCCGGAGCCGTTGAGGGTGTGCACGAAGCGCGTCCCCTTCTCGCCCTTCGAGCGATAGCGGGCCGACATCCGTCGCGCCTGGAAGTCGGTGCAGTTCGAGCAGCTCGAAATCTCTCGATAACGATTCTGACCGGGAAGCCAGACCTCGATGTCGTAGCTCTTGGTGGCGGAGAAGCCCGTATCGCCCGCGCATTTGAGCACGACCCGGTAAGGGAGACCGAGGCGCTTCAGCACCTCTTCCGCGCAACTCGTCATGCGATCGAGCTCGCCGCCTGAATCCTCGGGCCGCGTGACGCTGACGAGCTCCACCTTCGAGAATTGGTGCTGGCGGATCATGCCGTGAGTGTCCTTGCCGGCCGCGCCGGCTTCCGAGCGGAAGCACTGCGTCCACGCGACCAAGCGGATCGGCAGCCGCTCGGCATCGAGAATCTCGCCGGCCACCATGTTGGTAAGCGGTACTTCCGCCGTGGGGATCAGCCAGTAGCGCTCTTCAAAACGCCCGCTTTCGAGCGCCTCGTTCATCAGCCCAATCTGTCGCGTCCGGACCTCGGCCACATGCTCCATCAAGAGCCGCGCGCGATCGGTGGGCGATTCGGCCGCCGCCTCAAGCGAGGCCAGACGCCCCTTCTCCCACCTCTCCAGCTCGGCGCTCACGTGCTGGTGAAGGGCCTCGAGATCGAGCTTCTTGGTTTGGAACTGGTCGTCCGCGAATTTCGGCAGCTGTCCGGTCCCGAACAGCGCCTCGTCGCGAACCAGGACCGGTGGCGCCATCTCGGTGTAGCCGAATTCGCGCGTATGCATGTCCAGCATGAACGCGGCGAGCGCGCGCTCCATCTGCGCCAGCGCCCGCGACAACACGACGAACCGGGCGCCCGAAAGCTTGGCCGCGCGCTCGAAATCCATCATCCCGAGACCCTCGCCGATATCCACGTGGTCCCGGGGCAGAAAGTCGAATTGCGGCGGCTCCGCCCAATGGCGCACTTCGACGTTGCTGTCGTCGTCGGTGCCTTCGGGAACCTCGTCGGCAAGAAGGTTCGGAAGATCGGAAATGGCTTTCTCGAGTTCCTGTGCCGCCGATCGTGCCTCGCGTTCGGCGCGGGCCTCGTCGTCCTTCGAATCCGAGACCTCGGCGATAAGGGCCGAGGCGTCCTCGCCGCGCGCCTTGGCGGCGCCGATCTCCTTAGAAAGCTTGTTGCGGCGGCCCTGGAGCGTTTGCGCGCTGGTTTGCGCGGCGCGCCGCAAGGCGTCGATCTCGAGGATCCGTGCGGCCGCACCGTCCACGCCCCGCTTTCGCAAACCTGCGTCGAAGGCTTCCGGATTGTCGCGGATCAGGCGAATGTCGAACATGAAATGACCGGTGACCCCAAGCGCGCGCGGTTTCTATAGGTCGGTTCGCGAATCCCGTCCAGTTGGGACCTAGTGTTCCGCTCGAAACAAAGGATTCCCAACAGGCGGATTTGATGCGAATCTGGCGGTATGGGCAAGAAAGTG
>JASLLV010000160.1 GCA_030746935.1 Rhodospirillales bacterium | reverse complement strand
CGAGTAAGCTCGCCGAGCTCAAGAGCCTGGCCGAGGCCGCGGGCCGAGACCCGGACGCAATCGAGCTTAGCCTGTTCTCGATCTGGTACGACGAAAACGCCGAGGCGGCACTACCCGAAGGCGGTCGGCGTGCGTTGACCGGCAGCCGGGACGCGATCCTCGACGACGTCAACCGCTACGCCGAGCTTGGCGTCCGCCACCTGACGGTGAACTTGCGGGCGGCGACGATCGACGGCATGGTCGAACGGGTCGAGCGGTTCGCCGCCGACGTTATCGCCCACGCGCCGAGCTGATATCGGGCGCCGCGCTCGCAAACGAAAGGACAGTGCCATGAGGTTCGGATTCCCGACGCCCAACCGGGGCGCAATGGCCACGCCCGAGGTGCTGCCGACGCTCGTCCAGAAGGGCGAGGAGCTGGGATTCCATTACACCTTCGTCAGCGACCACATCGTCGTCCCCAAAACGATCGAGTCGCACTACCCGTACGACCAGGCCGGCCGGTTCACGGCCTATGCGGGCGGTTGCATGGAGCAGCTTGCCGAGCTCGGCTACCTCGCCGGCGTTACCCGCAACCTAGGCCTGCTGACCTCGGTCATGGTCGTGCCGCACCGCCACCCGATCACCACCGCCAAAGCGCTCGCCACCATCGACGTACTCTCGGGCGGGCGGCTGATCGTCGGCTGCGGCGCGGGGTGGCTGGCCGAAGAGTTCCTGCTCGTCGGCGCGCCACCTTACGAGCACCGCGGCCGCGTTACCGAGGAATACGTCCAGGCGTTCAAGGAACTCTGGACCAGCGACGAGCCCACCTTCGACGGTGAGTTCGTGAGCTTTTCCGACCTATCCTTCCTACCCAAGCCGGTTCAGAAGCCGCACCCCCCGATCTGGCTCGGCGGCGACAGCCCCGCCGCCATGCGCCGCGCGGCGCGCGTCGGCGACGTCTGGTATCCAATCGGAAACAACGACACCCGGCCCATGAACACGCTCGAGCGCTACGCCGCGGCCGTGACCCGGCTCCGCGCCTACGCCGAGGCCGCGGACCGCGACCCGGCGGACATCGGTCTCGCTTATAAGTGCCTGAAATACAACGAGAACGAAGCACTGACGCTCGACAATGGCGAGCGTCAGGCGTTTTCCGGCTCGGCCGACGAGATCGCCGACGACATCAAGCGCTTCGAAGATCTCGGCGTCGAGAACCTGACGCTCGCGCTGAGCGCGCCGAGCTTGGAAGAGACGATGGCGCGTATGGAGCGCTTTGCGACCGAGGTGATGCCCAAGACGAAGGGCTGAGGGCCTGCGTTACTCCGCCGCATCGGCGGCGGGGACGCCTTTCCCCCGCGTCGATGGCCGCTGGTATTTGCCCGCCGGCGCGTTTACCACGGATGCCAGCGGCAACGCGGCGAACGAAGCCAAGCGGCGTTCCGCGTCTATGTCACCGTAGGTGGTCGTCCTTTGCCGGGGTACGCGCCCCGTGGCGCGGATCAGGGCTTCCATGCGCTCGGGCTCCATCTCCTGGCCGTGGGCGGCGCCGGCCGCGCGAGTGATGGTCTCGTTCATCAAGGTGCCGCCCAAATCGTTGGCGCCGGCGCGTAAGCAGTCGCTGGCCCCGTCTGCGCCCATCTTCACCCAAGACGTCTGGATGTTGGGGATCAGAGGGTGGAGCGCCAGGCGCGCCACCGCGTGCATCAGCACCGCTTCGCGGAACGTCGGCCCCTTGCGCGCCCGTCCCTTGAGATAGAGCGGCGATTCCATGTGCACGAAGGGAAGCGGCACGAACTCGGTAAACCCGCCCGTTTTCGCCTGGAGCGCGCGAACGCGGAGCAGATGCCGCGCCCAATGTTCGGGCTCGTCCACGTGCCCGAACATGATGGTGGCCGTGGTCCGGAACCCTTCGGCGTGCGCGGCCTCCATGCACGCGAGCCATTCGCGGGTCGTGATCTTGTCGGGGCAGATTATGGTGCGGACCGCATCGTCGAGCACCTCGGCCGCCGTCCCCGGAAGCGTGCCCAACCCGGCCGCGCGCAACAGGCGCAGGAACTCGGCCAGACTGAGTCCAAGCGTCCGGGCGCCCTGCCAGACTTCGAGCGGCGAGAAAGCATGCACGTGGATTGCCGGCGCCGCCTCTTTCACGGCCCGGCAGATCTCGATGTAGGTCTCGCCGGAATAGTCGGGGTGGATGCCACCTTGGAGGCAGATCTCGGTCGCGCCTCGGTCCCACGCCTCGCGCGCGCGGCGCTTGATTTCCCCAAGCGTCAAGTCGTAGGGCGCGCCGCGCAAGTTCTCAGACAACTTGCCCTTCGAGAATGCGCAGAACCCGCAACGGAAATAGCAGACGTTGGTGTAGTTGACGTTGCGATTGACGACGTAGCGCACGATCTCACCCGAGACCTCACGGCGCAATTCGTTGGCGGCGCGGATTACGGTGCCGAGATCGTCGCCGCGCGCACCGAAGAGACCGACGATCTCGCGCTCGGAAAGGGCCTCGCCCGATCGCGCGCGTTCGAGGACGGTGGCCAGCGATTCGGATGCCGGGTGGCGCGTCCCGTTGGTCGGAAGCACGCGCGGGGGCGGGCGGACCGCAAGCCCCGGCGCCCAATCGTCGGGTCGCGCGAACCCATCTGTATCGACGCTTCGCAGAACCGGCGTTCGCAGCCCCTCGTCCAGCCAGCGCGAGGCCGCGTTCGCATAGCCTGGATAAATAGCTAGTCGCTCGACGAGCTCATGGCCGCAATCCGCGGTCTTTTGCGCAAGCTCCGCCAGATGGGGCCAGGGCGCCTCGGGGTTCACGTGATCCGGCGTGACCGGCGAGACGCCGCCCCAGTCGTTGATGCCGGCCGCGATGAGGGGGCCGAGCCCGCCGGGACTCAGGTTCGGCGGCGCCTGGATGTTCATCTCCGGGCCGAACAAAAGCCGGGCCACGGCAACGGTCCACAAGAGCTCGTCCAAGCTCGGCTCGGGGGCGGCGCTCATGCGGGTTTCGGGCTTGGCCCGAAAGTTCTGGATGATGATTTCTTGGATGTGGCCGTAACGGTCATGCAGATCGCGGATCGCAAGCAGCGACTCGACGCGTTCGGCCCGGGTTTCACCGATGCCGATCAGAATGCCAGTGGTGAACGGAACCCGAAGCGGGCCGGCGTCGGCAATTGTCTTCAGGCGCAAACCGGGCGCCTTGTCGGGCGAGCCGAAGTGGGGCCCGCCGCGCGCGCAAAGGCGCTCGGACGCGCTTTCGAGCATGAGCCCTTGCGAGACCGAGACGATTCTCAGAGCGGCGACGTCATCGGCGGTCATGACGCCGGGATTGACGTGGGGCAAGAGGTCGGTCTCGGCGAGCACGGTCCGGGCCGCCTCGGCGAGGTACGACAGCGTCGTTTCGTGGCCGAGCGCGCGAAGCTCGTCGCGCGCTACGGCGTAACGAAGCTCGGGCTTGTCGCCCAACGTGAACAGGGCCTCGGCGCAACCGGCAGCGGCGCCCGCGCGGGCGGTGTCCGCGACCTCGTCCAACGAAAGAAAAGCCCTCGTGCCCGGCCTCGGCGCATGGGCGAAGGTGCAGTAGTGACAGACGTCGCGGCAGAGCCGCGTCAGCGGGATGAAGACCTTGCGCGAATACGAGATCACGCGACCGTGGCCCTGATCGCGGATTTCGGCCGCCGCCATCAGCGGCGCAGGGTCCGTGAGACGGGCGAGCGCCAGGGCTTCGGCCTCGTCAAGCTTGCGCCCGGCACGCGCGGCGGCGAGGATTTCGTCCACGATCACGGTGATCCCACGCCGACGTGCTTCTCGCGCACCCCGGCCGGGTGAGCAGCGCGTCGCGAGCCGAGGCGCGCGGCGATTCCGCTGGCATCGAGGTATGCGCCTGTGTTTCCGGAAAGTGGGCGCGCGAGTAGTGCTTCGAGATCGCCGGGCGTATCCACGTCGAGCCCAAGACCGGACAAAAGAACCACTTCGGGCGTAATACCGAGGCGTTGGGCGGCAGCCCGGTGGCGCGCGAAACTATCTGTTCCGAACGCAGGCTCGAACGCGTCGGGCGGCGAGCAGACGAGACAGTTTGTGCCCCCGCCGTCGCGCGCCGGCACGAGCGTCACCGACGGGCCCGGACCGTGCGCGTCCATCACGGCCTCGATTTCGCCCGCGGCAATCAACGGCACGTCGCCGGGAACCGTCAACAGGGCCGTGGCTCCTTCGGCGCCCAACACCGCGGCGGCCGAGCGGACGGCGGCGCTCTGACCATCGTTGCGGGCCTCGCGGATGACCCGCGCACCAATGCTTCGGGCCAGCGCCGATGCGCGGGCGTCGCGCGTCACCACGATCGTCCCCGATAGTCCGTCTACGCGCGACAGGCAGGACAAAACGTCTTCGAGCATGGCGTGGAACAGGCCGCGGCGCTCACGCTGGTCGAGGACGCCGGCAAGCCGCCCTTTGGCGGCGGTCCCGTCCTTGACCGGCACGACGGCCCAGATGCCTTGCACCTTCAATGCCTCCCTCCCCGCGGCCATTCGATTCACGCGGTTCGCATCGTACGCCATCACCGCAAGCGATTCCGGTCGACCACGATCTGGTCTAATGGCGCATCCGTACGGTGCCGGTCAACTACGAGTTTGGCGGGCTGTGGATGTCGCCACCCACGCGCATTCGATTTTTCGGGCGAACGGGTGCGGGACGCGGGGCACCGAGGCGGAGGCGTCAGGCCACCTGGTTGTGGAGCGCCGTCTCGCCGCGCCAAAGCCGGTCGAGGTTTTCCAGCAGGATGTCGATGGCGTTGTCCTCGTACTTGGGCGTTTCGCCGCCGGTGTGCGGGGTAAGGATGAC
>JASLLV010000015.1 GCA_030746935.1 Rhodospirillales bacterium | reverse complement strand
GAAAGCCAAAACCCACCTCTCATGACCCAAAACCTCCTCTGTCAGGTTCCAGGTCATTGAATCACCTAATGGTTAATAAGTGCTGACCCTAGAACTGCGCGGCGTACTGGGTGGGGTCGATTTTGGCGCCGATGACCAGCGGCCGGTCGGCGGCGCGCGGCGCCGCGAGCGCGGATTCGAGCCCGCGCGCATCGTCCACCTCGATGCCGTCGCAGCCCATGGAGCGCGCCAGCGCCTCGGTGTCGGTGGCATCGAACCGGGTGCCGAAGCTCGGATACTGGCGCGCCATCTGCTTGAGCTCGATGCGGTTCAGGCTGTCGTCGCGAAAGACGACGACCACGAGCGCGAGCCCCAGGCTCGCCGCCAAGCGCAGCTCGCCCTGGACCATGGCCAATCCGCCGTCGCCGGTGAAGCAGACCACCGGCGCCGCACCCAACAATAACTTGGCCGAGATCGACGCCGGCAGCGCGTAGCCCATGGAAGAAAGCCCGTTGGTCATCAACACCGTCCGCGGGCCATACGCGGTCCAGCCCTGCCCCACCAGGAGCTTGTGCGAGCCCACGTCCGTTGTGACCACGGCCTCGGCGGGCATTGCGGCGCGGACCGCGTCGATCACGTCGGTGGGGTTCAAGGCGCCCGCCACCCGGCCCGCGTAATAGAGTTTGCGCAGACCTTCGCGGTGCGTACGCACACGCGCGCGCGGCCATTTCGGCCGCCCGTTCACGGATTGGCGAATATCCTCCAGGATATGGGGGATCGAGCCCACCACCTCGATTTCGGCCGCGTAGATCTGATCGGTGTTGGGGGTCGAATCCACGTGGATCACCGGGGCCGCCGGCGTCCACGGCTTGATGAGCTCGACCGCGTCGAAGCCGACGCAAAGGATCAGATCGCACGCTTTGAGGAAATCCCAGACGTAGGCGCTGCACGCCATGTCCAGCGTGCCCGCATAGTACGCGTGATCCTCAGGGATAACCCCCTTGGCCATGGGCGCGACCACGACCGGAATGCCCGCGTCGGCGGCCAGCGCCGCGAGCGCATCGGTCGCGCCTGCGCGCACGGCCGAGATCCCGGCAACAATCACAGGCTTCCGCGCGCGCTTCAGCCTTTTTGCGGGATCGGCGAGGGCCCCCGAAGACGCAAAGACCTGGGCCGCGCCGATCACGGGTTCCATAGGCGGCAGGCGGATCTCGGAATCCAGGGCCTCGGCACCGACCACGTCGGCGGGCACCGTCAGGTGCACCGGACCCGGCCTCTCGGCGACCGCGGTCCGGAGCGCCTTGCGCAAGACCGCGCCAACGTTGTCGGGGCGTAATTTCGCGGTCCACTTCGAGATGGGCGAAAACAGCCGGTTGTGGTCGAGAACCTGGTGGGTGAAGGTGGCCTCGCGCCGGCCCTCGATCTGGCCCGATAGCGCGAGCATCGGCGCGCGGTCGAGATAGGCGTTGGCCACCGCGTTCACCAGATTCGACGAACCCGGCCCAAGGGTCGACATACACACGCCGGGCCGCCCGGTGAGCTGGCCGTAGGCTTCCGCCATGAGCCCGGCGGTTCCTTCGCGCCGCGCCAGCACGAATTCAAGCCCCGCCTTGCGGGCGACCTCGAGGAACTCGACGTTGGGATCGCCGGGGTAGCCGAAAACGTGGCGGATGCCGACGGCCGAGAGGTATTCGGTGATGACTTCAGCTGTGTTCATGGCCGGAGCGCGCCCGCTGGCCGGGCTCGCGATCTGGAGATGAGGTGCGAATTGGTATACAGAGGCGCCGAACGCGGATCAACGCGCATCCGAGAAAACTAACCGGGGAGCGGACCATGGCGGACATAGATTGCGACGTGGCGGTGATCGGGGCCGGCAATGCCGCCCTTTGCGCGGCCCTTGCGGCCCGCGAGAGCGGCGCCAGCGTCGTCGTCTTCGAACGCGCGCCGGAAGCTGAGATGGGCGGCAACACCCGGTTCACCGCGGGCGCCATCCGCTGCGTCTACGATGGGCTGGACGATCTTCGCGCCTACATGCCGGACCTGTCGGAAGAAGAGATCGCGATCTCGGACTTCGGCACCTATACCGCCGAGCAGTACTTCGACGACATGTTCCGCGTCACCCAGTACCGCTGCGATGCCGATCTGGTCGAGGTCATGGTGCGCCAAAGCCGTGAGACCATGTTGTGGATGCGCGACCAAGGCGTGCGCTTCGTCCCCATTTACGGCCGCCAAGCCTACAAGATCGACGGCCGGTTCACGTTCTACGGCGGGCTCACGGTCGAATCAGCGGGCGGCGGCCCGGGACTGATCGAGGCGCTGATGGGGGCCGTCGAGCGCGCCGGCATCGAGGTCGTCTACGGCGCCGCCGTGAAGTCGCTCGTCTACGACGACGTGAACGTCGTCGGCGTCAACGTGAAGCAAGGCGCCTCGATGCGCCGCGTCAACGCCAAGTCGGTGATTCTCGCCTGCGGCGGCTTCGAGGCCAATCCCGAATGGCGCACCCGCTATCTCGGGCCCGGCTGGGAAATTGCCAAGGTCCGGGGCACCCGCTTCAACACCGGCGACGGCATCCGCATGGCGCTCGATATCGGCGCCGCGCCCTACGGCAACTGGTCCGGATGCCACGCCGTCGGGTGGGACCGCAACGCGCCCGAGTTCGGCGACTTAGCCGTCGGCGACGGCTTCCAGAAGCACAGCTACACGCTGGGCATCCTGGTCAATGCGGACGGCAAGCGCTTCGTCGACGAGGGCGCCGACTTCCGCAACTACACCTACGCCAAGTACGGGAGCGTGATCCTCGCCCAGCCCGCCCAGTTCGCGTGGCAGGTGTTCGATTCCAAGGTGATTCCGCTTCTCCGCGACGAATACCGCATCCGCGAGGTGACCAAGGTCCAGGCCGACACCATCGAAGGGCTTGCGGGCAAGATGGAAGGCGTCGATGCCGAAGCCTTCCTCGCGACCGTCGCCGAATACAACGCCACGGTGCTGACGGATGTCCCCTTCAACCCCAACATCAAGGATGGACGCGGTACCCCCGGCCTCGCGATCCCCAAGACCAACTGGGCGAACACCATCGATGAAGCGCCGTTCGAGGCCTCTGGGGTCACCTGCGGGATCACGTTCACCTTCGGCGGCCTTCGGGTCAACGCCGACGCCCAGGTGCTGGACACCGACTTGGAACCGATCCCGGGCCTTTATGCGGCGGGCGAATTGGTGGGCGGGCTCTTCTACTTCAACTACCCGGGCGGATCGGGTCTGATGTCGGGCTCGGTGTTCGGCCGAATCGCCGGCCGCTCGTCGGCCGCAGCATAGGGCGCGCTTAGCCCTCGCGCTCGCGGGCCGCGGCCTCGAAGGCCGCGAGGATCTCCCCCATATCGTCGGGAATGCCTTCGGGGAAACGGTCCAAGAGCTCCAAGCTCGCGCACCAGGCCTCGCGCCTGGCCGCTGCTTCCGCCATCACCGGCTCGATGCCGATCTCGCTGAGCGCCTCGGCGACCTCTGCCATTTCGGCGGCGCGACGGCGCGCGTGCAAGACGACGCGGCCCAGGTGATAGGTTGCAAGCTCGCGCCAGTCCGTGCCGGGGATGGTCTTCTGGATGTCGGCGACGACTTTGTCGGCGACGCCTAAGCGGTGCCCGGCCACCAGCGCCTCGACGAAGAGCGAGGCGATGCCCTTGATGAGCACGCCCCGCAGCATCTTGAGCGCGGATGCCTGGCCGATCTCTTCTCCCACCGCCTCGAGACGCATGCCGAGCGCGTTCAGCCGCTCGGCAAGCGCGCCTGCGTCCGGGCCCGAGACGACCATCGGCGCCGCCGCCCCGTACTTGACGACCCGGTCCATGATGCCGGCGTCCACGTAAACCGCACCGGAGCCGGCGATGGCGTCCGCCGCCTCGCGTTTGACCGCGGGCGAGGCGGAATTGACGTCGAGGTACGCTTGGCCGTCCGTAAGATGCGGCGCCGCGGCCCGGGCGGCACTGACCGTCGCGTCGGCGACGACCGACGAGATGACCAAGTCCGCGCCCGCGAGCGTGGCCCCGATATCGTCTTGGGCCGCAACCCCCAGGGCCTCGGCCTTGGCTTTAAGCGGCGGCCCGGTGCCCGCGTCCGCGAACTTGAGGTCGTAGGCCCGGATGGCGCCCACGCCACCCGCGAACAGCCCCGGCGTCATCGCTTGCGCCGCCTCGCCGAAGCCGATGAAGGCAAGGGTTGGGTGGCCGTCGATGGAAGGCGTTCGTGCCATGGCCTAACTCACAAACGGGAAGCAGGTTGGATTGGGCATGCGCACCGCAAATCCGGGATAAGGGTTCGTCGTCGCGCCTCAGTAAACCACCACGCTGCGGATCGATTCGCCCGCGTGCATAAGCTCGAAGGCCTTGTTGATCTGGGCCAGGGGCATGGTGTGGGTGATGAGGTCGTCGATGTTGATCTTGCCGTCCATGTACCAATCGACGATTCGCGGAACGTCCGTCCGCCCCTTGGCGCCGCCAAATGCGGTGCCGCGCCACACCCGGCCGGTAACCAGCTGGAAGGGCCGCGTCGATATCTCCTGGCCGGCGCCGGCGACGCCGATGATGACGCTCTCGCCCCAGCCCTTGTGACAGCACTCGAGCGCTTGGCGCATGATCTCGACATTGCCGATGCACTCGAACGAATAATCGGCGCACCCTTGGTAAGCTCTACCAGGGTGGGAACCAAGTCACCTTCGAGCGCGTTCGGGTTGACGAAATGCGTCATGCCGAAGCGCTCGGCGAGGGCGCGCTTGTTTGGGTTGGTGTCCACCCCGACGATCATGTCGGCGCCCACCAGGCGGGCGCCCTGGATGACGTTGAGCCCGATTCCGCCGAGGCCGAAGACGACGACGTTGGCGCCCGGTTCGACTTGGGCCGTGTTCATGACCGCGCCCAAGCCAGTGGTGACACCGCAGCCGATGTAACACACCTTGTCGAAGGGCGCGTCCTCGCGGATCTTAGCGAGGGCGATCTCGGGCAGAACGGTGAATTTCGCGAAGGTCGAGGTGCCCATGTAGTGGTGGAGCTTCTCGCCGCCGAGCGAGAACCGGCCGGTGCCGTCGGGCATGACGCCCTGGCCCTGGGTGACGCGGATCGCCTGGCACAAATTGGTCTTGCCGGACAGGCAATACTCGCATTGGCGGCATTCGGGTGTGTACAGCGGGATCACGTGATCACCCGCGCTCACGCTTGTGACCCCGGGCCCGGTCTCGACGACGATCCCGGCCCCTTCGTGGCCGAGAATCGAGGGGAACAGCCCTTCGGGATCGGCGGCTGAGCGCGTGAATTCATCCGTGTGGCAGATGCCGGTCGCCTTGATCTCGACCATCACCTCGCCGGCCTTGGGACCTTCCAGCTGAACCGTCTCGATTTGCAGTGGTTTGGCCGCCTCGAAGGCCACCGCAGCTTTTACGTCCACGTCATCCTCCCCCGATCGTAGCCGGCAGTTCTATTCGGACGCCGCACGGCCTTCGCCAGCTTCGAGTGTGATGTCAGCCGAAACTGTGTGGGCAGTGTAACATTGATCACCGAGCGGGCTCGCCAATCTGGTCGTCCTCGTATTCCGCCCGCGCCGCCGGCGAGCGATCCCGGCGTCATCGCTCGCGCCGCCTCGCCGAAGCCGATGAAGGCAAGGGTTGGACGGTCGTCGATGGAAGGCGCTCGCGCCATGGCCTTGGTCATGGGCTCATACGGAAAACGGAGCGGAATTGGCATGCTGATGTCAGGTTTCCATTCAAGACCGGACGCTCGGGCAAACCATCGTCGGGTTCGGTTTTTTGCAAAAAGCAGCCATTGATATTTGCTAGTCCGCGCTGAAAAAGCTCCTCCCCGAAATACCCGCTTTGTCGAAGAATGCCTGATTTCTCGCCTTTGCGTCTTCCAGCAAGGCGTCCCACCCGACAAGTTCAATTGAACCAAGGAAGCCGCTGTCGGGCCTGTAAATTCGTCCCCTTCCATCCGCAGTTAGCTGCCACGAATAAGTCCAATCATGGAGTTTCCCTACGATATCCGCAACGATGAAGCAGTAGAAAATAGTCGTTTCATCGAGCTTGATTGGGCGACCCCTTACGTCGCGGAGTGAACCCGACTTTAGTGTCCTGACGTAGCGTTCGACTTGTAGCTGAGGGTTTTCATCGTCGCGGTAAGCCTTACGACCTGGGCGCTTAAACTCCACCGATAGGACTTTCGACGCCCCATCAGACTGCCGCAAGCCATGCACGTAATCAAAAATCAGAACATCCGGCCGCTCATCACTTTCGATCACATTAGACAGTTTCGAAAACTCGACATCGGAGCTGAAATACTGGGCGAACGTCAGCCGCTCATCAACAATCCACAGATCGTGCGAAGATGCAGCTTCAACCTTCTTTGAGCCGCCCTCGATAGTGTTGACGCGCAAAGGGCAGATGAAGGAATGGAGGTTGTCTTCGCGCTGGTAGGCGCTGTCCCGATCATCGTCACGCACCTTCTCCAAAAGAATCTCAATGAAGTCGAGCACTACTTTTCGACGGACAATATACTCGGTTAGGCTGCGCTGCTCGGCGTCCTCTATAGCCTTACCAGCGTCCGCGATTGTGGCCGTAAACGTGTTTATGTCCGCTACGCCGTCCTTGAGGCGAGTGAGGACATCCTTTATTTTCTCGGCTTGGCGCTGATCCCGTCGGAACCGCTCGCGTGAAAGATGACTATAGATTGCGTCACTGTTGAGTTCTCCCGAGGGAAGCCTTGCCTGCAACTCATCCGTGTCACCAAATGCAACCGATGGATACGATTCTGTGATCTGTTCGATTGCTTCCTTTTGCTCTCCGCTTAGCTTGGAAAGCGGTTCCTCAAGAAATTAGTCAATGTGCTCTGCGCAAATGTTGTTGATAATTTGTTCAATCACCGCATCCTGAAATTGAAACGCGGTGCGTTCTTGATTTACATTACTATCCAGGTATTCGCCGGTGAGCATTGCGTGAAAGACACGATCAAGTTCGCCCCCAAAGTATTTAAGACCGAGCTTGACATCGATGCTTTGCGAATGAACTGCACTGTCGTGCGCGATAAAGTGTACGAAGTGCGATCCCTTAAGGTCTGCACTTGCGATCTTATCACACTCCATAAGTGTTAGTTTGAGGGTGCCGCATTCTTCGGTTTGAAGCACAATCTCAGGTTCTCTACGACGGACGATTTCATCGATTGCTCTCGGGTATTCCCGTGTTTCGTCTCCAACATGGACCGTGAGGTGTGGGCGACTACCACCAATGAATGTTGGTAGGAAATGAGAAGTAACATGCCGGAATACAAAGTTACCCCGCCCTGGGAACCGTTCGAGGTACCCATTGTCCCGAAGCCCCTTGAATTTGGCGTAAAATGATGTGCTCGTTTCTCCCAAAGCGTCGATGATCTCGTGCTCCATGATCTGATCTTCAAGCGTCAGCATGAATCGGAATGAGCGTCGTTTGAGCCCCACCTCGCCCTGAAACACGCTATTGATGCTGATCTCTTTGAAACAGTCCAGCCAAAGCAACCGTCCAACGCCTTTCCCACCCATCCGAATTTTATTGTCGGTGTCGGTGGTTGTGAAAGCATCCCAATTCGTTTGATCTAGCCCAACTCCGTTATCCTCGACCGTTGCCGAGACATTTTCTTTCTTTCGATCGGTGAACACGGTCGCGACTACACGACCGTCGTGGGCGACTGTTTCACCGTACTTAGCCTGCGTCGAGTGGATCGCATTGCTGATCGCCTCGAACAAAGGCTGCATTGCGCTCGCGACATTTGTCGGCTTGGGCAATCGTTCAATTCTTTTGAGGAGGTTGGGGCGTAGTGAAGTCATGAAGTGTTCCTTAGCTCGAATATTTCCGATCGAACTGATATCGCTCGGCGCACCAGACATTGTAAGCGCTTAAGATGGAGTGAGTGTCTGCAATATCGAGAACGGCCGCAATCGGTTATATGCGGAAGTCCCTGGCGGGGCCTCAGAAGATCCGTTATGGGGCCGGAAGCAGGCCCTCAAATCATGAATACACGGCCTAATCCTCGGCCGCGGGCCGCTGGCCGCCGGGGCCGGACGCCGTGGTGCCGCCGTCCACCGAAAGCGTGGTGCCGGTGACGTAGGAGGCGTCGTCGGAGGCGAGGAACAGGACCGCACGCGCGATCTCTTCGGTTTCGGCGAGCCGCTTCATGGCAACCGGCGCCGACAGCCACCTAAGACCGTCTTCGAGCGAGAGCCCGAGGGTTCGGATCTTGTGCTCGATCATCGGCGTGAACGTGTCACCGGGCGCGATCGCGATCACGCGGATATTGTGCGGCGCCAAGTCCAGCGCCATCGCCTTCGTCATCTGAACGACCGCCGCTTTGGACGTGCAGTACGAGACCTTTTCGGGCTCGGCGAAGATGCCCAAATCGGAGGCCATGTTGACGATCGCGCCGCCGCCCTGATCCTTCATCACGGCTGCCGCCTCGCGCGAGCACATGAAGACGGCGCCGACGTTGAGCGCCATGGTCTCGGCCCAATGGGCGTTGGTGGTCTCGAGCGTACCGAAGCGGTGGTGGATGCCAGCGTTGTTGAAGAGCACGTCGAGCCGGCCCAAACGGCGCACCGCCTCGGCGATCAGCGCCTCCGGCGCGCCGTCGTCGCGAAGATCGCACGCCACGAATTCGATATTCCGCCCGGCGGCCCGCATCTCTTCGGCAAAAGCGGCGCCTCGTTCTGCGTCACGGCTGGCGGTGAGCACCCGCGCGCCCGCATCAGAAAACGCCATCGCCGTCGCCTTGCCGATGCCGGTGGCGCCGCCGGTCACCAGCACGGCTTTTCCTTCGAAGTTCATGCGCCGGCGCCGCTACCACCGGGGGCCGCACCGCTTTGACGATCGCTGGCCGCGCCGCCGGGACCGGCGATGGAGGTTCCGCCGTCTGCCGATAGGGTGGCGCCGGTGACGAACGAAGCGTCGTCGGACGCGAGAAACATAATGACGCGCGCGATCTCGTCCGCCTCGGCGATCCGCTTCATCGGCATCCATTCGCGTCTGCGGGCGAGCCCTTCTTCGAGCGAGACGCCCCACTGGGTCATTGCGCCCACGAGCAGCGGCGTCAACGTGCGTCCAGGGCACACGCAGTTGACACGGACGTTGTCGGCGGCGAAATCGAGGGCCATGGCGCGGGTGAGCTGCACCACCGCGCCCTTGGTGGTGCAATACGATGTGGTGCCGGAGTCCGCGTACAGGCCAAGCTCGGACGAGACGTTGACGATGGCCCCGCCCCCTTGCGCCTTCATCAGACGCGCCGCAGCCCGGCTCAGGAAAAAGGGCGCGTTGACGTTGACCGCCATCGCTTCGGCCCACTGTTCGGGCGTGGTCTCCAACGAGCCCGCCCAGTGCAGGATTCCGGCGTTGTTGACGAGCACGTCGAGGCGGCCCAAGCGATCGGTCGCTTCGGCGATCAGGGGCTCGTACGCGTTTTCGTCGCGAAGGTCGGCGGCGATGAAGACGATCGAGCCGGCCTTCCCGCTCCCTTCGGCGATGACGGTGGCCGCGCGTTCCGCATTGCGCCCGGTAATCACCACCGATGCGCCCTCGGCGGCAAACGTCTTGGCGGTGGCGGCGCCGATGCCCGATGTGGCGCCGGTGACGAGTACGCAACGTCCGTCGAACCGCATGATCGCTCCCCCTTGCAACCGTGTCCGCCATAGTGCGCCAGGGCTCGACGCCTGCGCAACCGGCCGCCGCCGAACGATGCGCCTTTGGCGCATGATCGGTAATTGCGGAACCAGACCGCAGAAGCGGACGACGCCTAGTCCGCCAAGTGGTCGGCGACCGTGCCGCCCGGCCCCGTGGCGGTGGTGCCGCCGTCGTGCGCGAGGACCGCGCCGGTGATGTACGAGGCGGCGTCGGACGCTATGAACAGCACCGAGGCGGCCACTTCGTCGACGCTCGCGATACGTTTCAAGGGCACCCGCCCGGCCAGACGCCTGAGCCCCTCGTCCACGTCGATCCCGCGGGCGCGCAAGCCTTCTTCCATCATCGCCGTCCGGGTTTCGCCCGGGGCGACTGCGTTGACGCGAATCCCAAAGGGTGCCAGGTCGAGTGCCATGGCCCGCGTCATCTGGATGACCGCGGCCTTGCTCACCGCATAGGGGATCGCGACCGCATCGGCGAAGACACCCATTTCCGAGGAGATGTTCACGATTGTGCCGGCGCCTTGGTCCTTCATCACCCGGGCCGCGGCTTGGCTCAGACCGAAGACCGCGTCCACGTTCACGGTCATGGTCTCGAACCACTCATCGTCGGTGGTCTCGATGATTCCGACCGCCCGGTCCCGGGGGATGACGGCGGCGTTGTTGACGAGCACGTCGAGGCGACCGAGACGCTCTCGGGCCGCGGCGACGATTTCGTCGTAGTCCAGGCTCCGAGACAGATCAGCTTTGATCACGTCGAAGGTCGCGCCGGCCTGCTCCAGCTCTTGGCGAACGGCCCAACCGCGGGCAAGCTCGCGCGCCGTAATGGTGACGTGGGCGCCGGCGCGGGCGAACGCCTTGGCGATCGCGGTGCCGATTCCCCGAGTCGCGCCTGTCACCAGCACGGCTTTTCCCGAAAAGTCCACGGGCACGGTCCTTATGCCTCCTCTTTGGGGTCTTCGGCCGCACCGCCGGGGCCGGCCGCCGAGGTGCCGCCATCGGCCGAAAGCGTGGCCCCGGTAATATACGAGGCGTCGTCCGAGGCGAGGAACAGAATGACGTCCGCGATCTCGTCCGGATTGGCAACCCGGCCCAAGGGCACCCGGCCCGCGAACCGTGCAAGCCCTTGGTCGATGGTATAGCCCCGCTTGCGGACGGCCGATTCCAGCATCGCCGTGTGGGTTTCGCCGGGCGCGACCGCGTTGACCCGGATTCCGAACCCAGCCAGGTCGAGCGCCAACGCCCTTGTCAACTGGACGATGGCCGCCTTGGTGACGCAATAAGAGACGGTGCCAACGTCGGCGAACCGCCCCAATTCGGACGAGACGTTGACGATGGTGCCTTCGCCTTGCTCCTTCATCTGCTGCGCAGCCGCGCGGCTCAGGAAGAAGACGGCATTCAAGTTGACCGCCATGGTCTCGTGCCACTGTTCCGGCGTCGTTTCGAGTGTCCCGAACCGGTGCAGAACACCTGCGTTGTTCACCAGCACGTCGAGCCGGCCCAAGCGTTCGAGAGAATCCGCGACCACGTTTTCGGCGATCCCCGGTTCTCGCAGATCCGCCTCGAGGAACGTGATTTCGCCGCTGGCATCGGCGGCCGAAGCGATGACGTCGGCGGCGCGCCCGCTGTTGCGCCCGGTAATCACGACCGCGGCGCCGGCGCCGGCGAAAGCCTTCGCCGTGGCGGCGCCGATTCCCGAAGTGCCTCCCGTAACCAACACGGCCTTGCCGGAAAAATCCATCTTCGCACCCTCAGCCGATAGCAGGCTCTAAATCGGTATCGGGCGGGCCGGTGGCCGCGGTGCCGCCGTCGACCGATAGTATTGCGCCGGTGACGAACGAAGCGTCGTCCGACGCCAAGAAAAGGATCGTTCGCGCGATCTCGTCCGGGGTGGCGACGCGCCCCAAAGGGGTGCGCAACGCCATGAGCGCGAATGCCCGGTCGAGATCCATGCCCATTTCCGCCATCCTGGTCTCGCGGAGCGGCGTCCGGGTGTCGCCGGGTGCAACGGCGTTTACCCGCACCCCGTAGGGCGCGAGGTCGAGCGCGAAGTTGCGGGTCATTTGCACCATCGCGGCCTTGGTCACGCAATAGGAGAACTTGCCGGGCTCGGCGAAGAGCCCAAGCTCAGACGCGTTGTTGACGATCGTTCCGCTGCGCGCGTCGCGCATCAGCCGCCCGGCCGCCCGGCTCAGGAAAAAGACGGCATTGACGTTGACGTCGAGCGCCGATTGCCAGTGCTCGTCGCTGGTCTCGAGCGCGCCGAAGCGGTACGAGACCCCGGCGTTGTTCACGAGCACGTCGAGGCCGCCGAGCGTGGCGTGCGTCTCGGCAATCAGGGTTTCGCAAACGTCGGGTTGGCGAATATCGGCGGCCATGAACGCGGCGCGCGCCCCGGCCCGTTCAGCATCGGCTCGTACTGCCTCGCCCCTGGCCGCGTCACGCCCCGTAATCATCACGTCCGCGCCGGCGCCCGCGAAGGCCAGCGCCGTTGCGGCGCCGATGCCCGACGTCGAACCCGTGACCAGAACCTTCTTTTGTGAAAAATCCATTGCCGGTATCCCTTGCTCGTGCCGAGGGTCTCTCAGGTCTCGAACATGGTAATTATCGAGACGCCGTCGTTGTCGCCGTAACCGCGCGCCACATGCATCCGCCACAACTCGGTCGCGAGACCGGTCATCGGAAGCGAGGTCCCGCCGGCGCGGGCCACGTCGCGGATGATGTCGAGGTCCTTGTTCAGATTCTTCGATTGCCCCCGCGGCGAGAAATCGCGGGCCAGCATAAAGGGAACGTCGATGTGCAGGAGTTTCGATTCCGCAAGCCCGCCCTCGAGCACGCCCGGCAGCGCCGCCGGATCCAACCCGGCGCCGCGCGCGAAGCTGATCATCTCGGCCATCACGACCCGTGAACACCCGATCACGAGCTGGTTGCAGAGCTTGGTGAGAAGTCCCGCGCCCAACGGTCCCATGTGGACAATCTTTTTCGCCATAGGCGCAAGCGCGGGCCGGGCTTCGTCGACGTCCGCTTCCTCGCCGCCTGCCATGATTACCAGCGCGCCTTCACTCGCGCCCCAAACGCCGCCGGTGACCGGCGCGTCGACCCAGCGCACACCCTTGTCGGCCCGCAAGGTGGCGGCCATGGCCTTCATCGCCGAGGGCGCGATGGTGGAGAAGTCGACGAGAAGGGTCCCCGGCCGGGCGCCTTCGGCGACGCCGCCGGGACCGAACACCACCTGTTCCATTCCGCCCGTGTCCAGAATGCAGGTGAAGACGATGTCGCTCGCCTCAGCCACCTCGGCCGGCGAGGCGGCAAGGCGCGCACCCTTTTCGACCGCGGGCGACGTCTTCTTGGGTGTCCGGTTCCACACCGTGACGGCGAAATCCGCATCCAGAAGCCGGATCGTCATCGGAAGCCCCATCAGACCGAGCCCGATGAACCCGAGACGCACGTCGTGTTCGGCCATGCCGCGTCCTCCCTAGAGCACTATCTGACCAGCCGTCGCCCCGGCCTCAGGCCCAGGCGTCGATCGCGTATGCGTTCACAGCGTCTTGGTCGAACGCGAAGCCGAGGCCGGGCGTTTGCCTGAGCGCGAGCGCGCCGTCCGTGACCTCGAGTTGGCCGTCGACCAGGCGGCGGAAGTTGAGCACCTGGTCGTCGGGAAAGTATTCCACGTACTCGCCGTTGGGGATGGCGGCGAGCAGAGGGGCGTGGAGATCGTGGAACCAATGCGGGCACACGGGCACGGAAAAGCTGGCTGCGGTGGCGGCGATGCGGCGGAACTCGGTCACGCCGCCACAGACCGCGGCGTCGGGTTGCAGAAATGCGGCCGCCTCGCGCTCGAGAAGCTCTTTGAACCGCCAGCGCCCGGCCTCGATCTCGCCGGTTGCGACCGCAACATCGGTCGCCTCGGCGAGGCGCACGTGGTTGTCGATGTCGTCGGGCGAAAACGGCTCCTCGATCCAGTAGGGATCGTACCCGGCGTACATGGAAACGAAGCGAAGCGCGGTGGGTAAGTCCGACCAGGCGTTGTTGGCGTCCAGCATCAGGATAACGTCGTCGCCGATCGCTTGCCGGGCGGCGGCAATTCGCGCTTCCTCTTCGGCGAGCGACAGGCGCCCGACCTTTATCTTGACGGCTCCGAACCCCTGACCGACGTAGCCGACCAGCTCATCTCCCAGCATCTTGGGCGTCTTGCCGTCGAGGTAATAGCCGCCGCTGGCATACGCGGGCACCGTGCCCTCGCGCGCGGCACCGAGAAATCGGTGAAGCGGAAGGTTCGCTGCACGGGCGTTGCGGTCCCAAAGCGCGATGTCGACCGCGCTGATCGCCCGCATGACCGCACCCGCGCGCCCGTGCAGGAGCGTTTCTTGATACATCGCCGCCCACAGACCCTCGGTCAGGTGCGGATCGCGTCCGACCACAAGCGGGGTCAGCAACTCGCGAACCGCCGCCGCCACCAGCGTGCCGCCGGTGCTTCCGGCGTAGCAAAAGCCGATGCCGCGCTCACCGTCGTCGGTGGCGACCTCGACGAGCGCGTAGTCGCGCGCGACCACGTCTCGGGTCGCGAACGAGGTCGGACGGTCAAGCGGCACGCAGACCGCGCACGCGCTGAGCGTTTCGATCTTGGCCATCGATGCCCCCTGAAGCAGCGTGAGCGACGGTAGTCCGTCGCCTGAAACCCGTCAACGGCGCCCAGACTTCGGTCGACCGGGGCCGGGAGCACCCTTAGGATCGGGCGTCGCCGAACACCGCCCCGCCGGAGGATTTGAACCCATGATGCGCCCACCCGCCGAGATCGGCATCCCTACAGATGAGATCGAAACGCCAGCGCTGATTCTCGATCTGGACGCGTTCGAGCGAAACCTCGCCCGGCTCGCGGACTCAGCGCGCGACCTCGGCGTCCGGCTCAGGCCCCATGCCAAGAGCCACAAGTGCCCCGTGATCGCCCGGCGCCAAGTGGCGCTCGGCGCCGTCGGGGTGTGCTGCCAGACGGTCGGCGAGGCCGAGGCCATGGTCATGGGCGGCGTCGACGACGTTTTGGTCACCAACGAAGTCGTGGACCGGGTGAAAGTGAACCGCCTCGTCTCGCTCGCCAAGCAGGCGCACGTCGCGGTCTGCGCGGACGACGCCGGTAATGCCGAGACGCTGAACGAGGCGGCGGCGGCGTTCGGCACGCGGCTTGACGTGTTGGTGGAGGTGAACGTCGGCGCCAACCGCTGTGGGGTCGAGCCGGGAAAGCTGGCGCTGGCGCTCGCCGAGGCGATCGCGGCGCTGCCGAACCTGAACTTCGCCGGCCTCCAGGCCTATCACGGCGGCGCCCAGCACATCCGCGACTTCACCGAACGTCGCTCAGCGGCGCTATCTGCGGCCGAGAAGGCGGGTGCGACCAAGGCGCTGATCGAGGGCGCCGGGCTCAGTTGCGAGCGGATAACCGGCGCCGGCACGGGCACCTACCGGTTCGAGCCCGAGAGCGGCATCTACGACGAGATCCAGGCCGGGTCCTACATCTTCATGGACGCCGATTACGGCCGCAACCTGGACGAGGGCGGCGCTGCGGTCAGCGACTTCGAACATAGCCTGCACATCCTTGCCACCGTCCTCAGCCGCCCCGATCCGGGCCGCTGCGTCGTGAACGCGGGCCTCAAGGCGTTGAGCGTCGATTCAGGAATGCCGTTGGTCGACGGCGATGAAGGTGTGCTGTACGTCGGCGCGTCGGATGAGCATGGCAAGATCGATTTCGGCAAATCCAATCGCGGTTTCGATCCCGGCCAGCGCGTGCGCCTGGTTCCGGGCCACTGCGATCCCACGGTCAATCTGTACGACTGGATCGTCGGCTATCGCAAAAACCGCGTCGAGGCGTTGTGGCCGGTCGCCGCACGCGGCGCTTTCTAGCTTCCGCCACATCGCAGACCACGGGAAACCGTGCCACGAAGGTCCGGTGATGACCCGTAGCAACCGTTAGCGGCCCATGAAATATCGCCGCCGGGCTGGTTCAAGCCGCTCGACGGCGTAACGCAGCATCGTGCGGGGCATGGTCTTGGCGTGCCTATTCAGGAATTCCTCGAGGACCGCCAAATCCACCTTACCGGCCTCCCGCAGCATCCATCCGACCGCCTTATGCATCAAGTCGTGGGTGTCGGCGAGTAGGGCTTCCGCCAGAGCCAGCACCTCATCGAATTGCCCCTGTTTGATCATGGGGAAGGTGGCCAGAACGGCGACGCGCCGTTCCCAGAGATTCGTTGATTCGGCCATGGTGGATAGCATTGCCCGTTCTTCCGGGTGGCGCACCAGGTGCTCACCAAGGAGCTTGGGCGCGGACAGATCGACCAGATCCCAGTTGTTCACCCGCTCCAAACGCGACAGATAGAATTCCACGATTTGCCGCTGAAACGATGCCTCCTGGCTCTTCGCGAACTGCTCCACCAGGATCAGCAAACCGGTCAGTCGGTGTTCATGGATAGGGCTCGCCATCAACCGGTCGATCTCGTCGAGGGGAAGATTGCCGAAGCGCTTGGCGATGCGCCGTTGCTCCGGAACCTGGACGCCGATGAACTTGTCCCCCTCTCCGTACTCGCCGGGGCCGGTTTTGAAAAATCGCGACAGGTGTGCTGCCTTCTCTGGGCTGCCCAGGGCCCCCAGTTCGGCCTTCACCTTTCCTGCGGTCCCGTTTCTTCTGGTCGTACCGGTGCGGCTGTTCATCTCAAAACCGCCTCCATATTACGATGCACGTGGCCGGACATTTCCGCCTTGGCGGAGAGAATATTGCCGTCGTCAGTCGAACCGCTCGAATGTCCGAGGGGTCGTTCGCCGAACTTGAGATGCAGGATCGCGCCATCGCCCTTGTAGCCCCGCTTCGGCGATCCATTCAATTGGCGCCGGCGAGGGTGCGTCCGGCGATATAGGCGAAGGTCAACCCCGGGCCGATGGTCGCGCCGCCGCCCGGATAGGCCCCGCCAAAGACGCTGGCTTGATCGTTGCCCACCGCGAAGAGGCCGGGGATCGGCGCTCCGGTTCGGTCCAGCACCCGTGCCGCGGCATCGGTGCCGAGACCGGCGAAGGTGCCAAGATCGCCTGGTCGGATCTCGACAGCATAAAAGGGGGGCCGGTCCAGCGGGCCGACGCAGGGGTTCGGCTGCCAGCGGGGATCGCCCTGGCTACGGTCGTAGGCGTTCTCGCCCTTGCCGAATTCGGGATCGCGGCCGGCGCGGGCGCCGGCGTTGTAGGCGGCCACCGTGCGATCGAGTCCGGTGACGTCGATTCCGGCCGCAGCCGCGAGCTCGCGCAAATTGCGGCCGCGCTTGAGATAGCCGGTACGGAGGTAGCGTCGGAAGGGCAGCGGCCACGGACGCGCCGCGCCGAGCCCATAGCGTCGCAACGCCCTGTGATCGCAGACGTAATAGGCGAGTGCAGCACGGCCGTCGCGCCGGGTCGCCAGCAACGCCTGCACGAAGGTGTGGTAGTTCAGCGCCTCGTTGGCGAACCGCATGCCGTCGGGGGTTACCGCGATCACGCCGGGCTTGCCGCGCTCCAGGAGATGGGCCAGATGGCCGACGGAGCCGTCGGGATAGGCCACCCGCGAGGTCGGATACCAAATAGCCGGATTGGGCAACCCGTCCTCGAATGCGCCGCCGACGCATTCGGCCAGCCCGATGCCATCGCCGGTCGCGCCGGCTATGGCGTTGGACAGGTGCTCGTCCGGCGACGGTCGGTGGGGATAGACCCGTTGCCGGCGCGCGTGATCCTGGGGGAAACCGCCGCACGCCAGCACGACGCCCAGCCGCGCCGTCACGCGGACGGTGCCGTGCGAGCCCTTCAGCAATGCGCCGACGACGCCAGCACCCTCCACGATCAGCTCGTGTGCCGGCGTCGACAGCAGGATCGGGATCCCGGCCTCGAAGGCCGACGTCGCCAGTCGGGCGACCAGTGCATTGCCCGTCGCCGGACGCATTCCGCGGCCGTGAGTCGCGAGGTCGCGGAGATGTCCGAGGATCCGCCGCGCCACGAACCACGCCGAGCGGGGCGAGCGAGTCGCGTTCAGGAAATGCGCAAGGTGCTCGGCGCCGATCTGCAATCCCCCGAACAGGACGCGCTCGCGCGCCGGCGGCCGCAGCGCCCCGGCATGGGCGCCCAGTCGGCGGGCATCATACTCGACCGGGCGCAGCGCGCGTCCGTGCGGCAAGGCGCCGGGCAGGCCTTGCTGGTAATCGGGCTCAGCGGCGAGTTCGAACCGCGCCTCGGTGCGGCTCTCGAGGAAATCCACCGCCGCCGGGCCGTGGTCGAGGAACGCGTCGACCCGCGCCGCATCGAAATGGTCGCCGGCGCCGGCCTGGATGTAGGCGCGTGCGAGTTCGCGGGTGTCGGCGATACCGGCAGCCCGGGCGTGTCGATTGAGGGGTATCCACGCCACACCCCCCGACCAGGCAGTGGTGCCGCCGAACACCGGCTCCTTCTCGGCGATCGTCACAGAGAGCCCGTTGAGGCGTGCCGTCAACGCGGCCGTCAGCCCGGCCGCGCCCGAACCGATCACCAAAACGTCGGTTTCCAAAGTCGAGTCGGTGGACGGCGTTCGGTCGGCGATCACGGCAGGGACGGCCTTGCGACGGGAGTGCGGTGGCGGCGGGCACCGCGAGGCGCCAGCCTAGGCCGCGCCGGGAATCGCAGCAAGGCCATCGACGGCGTGACGGCTTCGGCCGCTTTCGCCCTCGAACGCCGATTCGGTCAGGGTCACGCTTTGGCCGTTTGGTCGGCACCGCGCCTTGGTGAGATTCCGCCCGACTGGGTGACGATCCGGCGCGCGCGCGGGGCGCGGGCTCAGCGTCCGCCGTCGGCGCTGAGGAAGTCGAAGTCGCACCCCTTGTCTGCCTGCTGCACGTGATCGAGATAGAGCCGCCGGTAGCCGCGCGTGGCCCGAATCGAGGCGGGCGGCCCGAGTTTGTCCCGGCGCTTCGCAAGGGCGGCGTCGTCGACGAGGAGTTCGAGGCTGTGGGCCGCGGCGCTCAATCGAATCCGGTCGCCGGTCTCGACCAGCGCGAGCGGGCCGCCGGCAGCCGCTTCGGGCGCCACATGCAAGACGATCGTCCCGAACGCCGTTCCGCTCATGCGCGCGTCCGAGATGCGGACCATGTCCTTCACTCCACGGCGCGCCAGCTTGGCGGGGATGGGAAGATACCCGGCCTCGGGCATTCCCGCGGCCCTGGGACCGGCGTTGCGAAGGACCAGGACGTCGTCCGGGTTCACGTCGAGCGCGGAATCGTCGATCCGGGCCGCGAGGTCTGCGAGCGAGTCGAAGACCACGGCGCGGCCTTCGGTCTCCATCAGCGCCGCGTCGGCGGCGGCGCGCTTCAGGATAGCCCCGTCCGGCGCCAAGTTGCCGAACAGCGCGATCAGGCCGCCGTCGTCGCGGAATGGCTCGTCCGCCGGCCGGATCACGTCGCGGTCGACGTAAGGGGCGTCCGCCGAAAGGCGATCGCGCAAGGTTTCGCCCGCCACGTTCAGCGCGTCCAGATGGAGACGCGGCGCAAGCTCGCGCAGGACCGCGCCGACGCCGCCGGCGGCGTAGAAGTCCTCCATGTAATTCACGCCGGTGGGCTTCAGATCGACGAGCACCGGCGTCGTCTCGCCGAGCGCGTTGAGGCGCTCAAGCGCAAACTCGATACCCAGCCGCCCGGCGATCGCCGTCAAATGCACGACGGCGTTGGTGGAGCCTCCGAGCGCGAGCAAGACCCGGAACGCGTTTTCGACCGCTTCCGGGGTCACGATCGTCTCCGGCCTGACGCCTTCGGCGGCAATCTCGACGGCGCGCCGGCCCGTGGCCTCGGCCGCGCGCAGGCGGTCTGCGTGGACCGCCGGGATCGCCGCGGTCCCCGGCAGGCTGACGCCGAGGGTCTCGGCGATGCAGGCCATGGTGCTCGCGGTTCCCATCACCGCGCAGGTGCCGGCGGTAACGGCGAGGTTCCCTTCCACCGTCTCGATCTCTTCCGAGCCCAACTCGCCGGCACGGTAGCGCGCCCAGAACCGGCGGCAATCCGTGCAGGCGCCAAGCCGCTCGCCCCGGTAGCGCCCGGTCATCATCGGCCCGACCACAAGCTGGATGAACGGCCTTCCCGCCGAGATCGCGCCCATGAGCTGCGCCGGCACGGTCTTGTCGCAGCCGCCCACAAGGACCACCGCGTCCATGGGCTGGGCGCGGATCATCTCTTCCACGTCCATGGACATGAGGTTGCGGTACATCATGCTGGTCGGGTTCAGGAACACCTCGCCCAGCGAGACGGTCGGGAAATCGAGGGCCAAGCCGCCGGCCGCGACGACGCCGCGCTTGAGGGCGTCGAGGATCTCGGGCGTCGTGCGGTGGCAGTTGTTGAAGCCGCTCGCGGCCGTGGCGATGCCTATCACCGGCCGGCGCAGCATCTCCGACGAATAGCCCATGGAGCGCGCAAACGAACGCCTGAGATAGGCGGAGAAATCTGCATCCCCATAGTCGGTCAGGTTGCCGCCCAACCCCTTTGGCTCGCCCGTCATGGCGCCGCTCCCTTGTGCGCTCCCCCTGCGCGACCAGCGCCCTTCTACCAAAGGGCCGGGGGCGGTGCCAGCGCGCCGTCCCCTCCCCGCCGTGACCGCACCCGGCCGAGGGTCTATAGTGCGAGGCGCAATGATCAGACTCCTCGGACGTGCGACATCGGTCCATACCCAGAAGGTGATGTGGCTCGCGAGCGAAATCGGGCTCGCGGTCGAGCGGCTCGACGTGGGCGGACCCTTCGGCGGTAACACCGAGATCGAATATCTGAAGCTCAACCCCAACGGCACCGTGCCCACCATGGTGGATGGCGATTTCGTGCTGTGGGAATCGAATGCGATCGTGCGCTACCTCGCCCAGAAATACGGGGGCCCGCCCTGGATGCCGGGCGAACCCGAGGCCGCCGCGCTCGCCGGGCAATGGATGGATTGGTGCACGAATACAGTGATCCCGCCGGTCCGCTCGCTGTTCTCGTTCCTCTTGCGCACCCCGCCCGAGAAGCGCGACCCGACGGCCATTACCGTCGCTCGGCGCCAGGGGACCGGCGTATTCGCGCTTCTCAACCAGCACCTCGCGAACCACGCCTACGTCGCGGGCGCCGCACCTTCGATCGGCGACATCCCGGTCGGAATCTTCGCCTATCGCTGGTTGAACATGCCGATTACGCGCCCGCCGATGCCCCATCTTGAGGACTGGTATGGGCGATTGAGCGAGCGGGCGGGATACCGCGAGCACGTGATGAATCCCTTGGGATGAGGGCCGACCACGGAAGCGAGTTTCCAGGGAGTGCCGAGATGACGGAGACGGCTGAGATGCGCGACGCCATGATCTGGCTCGACGAGATGATCCTGCAAACGGATGCCGAGGCCAAGGAGGGATTCTCCAAGCCCTTGATCATCACTGCCGCCGAGGCGGCGAAGCTCAAGCTGCTGCGCGACGTCGTGCGGGCGGCCGATGGGGTTCGGAACGAACTGAAAGGCGCGGCCAAGGAAACCGAGGCCGCGAAGGCGCTGAAGGCGACTCTCGACGCCTATCACGCTACCAAATCATGAGCGCGGTGGGCTTCCTGCCTATCGCGCAAAGGTGACCGCGTCGGGCTTGACCGCTAGAAGCACGCTCGCGTCGATCAAGGCGCGGAAATCCGGGATCGGCGCGGTGCCGCCCGTCTGCAAGGCGCGCCACTTCGCCGTCGCCTCGAGGGTAGCCGCCAAGCCCTCAGGCAATTCGACCACCAGGCGAAACTTCGCCCATTGGCGGTCGGTAAACGCCGGATCGAGTCCGAAGTGCGCACCCACGATCGCCTTGGATTCGCGTGGCTGTTCGCGGGCGAAGGCTTCGGCATCGGCAATCGCCGCCATCATCCCCTCGAGTGCCGCCGGCTTGGCGGCGACAAGCTCGCGCGCCGCAACGAGCACCGCGTAGCCGTCTTCGTCGCCTTGTGCCGGCCATGCGACCAGGCCATCACCCATCGCCGCCTTGACGTCCGATGTGGTCGGCTCCCAAGTCGTTGCCGCGTCGACGGCGCCGGCCACCAATGCCTCGCCGAGCTGTGGCGGGCGCAGATCGACGAACGCGGGGCCTCCCGCCTGAAGCCCGCCCCGCGCCAAGAACCGATGCAGAAAGTATTCGGCGTCGGTGCCGAAGGTTACGGCCACCGTGCGCCCCGAGAGGTCCGATGGCGAGGCGATGCCGCGGTCCTTGCGCACCAGTATTTCGAGGTGCCGCTTGGTGGTGGCGAGTGAAGCGAGGATGCGAAGTTCCGGATCGGCGAGGCATTTCACCATGACCGCGAATTCGGACGCCGCGGCGACCTCGACTTTGCCGGCCAGCAGGTCTTCGAGCGCGAGTCGGCCGGCAGCGTAGTCCCGAACCTCGACCGCGAGGCCGCGATCGGCGAAGTACCCATTGGCCGCTGCGATCAGCACTAGCCAAGCGTGGATCCCGCCGGTGCCGACCACAAGCCGACGGGCGTTGCTCGCGTCGAAGTTCGATACTGCCATGGCGCCGACCGTACCATGTTCGCCGACACCGTCCACGGGGCGCACGGGCACAGGCGCGCCGGCTTGCACGCTTGCATCGACCGGCGCAATATCCGGCGTAGTTGAGGCTGGAGGCGAAGGAGTGTGTGGATGGACGCCGACAGGACCCACCCGGACGGCGTCGCCTTCGTCGAGGGCGCGTACGTCCCCATTGCCGAGGCCCGGATTCCCATCCTCGACCGCGGTTTCGTCCGCTCGGACGCAACCTACGATGTCGCCCACGTCTGGCGCGGGCGGTTCTTCCGCCTCGACGACCATCTTGGGCGCTTCGAGGCCAACGTCGAAGCGCTGCGGATGACGTTGCCGCATTCGTGCGCAGAAATCGTCGAAATCCTGATGGGCTGCGTGCGCCGGAGCGGGCTTCGGGACGCCTACGTACAGATGACGTGCACGCGGGGGCTTCCCAACCCCGGCTCGCGCGATCCCAGGCTCAGCGTCAACCGCTTTTACGCCTTCGCCGTCCCCTTCATCTGGATCGCGCCGGAAGAAAGCCGCAGGCGCGGCGTCAAGCTTTTGATCAGCGCCCGCGAGCGCATCCCACCCGCCACGCTCGACCCCAGGATCAAGAACTTCCAGTGGCTCGACATGACCATGGCGATGTACGAGGCCTATGAGCTGGGCGCCGAGCTGCCGGTCCTGATCGATCGAGACGGCAATCTTACCGAAGGTCCCGGCTTCAACGTCTTCGTTCTCCAGGGTGGGCGTCTGGCGACGCCGGCGTCTGGCGTCTTCGAGGGCATGACCCGGCGCACGGTCTTCGAGCTGTGCGCCGAAACCAACGTGGAATGCGAGGCGCGCGACGTACCGGCCGGTGACTTGGCGGGCGCCGACGAGGTGTTCCTGTCTTCGACCGCGGGCGGCATTATCGGGGTCTCGGCGGTGAACGGCGGGACACTCGGCGACGGGGCGCCTGGACCGCTGACGACACGGCTGCACGATCTCTACTGGTCCAAGAAAGAGGCGGGCTGGCTCGGGACCCCGGTCGACTACGGCGCCTGAGGGCCACGAAACGCTGTGAGGTGCCTCGTCATGCCCATGCTTGTTACGGGCATCCACGAAATCAGCGGAACGCCTGGGATTGCCAATACGTGAATGGCGGGGACGCGGCCCGGCCATGACGCGACCGGCGGCGGCCCCAAAAGACGGGGGCCCGCGTGCAGGACGCGGGCCCCCCGGAACGGTGGTACCGGTTTGGTGCGCGTTTACCCGGCCGCGCCGAACGACTTCGCCAAAAGCCGGGCCGGCGCCTTGTAGCGACCGATCACGTCCGAAAGACGCTCGCGCTCGGTGGTGACCTCGGCATCATCGCCGCACACCAGCACCGTCGCCGGCATCCTCTCGGCGTTGAACCGCCCGGCGGTGGATTCGGTATAGGAACCGGTGTCCAACATCGCCACCACGTCGCCGCGAACCAGTTCCGGCAGCTCGCGAGCGTCGCCGAGCTCGTCGAGACTGCACAACGGGCCGACCACGCTCACCGTCTCGGTCGCCGGCTTGTCCGCCTTGTTGGCGGCGACGATGTGGTGATACCAGTGCGACGTGGCGATGCGCAGGATGTGGTTGGTGCTGGCATCCACGTTGACCCATTTCTTGACGCCGGGCCACTCCTTGACCGCGCCGACGCGCCCAAGGGTGATGCCGGCACAGGCGGCGACGGCGCGCCCCGGTTCGATCTTGATCCCGGGAAGCTCCACGCCCAGCTTTTTGCACTCGTCCTTGATTGCCTCGGAGACGGCTTCGGCGTACTCCTCGAAGCTCGAAGTGCTTTCGTCATCGGCGCCGTCGGGGCCGGTCTTTTCCGGACGCCCGAACGCCCAGCCGCCGCCAAGATCGATATAGGGTGGCGTCCAGTCGATCTTGTCGCGGATCTGGGCGGACCACTCGATCATTTCCCGCGCCATGACCGCGAAATCGGCCGCCTTGTTGTCCATGCGGCTCAGGTGGTAGCTGATCTCCTTCGGGTTCAGCCGCGGGTTCTTGTGGACCCGTTGGAACAGCTCGACCGTCTGGTCGATGGTCATCCCCCACTTGTGCCCGCGCCCTTGTTCGGCAAGGCTGCCCGAGCCGTGGGTTTCGGCCCCGAAACGGTTCTCGAGACCCTTCAGCAAAAGCTTCACGCGGACACCGATGTCGACGTCGCGGTTCAGCCGTTCGGCCGCCGCCTCGATTATGTCGATCTCGTCCATGGCGTCGATGTTGATGCAGATCCCGTTCACGATCGCCATCTCGATCTCTTGTACGCCCTTGTTCGATCCGTTGAGGACCAGGGTCTTGGGATCGGTGCCGGCGAGCAGCGCCAGATACATCTCGTTGATGCCGAATGCGTCGCCGCCCGCGCCCTCCTGGTTCATGATGTGGCGGACGGCGATCCCGTTGTTGCACTTGTTGGCGAACAAGATCTCGACGCTTTTGGGATAGCGGGACGCGAACGCGTCGCGGAAGCGGCGGTAGTTGTGCCGGAACTGGTTCTCGCTGATGACGTAAAGGGGCGTTCCGAAAGTCTCGGCCAGCTCGACCACGTCGCGGCCTTCGACCCACAAATGCCCGTTGTCGCCGATGCCGATGAATTCAGAGAAATGCTTTTTGAAGCGCGGATAGTCGAGGCCCTCCGACAGGTAGGCCGAAACGTCATTCATGGCGCTCATCCCTGGTTGACGACTTGGGAAGTCGTTGAATTGCATTGAGAATTGTTGCGGTCGCGCAGCTTAGACCCAACCCGAAAAACGCGCAAGCGCAAGCGCCGGCGTCGTCAGTCGAATTCGCCGGTCCCGCCGGAAAGCTGTGAAAGGGCGCCGAATCCCATGTGGGTCAACGCGAGCGCGGCGCGCTTGATCGCCGTCCTGTCGGCGCCGCAAAGCACGACGTGGCGGTCGCGCGAGCCGGCGATCGGCCCGATACCCGTAGCGAGGCCGCCCAGGGGCAGCGAGATCGCGCCCGAAATGCGCCCTGCTACGAACCCCTCGGGCGGTGCGGGATCGATGACCAGTGGTGGATCGTCGCCCCCAAGCGCGGACTCAAGCTCGGCCCACGGAATCACGGGCGCGCCGATACCGGCGTCGGGCGGGAAGACGCGCCAGGGCCCGCCCGTGGTGCCGGCGAAGACGATCCGCTCGGGCACGTCCTGCAGGCTGTGTCCGTAAAGGTGCAGGTGCAACCCCGCCTCAGGGCCGGTGATCTCGATGGTGTGGAAGTCGTCGGGCATCAACGCCGCCGCGGTTCCGGGAAGAACCGCGAATTCGCCCGTCTTTTCCAGGGTCCCGACGCCGGGCTCGGCACCGTCGTCGGTGCGCGCATAGAAGACGTTGTGCTCGGCGCCGCGCACGCCGGCGATGACCGCCCAGGTGGTGTGGTCGTGGGGCGGCGCTATGAATCCGGACTTTTCGGCCGACGCGTACAGGGCGAAACGCCGGTCCGCGTCCTCGCTGAGCCGGTACATGCCGCCGAACATCTCGTCGCCCGGCGGGCAGTGTTCGGCCGGGAACAGCGCATCGCTCGCGGCCAGCGCGATCATCGGTGCCTTGATCGACGCGAGGATCTCGGGCGTGAGCGCACCATCTTCCACTTTCGCGCGCACAAGCGCGATGGTTTCGGCGACGGCCTCGGCGCGACGCTTCTGAACCGACACCTTGGCGCCTCCCGCGCGCTCAGCCCGCCAGCGGCGCCCAGCCCAGCTTGGCGAGCGCGGCGCAGCTCGCGACCATCTTCGCGTCGCGGTCCTCGTCGGTGATGACTTCGAGCATCGACGGCCCCGAATAGTTGACCGCGCGGAAGGTCTCGGCGATCGCCGCATAATCGATGGTGCCGGTTCCGATCGGGATCTTCCGGTTCTCGTCGGGGTGATTGACGTCGGCCACATGCACGAGCCCGATCCGGTCCATGTTCAGGCGCAATTCCTCGGCCGGATCACGGCCGGCGATAACGGCGTTGCCGACGTCGTAGTTCATGCCGATTGTCTCGTCGCCGATCTCGTCGAGGGCGCGGACGATATCGGCCACGGTCGGAAGGAACGTGTACTGGATGTTCTCGACCAGAAGCTTGACGCCCGCCCCACGCGCATGCGGCGAAAGCTCGCGGATGCCTTCTGCGAACCACTCCATCAGCCATTCGAACGGCGGGTGGAAATAGGGATGCATCGGGCCCGGAAGCACAAGCACCCGCGGCACGCCCCAGTCGCCGGCAAGGTCGATCACGCGCTTGTACATGTCGATCGTGAACCGGCGCATCTCGGGCACCGGGCTGTTGATGTTGTTGTCGAGCACCGGATAGCAGAGCGACGTGATGGTAAGCCCCCGGTCGGCGACGAGGGTTGCGATCTCGCGCTTGGTCGCCTCGTCCAGGGTCGTCGGCCAGATATGGGGGGGAAAGACCACCAGCTCGAACAGACGAAAGCCCTTGTCGGCGAGGTGGTCGAGGCAGGCATGCGCCGAATGGGTGAACATGTAGGACATGGTGCTGATGCCCACGGGAAATTCTGCCATGACGTCGATTCCTCCTTCTCTCGGCTCCGCGACCGGCTGGTTCGCCGCGCAAGATAGCGCGTTCGCGCCCGCCAGGGAAAGCGCCGAGGCTACGCCGTCCCGATCGCCCGGCGTGACGGAAATGACGCGTCCCAGGGCGTTGGGCGCGCGTGCGTCGCGACGTGGTAACCCGCTCGCCGAATGGCTGTTGGCCGAGGGGCGCAACGTCGCGGAGACGCCGGAACTCCTTGGTGAGCTGTACCGGCGCGCGGTCGCAGGCGGGTTGCCCTTGTGGCGGGTCCAACTCACCATGCTGACCCTTCATCCCCAACTCGTCGGAACCCGCTACACCTGGCGTCGCGACGCCGGCACGGTAGAGGCGTCCCCGATTGCGCACGGTACCCAAAACACCAAGGAATATCGGTCCAGCCCCTATGCCGGCATTTACGAAGGCGCCGGGGGTATCCGCCGACGCCTCGACGTTCCCGGAGCAAAACTCGACTTCCCGATTCTCAAGCAGATTCGCGCCGAGGGCGCGACGGATTACGTGGCCATGCCGTTTACGTTTTCCGATGGTCAGATCAACGTGGTCACCATTGCGTGCGACCGACCCGGCGGTTTCGCAACCGACGAGCTGAAACAAATGTCTGAAATTCTACCGGTTCTGGCGTGCGTGTTGGAGACCCACGCCTTGCGCCGTACCGCCGCAACTTTGCTGGAAACCTATCTTGGCAAGCATACCGGAGAGCGGGTCCTTCAGGGCCTCATCAAGCGCGGTGATGGCGAGGATATCAGCGCCGTGATCTGGTTTTCGGACTTGAGGAATTCGACGGTCATGGCGGACACCATGTCACGCCAAGCGT
>JASLLV010000159.1 GCA_030746935.1 Rhodospirillales bacterium | reverse complement strand
ATTCGACACTGGCGTCGGCGACGTTGCGAGTTCCCTGCACATTGGAGAGCACGCCTTCGACCGGGTTCATTTCGACCATTGGCACGTGCTTCATCGCTGCGGCGTGAAAGACCAGGTCGGGGCTTTGATCGGCGAAGATCCCCCTTATGCGTTCTGGATCGCGCACATCGGCCATCACGGTGGCTCGCGACAGACCCTGATGGCGTTCGGAGAGCTCTAGGTCGATCTGGTAGAGATGCAACTCGGCATTGTCGACCAGCGTGATATGGGACGGAGCGAAATTCGAGATCTGGCGTACCAGCTCGCTGCCGATGGTACCGCCGGCGCCGGTAACCAGAACCCGGGCCCCGCGGCACAAATCGGCCATGCCGGCGCGATCGAGGCCCGCTTCGGGACGGCCCAGAAGATCCTCGATGGCGATCGGCTTGATTTGCACGCGGTCATTGAGCCCACTGCGAAGTTCCGTGAGGCGGGGAACCCGGCTCAATGTCAACCCCAGGCGTTCGGCGCGGTCGAGGAGCGCCCGTAGCGCCGCGGGCGACAGGCTGTCCTCGGTGGCCAACAGGGCTTGCGGCCGGTCGCCGCGCCTGTCGAGGGCCTCGACGACGCTCTCGATGTCCTGCATGGCGCCCAGCACTTCGACGCCATGGATGCTTCGCCGGAGGTGGTTGCCCATCTCGTCGACGATGCCGACGACACGTAGGTCCGCGGTCGGATCGCGCTCGAGCGCGCGCAGAAACAGCTCGGACCCGTCGCTCGCGCCGACCAACAGCAATGGGCGCTTGAAGTTGGCGGCGGCGCTGCCGCGGCGTCGATCGGTGATCAGCCGATACGCCATGCGTGGCCCGCCGAGGAATGCGACAAGCAGCAGCCACGTGATGATCAAGGTTTCCGCGGGAAGCATCGACAGGTTGGGCGCCAATGCATAGAGCGGCAGGAAAAGAACGACCGTTAGTGTCGCCGATCCGGCAATGGCCGTCATGTCCGCGAGAGAAACGTAATGCCACAGGCTGCGGTTTATCCGGGTGACCCAGAACACACCGGCGGCGATGAGGGCGAAATAGAGCGTCGCTACAAGAACGTCCGCCGGAATCGACAGGGCGCCGCCCGCCTTGAGTACGTATGAAATCGCGAACGCGAGTGCCGCCATGGTGACGTCGTGGGCATATGCGGCCAGCGTGTTGGTCCGTCCGTAACCCTTTATATCGCGAGCCGCAGCGGTCAATCCGTTGCCGAGCCGGCCCGCAATATTTCGGCCCATGCCGGCAATACTCGACGAAGCCATTCCTGTTCATCCGATCCTAGTTCCCACCGGCTCGCCGCGGTCGCGTGCGCACGACGCCAACCATCGAGCCGGCTTGTCCAGTCCAACGGACGCAAGATTTGGGCCAATCCTCCAATTTATGTATAGCATTGAATATAAACGATTTATTCTCGAAGCGTGGGAAAGTAATGGGGTTTCCGGGGGTTCAGTTCGGCAGGATCTGCCGACCACGTTGGGTAGGATCTGCCGACGGTCGGCGGGGCCAAGGGGCCGCCAGATCGCGGTTGAACGCCGTGGCCCGACCTGTATCATTGCCGGCCGATGCAATGCCTTTGGCGACTTCGGCAACCTTCGCGGAGACGACATGATCGAGTTGGTGGACATACGTTACGTTCGGCTCGGGACCGCGGATCTCGACGGAGCTGTCCGATACGCAACCGAGGCGATCGGGCTCGAGCTCGTCGGACGCGAGAACGGGTGCGCCTATGTTCGAGGCGACGATCGCGACCACAACGTTTGTTACATTCAGGGCGATCCCCGGAACCATACCGTGGGCTTCGAAGTCCGTACCCGGGCCGAAATGGACGCGGCGGCGAGCGAGTTGGAGAATGCCGGCGTCGCCGTTCGCCGGGGCAACGAAGCCGAATGCGCCGAGCGTCGGGTAATGGCATTCATCAACTTCGACGACCCCACCGGCAACAGCATCGACGTCGTGCTGCGTCCATTCCACAGCGGCCGGCGTTATTTCCCGAGCCGTGATGCCGGCATCACGGAATTCAGCCATGTCGGCCTCAAGACCACCGACGCGCCGCGCGACGAGGCATTCTGGACAACCTTGTTCAACATCCGCGCCAACGACTGGATCGGCGACGTGCCGCTGATGTCGTTCGATGCGGTGCATCACCGTATCGCCCTGTTCCCGGCCGCCGAGCCCGGCGTGCAGCACGTCAACTTCCAGGTCGAGAGCGTCGACGACATCATGCGGTCGTATTATTTCCTGACCGACCGTCAGGTGCGCATCGTCTTCGGGCCCGGCCGCCACGCCACGTCGGGCGCCCAGTTCCTGTACTTCGAGGGGCCTGACGGGATGGTCTACGAGTATTCCCACGGCGTCCGGCTGATCGACGATCCCCATTACCGGCCGCGTCAGTTCCCGTTCGACAACAGCGCGTTCTGCGTCTGGGGCGCGCGCCCCGACATCCCCGAGTTCCAGGCCTGAACATGACGGACGGCGAGTTCGGCGCGCTGGGCGAACCGATCGGCGAAACCCAACGCCGGGTGCGCATGGCGGCGCGGGCGCTGCCGCGCCACGGTCTGGGTCACGCCTACGGACACATCAGCGCCCGGCTCGACGACGAGACATTTGTGGTCTGCGCGCCCAAGCCCATGGGACTGATTGCCCCCGGCGAAGCCGGCGACATCGTGCCCATCGAGGGCGCACTGCCGGACGGCGTCCTTGGCGAGGTGCGCTGCCACCAGCAGATCTACAAGCGCCGCGCCGACGTCAACGGCATCTGCCGAACGTTCCTGCGCGACGTGATGACGCTGTCGACGATGCGCCTCACACCGCGCGCGCGCCATGGATTCGGCAGCTATTTCGCGCCGGCGCCACCGCTGTGGGACGACGCGACGCTGCTTCGCTCCGATGAAGCCGCCGCCCGGTTGGCCGAGACGCTGGGCGATGCGCGGGCCATCGTAATGCGGGGCAACGGCGCGATCTTGACCGGCGCCAGCGTTGAGGAAAGCATCGTCATGGCGTTCTATCTCGAGGAGGCCGCCACAACGGAGCTCGCGGTGCTGGCCGCGGGTGATCGCGTCACGCCGGTCGAGATGACCGAGACCGAGGCGGAAGCCAGGGCGGTCTCGAGCGGGCGCATCTTCGAACGCATGTGGGAGTATTTGACCTTCGGCGACCCCGAAGGCTGAACCGCCGGTTCCGCGAAGAGGACCGGCTCGAGCGCGAAAGGAAGGCATCAACGATGCGTATCGTGAACTTCAAGAAGAACGGGGTGGCGACGTTGGGCGTTCGCCGGGACGGCGATGTGGTCGATCTGTCGGTCGCCGACAAGAGTTTGCCGCGAGATCTCGCGGGATTGCTCGCCGCCGGCAAGGGGGCGATGAACAAGGCCGCCCGCGCGGCGCGCCAGGCGCCGAAGCGCGCCGTCATCAAGGCGCCCCGAACGTTTCTTCCGCCGATCGAGACCCCGGGCAAGATTATCTGCGTCGGCCTCAACTACTCGGATCACGCCGCCGAGGCCGGGCTCAAGCCGCCCGACTATCCGATCCTGTTTCTGCGCGTGCCAAGCTCCGTCGTCGGACATGGCCAGGCCATCATCCGGCCCAAGGCGTCGAAGCACTTCGATTACGAATGCGAGATGGTCGTCGTGATCGGCCGTCGCGGACGCAACATCACCAAATCGAAGGCGCTCGACCACGTCGCCGGATACTCGGTCGCCAACGAAGGCTCGATCCGCGACTATCAGATGCGGAGCTCGCAGTGGACGCTCGGCAAGAACTTCGACAAGTCAGGCGCTTGGGGTCCCGATTTCGTCACCGCCGACGAGCTGCCCAAGGGTGGCAAGGGGCTCAAGATCGAGACCCGCCTCAACGGCCGGGTGCTGCAGTCGTCGTCGACCGCCAACATGATCTTCGACACCCAGACATTGGTCAGCGTCGCTAGCAAGGTGATGACACTGGAGCCGGGCGACATCATCCTGACCGGGACGCCGCACGGCGTCGGTTTCGTGCGCAAGCCGCCGGTGTTCATGAAGGCCGGCGATACCTGCGAGATCGAGATCGAGGGCATCGGCCTGCTGCGCAACCCGGTGCGCGCCGAAAAGTGACACCGGTTTCGCGGGCAGGCTCGGATCGAGGCTGCCGGTGACGTCGGACACCGGTGTCGCCGCGACGACGGTCATCCGCGACTGCGCGTATCTGGCGCGCTCTGAGGTCGGCTTTCGCCTCGCCAATGGCGACATCGTTATCCGTGATGGCGTCATCGCCGAGATCGTCGCCCCCAATACCGCCCCGATCGCGGGCACCTCGGTGCTGTCGGGGACCGATCGACTGGTGGTTCCGGGCTTCGTGAACGCCCATACCCATTCGCCGCTCAATGTCCTCAGGGGCACGGCCGACGGCATGGATCACGTCGGCTTCATGTGGACCAACCAGGCCGATACCGCCGGTCGCGGCGATGACGAGATCTACGCCGCCGCGTTGCTTGGTTGTCTCGACATGATCCGTTCCGGCATCACGGCGGCGATCGACCACTACCCAGAGCAGAATTGCACGGCCGACGCGGTCGGTCCGGTGGCGCGGGCCTACGCCGACAGCGGCATGCGGGCGGCGATCGCGCTCCGTGTCTTCGACCGGGGCTACGACGATATCGACCCGGCGAACATCGAGGGCATCGGCCCGTCGCTCGCCGACGACATTGCGCGGGACAATCCCCTGGTCCCGCGCGCGCCTCATGAGCTCGCCGATATGTGCGAAGACACCATCACGCGCTGGAATGGCGGGCGCATCACGATCTTTCCCGGCCCGTCCAATCCGCTGCGCTGTAGCGACGACCTCCTCGTCGCGTGTCACGGGATCGCCGAACGTCACGA
>JASLLV010000158.1 GCA_030746935.1 Rhodospirillales bacterium | reverse complement strand
TGTGATGTCCTCCTTGAACAGGATCATCATCATCGGCAAAAATGCTGAACAGAAAATTAATGGGTCCTGACCCTAGTTGCGGACGAGGTGCACGCTCGTCACCGGCCGCTTGCCCAAGGCATCGGAGAACGCCCGCCGCACCGCGATCCGAACGGCTTCGCGTATCTTCTCGTCGTCGCATCCGGCCCGCGAGGACGATTCGGCCACGGCGCCGGCGATCACCTCGCGAAGCACGTGCATCATCTCCTCGTCGTCATCCTCGAGGAGACCGATGGTGGTGAGTTGGGTCTGTTCGACGACCGCGCCGCCGTTTAGGACCACCGTCACCACGGCACTTCCGTGATACAGCGCGCGAGTGCGCCCGCGGACGACGGGGCTGTCCCACGCGATCAGGCGATCGCCATCTGCGATCAGGCGGCCCGACGGCACGCGTTCGACGATTTCGGCCGGCCCGGGCGCCAATCGCACGAGCGCGCCGTTTTCGGCAACGAGGGCGGTCGGAACCTGACAGCTTCCAGCAAGTCGCGCGTGTTCTCTCAGATGGCGCAACTCGCCGTGAACGGGAACGGATATCCGCGGCCGCGCCAGCGCGTACATGCGGGCCAGCTCGTCGCGCGCCGGATGACCCGAGACGTGGACGAAATGGGTTTTCCACGTAATCACCTCGACGCCCATGCGGATCAGCTGGTTCTGAAGGGCCGCGATCGCCACTTCGTTTCCGGGGATCACGCGCGAGGAAAAGACGACCCGGTCGCCTTCTCCCAGGGTGACGTTGGGGTGGCTGTCGGCAGCGATTCGCGCGAGCGCCGCACGGGGTTCCCCCTGACTTCCCGTACAGATCAGGACCGCCTTGTCCGGCGCCAGACCGGAATAATCGGACTCGTCGAGAAATGGCGGAAGCTTGCTCAAATAGCCGGTCTCGCGCGCCGCCGCGTCGATCCTTCTGAGCGAACGCCCGGCCAGGGCGACGCTTCGCCCATTCGCGGTCGCGGCCCGAGTAATGGTCTTGATACGCGCGACATTGGAGGAGAAACAGCTGACGACGACCCGATTTTGCGATTCCCCAATCACGGCGCTCAAGCTCTCGAGGAGATCGGCCTCGGACCCGGACGATCCCGGCTCGAAGACGTTGGTCGAATCGCAGACCATGGCCAGCACGCCCTCGTCGCCGAGTGATTGCAGCGCGTCCTCGTCCGCCGTGGGGCCGATCACCGGGTCCCCGTCGAGCTTCCAGTCGCCGGTGTGCAACACCGTTCCCAGCGGCGTTCGGATGGCCACCGCGTTCGGCTCGGGAATGGAATGGGTGAGCGTGATCAGCTCAAGCTCGAAGGGGCCGAGGCGAAACCGCCCACCCAACGGAACCACGGTGATTTTCGCCTTATCCACCAGTCCCGCCTCCCCCAGCTTGCGCTTCAAGAGAGCGGCCGTGAACGGCGTCGCGAAGATCGGGCATTCGAATCGGTCCCACAGGTACGGCACCGCACCCAAATGATCCTCGTGGGCGTGCGTCAGCACGAGGCCGAGCAGCTTGTCACGGCGCTCGGCGATGAATGCGGGATCCGGCAAGATGACGTCGACACCCGGCATGCTGCCTTCGCCGAAGGTGATCCCGAGATCGGCCATCAACCATTCGTACGATCCCGGACGGCCGAACCCGTACAGGTTCAAGTTCATGCCGATCTCGCCAGCACCGCCGAGCGGCAGGAAAACAAGCTCGTCGCTGCGGGTCATGAACGCCGATTCCTCTCGTAGATCAGGTGAAGCCCCTTGAGTGTCAGATCGGGATCGCATGCCTTGATCACATCGATCGATTCGGCGAACAAAGGAGCCAGCCCGCCGGTGGCGATCACGTCCATGGGTGAGCCGAATTCCCGGGCGATACGCGCCACCAATCCCTCGATCATCGACACGTACCCCCAAAAAATTCCCGATTGCATTGCCGGCACGGTCGCCGTCCCGATCACACGTGGTGGGCGCTCGACGGCAACGCGGGGAAGCTGGGCGGCCTCGGCGTGCAGGGCTTCGAGCGACAGATTGACGCCGGGCGCGATGACGCCGCCTATGTAATCGCCTTCGGCGTCGATCACGTCGAAGGTGGTCGCGGTTCCGAAATCGACGACGATCACCGGGCCGCCATAGACGTGGTGCGCCGCCACCGTGTTGACGAGCCGGTCGGCTCCCACCTCTTCGGGGCGCGCGACACGAACACCGACGCCGAGATCGACGCCTTCGTCGCCGATGATCAAGGGCTCGGTCTCGAAGTACTTCCGGCAGAGCGTTTTCAAGTTGAACAGCGTCGCCGGCACGACCGAGGCGATAACGGCGGCGCCGACCCGCTTGGGATCGATCCCGACCAAGGTCATGAGACCCATCAGCCAGATGCCGTATTCGTCCGCCGTGCGCGTGCCTTCGGTTGCCGAGCGCCATTCGCCGACGATCGTGCCGTCCTCGGCGAAGACCGCGAAGACCGCGTTGGTGTTGCCGGAATCTATTGCGAGCAGCATGGTCGCGCGCCCTCGGCGCGTCTCATGGACCGGGGTGGAATACTTCGCCCGAGGCGACTCGGCGCACCCCCCCGGCGGCAGTGACGAGGAGCGCGCCGTCATCGTCCAGACCCGCGAACGTGCCGTCGAAGGATTCCCGCGCCAAGCGGACGGTTAGCGGCGTGCCGATCCCTTTGGCGCGCGTCAGCCACGCGGCGCGAACCGGCTCGAATCCCGAAGACGACCATCGCCCGCGCCAGTGGGCGAAACTCCGGCACAACCCCTCCAACAGCCGCCCTGGATCGGTCTCGGAGCACCCCTCGGCCGCCAGCGAAGTCGCCGGAATGCCCGCGATCGCAGGAGTTTGGGCGGCGTTCACCCCGATGCCCACCACCAGTCGGCTGCCGACGTGCCCCGCGACCAGTTCGAGAAGGATCCCGGCCACCTTGCGTCCGTTGATCAAGACGTCATTGGGCCACTTGCACTCCACCGGCGTTCCACGAGGAACAATCGTCTCAAGAAATTCGGCCAGCGCGACGGCCGCAACGAAGCTCATTTGCATCGCCTGGGCGGGTGGACACCCCGGATCAATAAGAACCGAGCAGAATAGGTTTCCCGGTTCCGATTTCCAGATTCGTCCCCGCCGGCCCCTGCCCGCGGTTTGCATTTGCGCCCAGACCACGGTGCCGTCGTCGGCGGCGCCGCTGCGGGCGAGGCGCTTAGCCTCGTCGTTGGTGCTTTCGAGCGTGTCGAAGCGTACCAGGTGGTAGCCGGACGGAAGCGAGATTTCGACGCTCATCCGCCGAACAGGGCGGCCGCCGCCGTCTCGGCGCCGGCGAGAAGCGGGCCCGGATAGGCGAAGAAAAACAGGATAACGATGCCGGTGAGCCCGAGCACGGCGGCGACGCCGGCATCCAGCGGTTTGTCCAGCGCCTCAGCCAGCTCGTCGAAGTACATCACCTTGACGATGCGCATGTAGTAGAAGGCGGCAACGACGCTGGACAGCACCCCAATCACGGCCAGTGCGTACAGTTCGGCCTCGATCGCGGCGAGGAAGATGTAAAACTTTGCGAAGAATCCGGCCAGCGGCGGAATTCCCGACATCGAAAACATGAAGATTGCCAGCGCCAGCGCCATCATCGGATGGCTCCGCGAGAGCCCGGCAAGATCGTCGATCCCTTCGACCATGCGCCCACCGCGCCGCATGGCGAGGATGCACGCGAAGGTGCCGAGGTTCATAAAGACGTAAATCGCGAGATAAATCAGGACGCCGCGGATGCCGTTCGCATCGCCGACTGCCACCCCGATGAGCGCATAACCGACGTGGCCGATGGAGCTGTAGGCCATCAGCCGCTTGATGTTGCGCTGGTTGATGGTGGCGAACGCGCTGAGCAGCATCGAGGCGATCGACAGGAACACGATGATCTGTTGCCACTGCGCCATCAAATCGCCGAAGGGCCCGACCAGGACCCGAACGACCATCGCAAACGCCGCCACCTTGGGCGCCAACGAGAAAAATGCGGTCACCGACGTCGGAGCGCCTTCGTAGACGTCCGGGGCCCACATGTGGAACGGCACCGCGGCGATCTTGAACGCGAGGCCCGCGACGATGAAGACGATGCCGACGACGAGGCCCACCGACGGCGCCGCCGGCGCGGCCGCCTGAAACTGGGCCGCGAGCGCGTCGAAACTCGTCGAGCCCGCGAAGCCGTACACGAGCGAGCTTCCGTAGAGCAACATTCCGGACGCGAGCGCGCCAAGCACGAAGTATTTGAGGCCGGCCTCGGACGAACGGGTGTCGTCGCGTTGGAATGCGGCGATGACGTAAAGCGACAGGCTTTGCAGCTCGAGCCCGAGATAAAGCGAAATGAGATCGTTCGCCGAAATCATCATCAGCATGCCGAGCGTCGCCAGCACGATCAGCACCGGATACTCGAACCGGGCGATCCCCTGGCCCTCGAGGTAGTCGCGGGCGATGATGATCGAGAACGCCGAGGCGAGAAGAACCAGAACCTTGGCGTAGATAGCAAAGGAATCGACGACGAACATGCCGCCGAAGACGAGCACACGATTGCCGCCGGGCGCGATCACCAGAAGCACCGTGAGCGCGAGCGCGATGACGCTTAAGTAGGAGACGAGGCGGGCCGTCCGCATCCCTTCGGCGGCGCCCCCCTTCTGGAAAACGCCCAGCAACAACAACGCCATGGCGACGACGGCGAGGAATACCTCGGGCAGCGCCGGCACGAGATCGGGAACTTGGGCGAGCGGCATCGGTTCGAACCTCTCCTCGTTCCTTTCCCTAACGACCCGCGATCGCGGTCGCGGCCTCGGCCATCGCCCGCGCTTCATCCACTCGCGCGATCAGGTTTTCGACCGAGGCGTGCATGGCGTCGAGGAACGGGACCGGATAGATCCC
>JASLLV010000157.1 GCA_030746935.1 Rhodospirillales bacterium | reverse complement strand
CTTGAACAGGATCATCATCATCGGCAAAAATGCTGAACAGAAAATTAATGGGTCCTGACCCTAGTGCTGGGCCATGGCACGGAAATCGCCGCGCGTGCGGCTTGAATTCGGGACGAAGCCCGGAAATCCCTCTTACCCGGCGAGCGGTTCGATGCACGCGGCGTCGTCGTTGCGGACAGCGTTGATCCGGGTGCCGATGGGAATCGCGACCAGGGTGTCATCGCCCGCGGCGGCGAGTAGGTTGAGTGCGGCGGGCGCATCGCCGTCGAGCCAGGCCGCGTTTTTCGAGGAATCCACGACAACCGGCATCCGCGGGTGGATGGGGTGCAGTTCCGGGGTCGCGGCCGTGGTGATGATGGTGAACGACTCGACGGGCGCGCCGTCGGGTGATTTCTCCCAACGCTCCCACAGACCGGCGAATGTGAACAGCCCGCCGTCGGGCCGCGCAATGCGGTAGGGCTGCTTGCCTTCGGGGCGCGCCTGCCACTCGTAGAAGCCGTCCGCCGGCACCAGGCAGCGGCGGCTTCGGAACGCCACGCGAAAGGCTGGTTTTTCGGCTACCGTCTCGGCGCGGGCGTTGATCATGCGCGCACCCAGGCGCGCGTCCTTGGCCCAGGACGGGATCAGCCCCCAACGCATCATGACCGCCTCGCACTCGTGCGCGCCCGTTCGGCGGACCACGGGGACGGATTGCGTGGGCGCAATGTTGTCGCGGGGCGCGAGGTTCATGGGTGCGCCGATCAAGTCGTAATCCCGGCGAATCTGATCCCCGCTCGCGGCAAGGGAAAAACGTCCGCACATGGCGCCATGGTAACGCCCGCGGGCGCCGGAGGGCAGCCCCAAGAGATACGTTCGCGCCACCATCCGGATTCGCGGAAATCGCGTGAAATCCGGCGCCCAGCGACTATAGTCGCCGGCTATGGACCTCTTGGAACTGGGCAAGGACCCGGCGCAAGCACGGATCGTCGTCGCCATGTCGGGCGGCGTCGATTCATCGGCCGCCGCAGCGATGGTCGCGCGAGCGGGCTATGAGACGATCGGCGTCACGCTCCGTCTTTACGACGCCGGCGCCGCCAGCGCCCGGCCCGGCACCTGTTGCGCCGGCCGGGACGTCTATGACGCCCGTCGGGTCGCCGACTCACTCGGCATTCCCCACTACGTGCTCGACTACGAAGACCGCTTCCGCGCCGCCGTCATCGAAGATTTCGCCGACGCCTATGCGCGGGGCGAGACGCCGATCCCGTGCGTTAGGTGCAATCAGCGGATCAAATTCCGTGACCTTCTCGGGACCGCCCGCGAGCTGGGGGCCGACGCGCTGGTCACCGGCCACTATGCGCAGATCGAATTCGGACCGGACGGACCCGAGCTCCACCGCGGCGCCGAGGCGGCGCGCGACCAGAGCTATTTCCTGTTCGCCACGACCCGCGAGCAGATGGCGGTATTGCGCTTTCCCTTAGGTTCCATGGAGAAGGCCCGGACCCGCGAGTTGGCTACGCAGTTCGGGCTCCGGGTCGCCGACAAGCGCGATAGCCAGGACATCTGCTTCGTTGCCGACGGCAGCTATGCCCGCGTGGTCGAGGCGGTGCGCCCCGGCGCCGCGGAAGAGGGCGCGATCGTCGACCTCGGAGGCACGGTCCTTGGCCGTCACGCGGGCATCATCAATTTCACCGTCGGTCAGCGGCGCGGGCTCGGCCTCGGCGGGCGGTGTGACGACGCGGTGCCCCTCTATGTGATCCGCCTCGAGGCCGAGAGCCGGCGCGTCGTGGTCGGCCCCGGCGAAGCGCTCTTCGAGCGCGGCCTCAAGCTTCGCGGCGTGAACTGGCTGGGCGAAGACGAAGCGCTTCGCACCGGTTCCCATGTAACGGTCAAGATTCGCTCGGCCGCCCCGGCGGTCCCGGCGATTGTCCGCGGTGTTCGCGGTGGCGGCGCCGAGGTGACGTTTGAGGAACCCCAGGCGGGAGTGGCACCCGGTCAGGCCTGCGTCTTCTACGACGGCACCCGTGTTCTCGGCGGCGGCTGGATCGAACGGGACGCCGCGGCCCGGGCCGCCTGAGGGGCAGATACGAGGAACCAATGGCCGTGCCCGACGACGTCGACGCGCCGTTCGACGCATACTGCGCCCGCACCCGGGAATTGACCGGCAAGCGGGTTTGCGAATGGGAGAGTTGGAACACCGAGGCGAGCGCCGACGCCATCCACCACTTCGCGCTGGGGACCGACGACGATAACCCGCTCTGGCTGGACGCCGATTACGCGGGCCAAACGACCAATGGATCCATCGTCGCACCGCCTTGCTTCCTCACCTCGGTCTCCTATCCGATCCTCCACGGCGCGGGCATGGAACCGCCGCTTACTTCGCTCATCGGCGGGCTCGAGATCGAGTGGTTTGCGCCCATCCGCCTCGGCGACCGCCTCAGCGTGGATCCCGTTCAGAAAGACTTCTACGAGAAGCGGAACAAGGCGGGCCGCCGCCTCGGCTTCGTGATCTCCGAGATTGGCTACCGCAACCAGGACGAAGCACTCGTCGGCCGAGCGACGGGCACTCTGATCATCATGGGGGCGGCCGGAGAACAGCCTTCCGCGCATACGCCCGTGCAACGTTACGGCTCGGGCGAGATCGCGGCGCTCGATGCGGCGATGGCGTCCGAGACCCGGACCGGCGGCGGTGCCTTCCACTTCGAAGACGTTGCCGCCGGCGATGCGGTTCCGCCCATCGTCCGCGGCCCCTTTACCGTCGGCGATCTGGTGTGCTGGTACGCCGCCGCCGGCCCCGGCTGGCGGCCGGGCCGATTGGGGCGGATCGAGCTGAACGAGTTCCCGCACCTGGCCACCGCCAACCCCCTGACCGGGGTTCCGGTCAAGTATCCCCAGAAGCACCTCGAGTTCGACCTCGCCCAGGACAGCGGCCTTGCCGGTCCGTTCGACAACGGGGTCATGCGGTTCTCGACCGCCGCACCCTTGATCACCAATTGGATGGGCGATCGCGGGTTCCTGAAACGGTTTCGCCTGCGGATCGAACGATCGGTGATCTACGGTGACACGATCACTTATTCGGCCCGCGTTACCGCGACGGACGCGGCGCTGACGACCATTTCCCTGGATGTCCGGGGTGTCGATCAGCGGGGTGATCGGGTCGCTTCGGGGGCCGCCGACGTGATTCTGCCGCGACGCGCCTGAACCAGCCTATTCCGCCGCCTCCGCGCTATCGTCGCTGGCCCGCTCGAGTGTTGCCTGGGCCTGGGCGGCCTCCTGCTGACGGGCCCACATCTCGGCGTAGCGCCCGCCGAGCGCGAGTAGCCGCAAGTGGGTTCCCCGCTCGGCGATTCGCCCCGCTTCCAGCACCACGATTTCATCGGCGTCGACGACCGTGGACAGCCGATGCGCGATCACCAGCGTCGTGCGCCCTTCCGAGACCTCGCGGAGCGACTCCTGGATCTCTTTTTCGGTCCGGGTATCGAGCGCCGAGGTGGCCTCGTCGAACAAAAGGATTCGGGGCTCTTTGAGGATCGTCCGGGCGATGGCGACGCGCTGCTTCTCGCCGCCCGAGAGCTTGAGCCCGCGCTCGCCGACCACGGTCTGATAGCCGTCCGGCTGGGCGACAATGAAGTCGTGGATCCGGGCGTGGCGGGCCGCGGCTTCGACCTCCGACGGTGTCGCCTGCGGGTTCCCGTAGGCGATGTTGTAATAGACCGTGTCGTTGAACAGCACCGTGTCTTGGGGCACGATTCCGATTGCCGCCCGAAGGCTTGCCTGGGTCACGTCGCGGATGTCCTGGCCGTCGATCACGATCCGGCCCGCGCCCACGTCGTAGAATCGGAACAGGAGTCGCGAAATTGTCGATTTGCCGGCACCGCTCGATCCCACGATCGCTACCGTTCCCCCCGCGGGGACCGTAAACGACACGCCGCCCAGAACCGGACGCCGGGGATCATAGGCGAATGTGACGTCTTCGAAGGCGATCTCGCCGCGCGCGACTTCGATCGCCGGCGCCCCCGATCGGTCGCGGATCTCGGCGATCTCGTTACCGAGCGCGAACATCGCTTCCATATCGGTCAGCGACTGCTTGATCTCGCGGTAGACGAAACCGAGGAAGTTGAGCGGCAGGTAAACTTGGATGAGGTACGAGTTCACTAGAACGAAGTCGCCGATGGTCATGGTCCCGGCGCGTACGCCGTATCCCGCCATGATCATGACGCCCGTCAGGCCGACGGAGACGATGATGCCTTGGCCGATGTTGAGGAGTGAAAGCGAAGTTTTGCTCTTGACCGCGGCCTCCTCGTAGCGGCGCAGCGCTCCGTCGAAGCGGCGTCCTTCGTGATCTTCGTTTCCGAAGTATTTGACGGTCTCGTAATTGAGCAGGCTGTCGATGGCCTTGGAATGGGCCTCGCTGTCGGTCCTGTTCATGGTGCGGCGGAACTTGATCCGCCACTCGGTGACGGTCAGCGTCCAGACGATGAACCCGGCGATGGTGACGAAGGTGAGGGCCGCAAACCAGGCGTTGTAAAGCGCCCATAGGACGCCACAGACAAGAAGGACTTCGAACAGTGTCGGCAAGATGTTGAAGAGCGTGAAGTTGAGGACGAACTCGATCCCCTTGATGCCGCGCTCGATGGCGCGGCTGATGCCGCCGGTCTTGCGATCCAGGTGGAACCTCAGCGCCAACGTATGGAGGTGCGTGAAAGTCGCGAGCCCGGCTTGGCGAACCGCGCGCTGCCCCACCTTCGCGAATACGGCGTCGCGAAGCTCGCCGAACGCTTGGGCCATGACACGGGCGAGACCATAGGCGATCAGGAAGGCGATCGGGACCACGACCACGGCCGCGCCTTCCGCGGTGAGCGCGTCGACCGCGTACTTGTAAAAAAAGGGAACCACGACGCTGGTGGCCTTGGCGGCGATCAAAAGCGCCACCGCG
>JASLLV010000156.1 GCA_030746935.1 Rhodospirillales bacterium | reverse complement strand
GATGCGGCCAAGGGTTTCGTTCTGTTGCCCCGGCGATGGGTGGTGGAGAGGACCTTCGCTTGGCTTGGCCGCAACCGACGCCTCGCCAAGGACTTCGAAAAAACCATCGAAAGCGCCGAGGCCTGGCTGCTGATCGCCAGCATTCAACTCCTCAGCCGAAGAATCGCAAGGGCTTGAAATCAATGAATTCATTTCGAGCCGGACTCTTAGAGCCACGGGCGAGGGTTCGGGCGCCCCCCGGGGCCGGTTTGCTGAAGCCCACCGCGTTATCCACTTTGTCGGCGCCAGTCCGCATCCCCGCCCCGATCCTTGGCGGTGGAATTTCGATGCCTCGCGGGGCTAGAATAGGCCACGCGCGGCTCGGCGCCGCGCTTGCCCGCGAATGTGGGCGTCGCCCGCGCCGATTGGGCGAATGGGGAGGAACACATGGAATTCGAGGGCATTTATCCGCCCGTGATCACGCCGTTCAAGGACGACCAGTCCGTCGATGAACGCGGCTGGGCGGACATGATCGACTATCAGATCGAGAACGGCGCCCACGGCGTCATCATCGGCGGCACGACGGGCGAATTTTACGCGCTGACGCGCGACGAGCGCCTCGAGCAATTCCGCAAGGCGTCCGACGTGGTCGGCGGTCGCGTGCCCTGGCTCGCGGGCGTCAACGATTTCCAGACCGAGTCCGTCTGCGCCTATGCGAGTGCTGCGAAAGAGGCCGGCGCCGACGCCCTCCTGCTCGCCGTACCCCCGTACGCGCTTCCCACCGAGCGCGAGCTTGCCGCCCATTGCCTGCGGGTCGAACGCGCGGCGAAGCTTCCGATCATGCTCTACAACTATCCCGGACGCACCGGCGTGATGATGGGCGAGGAGTTCCTGGAGCGCGTCGGGCGCAACGCCAACTTCTGCGCGATCAAGGAATCGAGCGGTGACGTCCATCGCATCCACCTGCTCGCCCGCGAGTTCCCGCACATCCAGTTGAGTTGCGGCATCGACGACCTGGCGCTCGAGTTCTTCGTCTGGGGCGCGAGAAGCTGGGTGTGCGCGGCCGCCAACTGCGCGCTTCCCGAGACCTTGGCGCTATACGAAGCCTGCGTCATCGAACGGGACTTTGAAAAGGGCTGCCGGATCATGCAGGCGTTGCTGCCGCTGACTACGGTCTTGGAGCGCGGCGGCAAGTTCCTGCAGTGCGTCAAGTTTGCGTGCGAGCTGCAGGGCCTTCCGGGCGGCGCGGTGCGGCTACCGCAACGGCCCATGACCAAGGAGCTTCGCCGTCAGATGACGGACGTGATGCTCACCGCCCAGAAGACGGTCCGCGCCATCGTCGCGGAAAGCGCCGCACGGGCGGCGCCGAAAGGGCCGCGCCCGGTCAGCGTGGACGAGGCGCCGGCACCCACGCCGAAGCGGGCCTCGGCCCGGGCTTCGTCGGATTGAAGGGAGGGGTGAGATGGACGATCTCCTGACTAGGGACGAATACGGCGCGATTGCCCGAGAGCTGTCGCTTCCCGTCAACGCCTTCATCCACGGTCGCTTTACGCCCGCGCATGGCGGCGGGACCTTCGAGACCGTCAACCCGGCGACGGGGAAGGTGCTTGCCGAGGTCGCGTCTTGCGACGCCGAAGACGTGGACCGCGCCGTCGTCAAGGCCCGCGAGGCGTTCGAACGCGGCGCCTGGTCGAAGATGCACCCGTCCGAGCGCAAGCACGTTCTCATCCAGCTGGTCAAGCTCTTGAAGCGGAACCGGTACGAGCTGGCCGTGATGGAGAGCCTCGAGAGCGGCAAAACGATCCGTGACTGCGCCCTGATCGACTTACCCGAGACCTTGAACTGCCTCGAATGGCATGCCGAGGCGACCGACAAGATCTACGGCCAGGTCTCGCCCTCGGGTGACGACGCCTTGGGCATGATCGTCCGCGAGCCGCTCGGCGTGGTCGCCTGCGTGATCCCGTGGAACTTCCCGATCATGCTGATGGCCTGGAAGATCGGGCCGGCGCTGGCGGCCGGGAACAGCGTGATCGTGAAACCGGCAGAGCAGACCAACACGACGGCGCTTCGCGTGGCGGAACTGGCGCTCGAGGCCGGAATCCCGGAAGGCGTGCTCAGCGTCGTTACCGGCCCCGGCGAGACCACGGGCAAGGCCATCGGACTTCACCCCGGTATCCGCATGGTCTCGTTCACCGGCTCGACCGAGGTCGGCCGGCTCTTCCTCGAGTACGCCGCCAAGAGCAACCTCAAAAGGATCGTACTCGAGTGCGGCGGCAAGAACCCCTGCCTCGTGCTCGATGACGCCGAAAACCTGGATTCCGTTGCCGCCCACGTCACCCAGTCGGTGCTCTGGAACATGGGCCAGAACTGCTCGTCGAACTCGCGCCTCATCGTTCACCGCAAAATCAAGGACGCGCTGGTGGAGAAGGTGATGGACCGCTTCCGCGAATGGCGAATCGGCGACCCGCTCGATCCCCAGAACCATCTCGGCGCCATGACCACGCCCGAGCAGTACGAGAAGGTGCTGGGCTACATCGAGACCGGCAAGAAGGAAGGGGCCGAGCTTCTCGTCGGCGGAGGCGCGATCGAAAACGGCGGCGGATATTTCATCGCGCCCACCATCTTTGACGGCGTCGTGCCCGAGATGACGATCGCGCGCGACGAGATATTCGGTCCCGTGTTGTCGGTCATTGCGGTTGGCGATGCCGCCGAGGCGGTGGAGATCGCCAACGATACCGCCTACGGCCTGCAGGCGTCGGTGTTCACCTCTAACGTCAAGCGCGCGCATGCGCTTGCTCGCGCGCTGCAAGCGGGAACCGTTACCGTCAACTGCTACGGCGAGGGCGACATCACGACGCCGTTCGGCGGCTACAAACTCTCGGGTTTCGGCGGGCGCGATAACTCGCTCCTGGCGCACGACCAGTACACCGAGACCAAGACCATCTGGATCGATCTGAGCGACGATCCTATCGGCGAACAGATCGACTGAACCGGCCGGCCGGGTGCGGGTAGAAGCCGACGAAACGGAAAAGTTTTAGCGCTTTGTCCCGCTCGGCGGGTCGGGGGTTTTCGGATCGGACTTCTTTACCGCCTGACAGGCCCGCGCGCCGGCGAACTTGGCGCCGCCTCTCGATCCCGAAGGTTTCACTCCGGCAACGACCGCAACCCCGGAAATCGGGCTTGCGCCCAAGGCCTTTTGAATGGCGGGTCCCAGGCGCGCCTGGACCGCGTCGAGTTGGAGCGTGCCGTCCGCGTCAACCGGAATCGGGTGGTCATAAAGAGTCGTGAGCACGGCATCACGCACGCGGGGCGTGTGTCGACAGACGAGGGAAACCTGGTCCTTGTCCGGGACCTCGACAATGATGGTGACGGGCGCCTTGCCGGCGCGGCCGTCTTTCGTGCTCTGGGTCGGCACCATGAACGCGAGAAGTTGCACCGAAACCGATTCAGTGCTCTCGCCGCCGCTATTGGATGGGTCATCGGGCGCAAAGGTGAAATAGATCCACGAAAACGCCGCGACGTTGGCACCAAGCGCGAGCGCGATCAGCGCTCCTCTCATGTTCGCACGACCCCTTTCCAGATTACCGGAGATCCACTCACGGACCCCGGCATCTTCCGTCGTCCTCGACCCCGTGGATGCCCGCCGGCGCCGTTCGGCGCTCGCGCTATCTCATCGGCCGTCGCCGGGCGGATCCCCGTGATCGCGTATCCATGCCGCATAGACCAACTGATAATCTTATGTTTAGTGGGTTACAACCGGTTCCCCAGCATCGATCCCGCCCGACTGGCGCGACACTATTCGCAACCGTCGTAGCCGCGCCATGACGTCGATCAAAGGGATAGCGAGCCGCCATCGAATTCGCGCGTTTTGCGCGCGCGTGTAATCGCGTGCTCTGACCGAACGCGCTTAGGCCGCGTTCTTCCTTCGGGGGAAAGTGGTTTCCAGAACGGCTCGCCTCGAAAAAACTTTCGCGATTCCAGACCGGCTAAGTCGCTGGATTTCCGCGTCCGGCGTCTATTTCTGGGTACCCTTTCCGATCCAGGCTCCGAGCATGATCGCGCCCGCCAAAAGCGCAAGAAAGGTCAAAGCCACGGCCCACGCTTCACTCACGATTGACAACTCCCTGGTTTCGGCGTCCACACACCTCGGCGGAGCAGGCGAAATCTGTGCTGCACCGGCCCCGAACGCGTTTTATTATCAGCACAACGGGGGTCGCGACCAGGATTTTGTCGCTCGTGGATAACCCATCTTTGATCGAAGCCCTGCGATTCTGTCGGGGCGGAAGGAGGTTCGACCGTGACCATTGTCTTCCACGACGACATCGCCGAGGAAGAGTTCCCGCGCGGGGCCACTTACCGGACATTGGTCGGTGACGAGGGGGGCTCGACGCCGATTCGTGTCGGCATCCAGACCTCGCCGCCGGGTTATCGTACCGCGACCCATTCGCATCCCTATCTCGAAGTTCTGACGATCCTGGAAGGGACCGGCGAAGTCTGGATGGAAGGCATGGCGGAGACCGTCGCTCTCGCGCCCGGAATGACCCTCGTGCTGGAGCCCAACCGCCGTCACTGGTTCCGCGCGACGGGTACGAACCCGCTCAAGACCTACGGCGTGCACGTCTCGCCCCAACGCGTCCTCCTGATCGACGAAGACTGAAGGTTTGAGGCGCCGTCGCGGTTGCGTTGCGTGCGCACGGCTCGTTACCTACAATGGCCGGTTCTAACCCTGGGAGGGAACAAACATGGCGAACGAGACGGATCGCTATCGCGTCGGCTTCGACATCGGCGGCACCTTCACCGATTTCGTCCTCGTGGACGCAGACACCGGCGACATGCGCATCCACAAGTGCCTGACGACGCCCGAGGACCCCGCGGTCGGGGCGCTCGATGGTCTCGAGGCGCTGTTGTCGGAAGCGGGGCTCGGTCTCGCCGACGTCGGCCATCTGGTG
>JASLLV010000155.1 GCA_030746935.1 Rhodospirillales bacterium | reverse complement strand
CCTCTCATGACCCAAAACCTCCTCTGTCAGGTTCCAGGTCATTGAATCACCTAATGGTTAATGAGTGCTGACCCTAGTTAATCGCCCTCGAAACGATTTGCGCGGGAAGTTTGTTGCCTAATAGAGTTAACTAAATTACCGATATTTAACCTAATCGGTTGATGTTAAATGAGATTATCCATCGTTTCTGAGCTTTTCCGGTTGTCGCCGCACGGACACGCATGAGCCACGTCGCCGGCGTCGACGGCTGCCGCGCGGGCTGGATCGCGGCGGTAAGGCGCGCGGGTGCGGACGGGAGCGATGCTGAATTCCGCCTGTGCCGATCGTTCGCCGAGGTGGTGGCCTTGGCGAACGAGGCGTCGGTCGTCGCCCTCGACATGCCCATCGGCCTTCTCGGCGCGGCCGAGCGCGGCGGGCGTCCGTGCGACCGCGCGGCGCGGAAGCTCCTCGGCCGGCCACGCGCATCCTCGGTCTTTTTGCCGCCCGTGCGCAGCGCCTTGACGATGGCCGACGACTACCGAAGGGCGCTCGCCGCCAACCGCGCAAGCTCGCACGCCCGCGTCGGCATCTCGAAGCAGTGCTTTGCCCTGTTCCCCAAGCTGCGAGAGGTGGACACCGCCATGACACCGGCGCTTCAGGCGCACATCCGCGAGGCCCATCCCGAGCTCGCCTTCCTCGCCATCGCCGGCACGCCGGCACGGCATCCCAAGCGCCGCGCGGTGGGGCGCGCGGAACGCATCGCCCTTCTCCGCGAGACCGGCCTCGTCGTCGCCGCGGAAAGAATTGCGGACTTTCGCGGACGGGGCTGGGGGAACGACGACGTGATCGACGCACTGGCCCTCACCTGGACCGCCGAACGCATCCTCGCCGGCACCGCCTTGCGGCTTCCCGACCCGCCGCACCGCGACGCCTGCGGGCTCGCAATGGAGATCTGGGCCTAGACCAGATCACGGTCGCAAGGATTCACCTGCGGTGATCCACCGACGTTGTGAATCTGGTCACCACCATAGAGATCGAGCGGATGGGCGCGTTTGATTGGAGCCGCATCGCGGTTCCACTTAAAAGCGATGGGCTCGAGCCCACTTGCAGGTCCTCAACGATTGGCGCGCGCACCTCATCCCTGGTATGAGAGACGGCGTCCCCAAGACCATGGCATTGTCGGTCCGAATCGCTTTAGCGCGATCCGCCGACCACGTGAATCTGGTCTACTCTGTTGAAATCGAGCGGATGGCACGTGCGATCGCAACCGCCTCGCGGTTCCGATCAACCGCGATCCGCGCTGGACCCGGAGAGTGCACCCATGACCATAAACATAGACGATCCGGCCTTCGTGCTCGGTGTGGTCGGCGCCGGCGCCATGGGCCGCGGGATCGCCCAGATCGCGGTCGCGGGCGGCTTTCGCGTCAAGATGACCGACGCCAAGCCGGAGGCCAGCCGCGAGGCCAGCACGTTTATCGCCCGGATGCTCCGCCGCCGCGCCGAAAAGGGACAAAGCAGCGCCGATGAGGCCGAAGCCGCGATCGCTCGCATCGAGATCGTCGATGGGCTTGCCGAGTTGGCGGCGACCGGCATCGTCGTCGAGGCCGTGCTCGAGGACCTCGAAACCAAACAGGCGTTGTTCGCCGAGCTCGAAGGGTGCGTGTCGGACGAATGCATACTCGCGTCCAACACGTCGTCGCTGATGATCACCGACATTGCCGCCAAATGCGCCCGACCGGGGCGCGTCGCCGGTGCGCATTTCTTCAATCCGGTGCCCCTGATGAAGTTGGTGGAGGTCGTGGACGGCGAGCTGAGCGACCGCGCCGCCGGGGACACGCTTATGGCGCTGTTCGCACGAATGGGCCACCGCGCGGTACGGGTCAAGGATTCGCCGGGGTTCCTGGTCAACCACGCGGGCCGCGCTTACAGCACCGAGGCGCTCGCCATCCTCGCCGAAGGTGTCGCCCAGCCCGCCGACGTGGACCGCGTGATGCGCGAGGCGGCGGCTTTCCCCATGGGCCCGTTCGAGCTGTTCGATCTCACCGCCCTCGACGTCACCCACCGCTCGCTCGAATCGAGCTTCCGCCAGTACTACGGCGAACCCCGTTTCCGACCTTCGCCCGAAACCGCGCGCCGGTTCGCCGCTGGTCTCTGGGGGCGCAAGACCGGGGCCGGCTTCTATCGCTACGAAGAGGGACGCATGGTGGAGCCGCCCGAGGAGCCGGTACCGACGACGCTTCCCCGAAACGTCTGGGTAAGCGCGGTCGATCCCGGGGCGCGGGCCAAGATCCTGGCGCTGCTCGGCGGCGTTGGTGCCGGCGTCACGATCGAGGACGGGGCCGAGCCCTCCGACGACGCCCTCATCCTCGTCACTCCGCTCGGCAATGACGCCACCACGGCGGCGATCGACGAGGGCGTTGACGCCGGGCGTACGGTCGCGGTCGATACCGTGGTCGATCTCGAACACCGGATCACCCTCATGACGACGCCCGCGACCCGACCGTCTGCGCGCGAGGGGGCCTCAGCACTGTTCGCGGCCACCGGCGCCAAGGTCACGGTCATCGGCGATTCTCCCGGCTTCATCGCCCAGCGCATGCTCGCTTCGATGGTCAACATCGCCTGCGCCATCGCCCAGGCGCGGATCAGCGTGCCCGACGATATCGACGAGGCGGTCCGCATCGGTCGCGGTTACCCGAAAGGACCGCTCAGCCTTGGTGACGACCTCGGCCCCGGCACGGTGCTGGCGATCCTCGAGAACATGGTGCGGATGACCGGCGATCCCCGCTACCGCCCGAGCCCGTGGCTCCGGCGCCGGGCGCAGCTCGGCGTTTCGTTGATGACCCCCGACTTCGCGGATTGAAACCAGGTTCCGCTCGACCGGATCGCGCGCGCCGTGACGCCGGAGCCGGTGAAAGGGCGATACGAATCCGGGGTCGCCCCTCCGCGGCCCGGCCATGACGCCAACGGCAAATCGTTCGGACGGAGTCGGTCTCAGACCTCGATGGTCTTGAGCGAGGGCGAGACCGTGAGCTTCGGTTCGGTCGCCGCTTGGACGTCGTCCGGCGTCAGTCCCGGCGCCACTTCTTCGAGCACGAGGCCGTCGGCGGTCACCGCGATCACCGCCATATCGGTGAAGATCTTGGTGACCGAGCGCAATGCCGTGAGCGGATAGCTCAGCGCGTTCACGACCTTCGCTTCGCCTTCGCGGGTGACGTGGGTCATGATCGCGAATACGCGTTTCGAGCCGACCGCGATGTCCATGGCGCCGCCGACGCTGCCCGTGCGCGCGTTGGGCAGCCGCCAGTTCGCCAGATTGCCGTTCTCGGCCACCTGATAGGCGCCCAGGATGGTGGCGTCCAACCGGCCACCGCGCGAAATGGCGAATGAATCCGCGTGGTGTATGAAGCAGCCGCCCGGGATCAGCGTTACCGGGCTCTTGCCGGCGCTCAACAGATCGTTGTCGGCGTCCGCCGGGTCGGCGGGCGGTGGTCCCATGCCGATGATGCCGTTCTCGCTGTGGAACAGGACGTCGCGCTCGGGCGGAACGTAGGGCAAACACTTGGTCGGCATCCCAATTCCGAGGTTGACCAGCCAGCCGTCCTGAAGCTCGAGCGCCAAGCGCTTCGCCATCTGCTCTCGGTCGAGACCCGCCTTCTCGAGTGTCGCGGTGCCCATCCTCAATCTCCGTTACATCTGCGATTTGTACGTGCCGGACACGAAATACCGGGTGACGTAGATCCCCGGGGTGATGACGCATTCCGGATCGAGATCGCCGACCGGCACATCCTCGATCGCCTCGACGATGACCGTGTCGGCGGCGGTCGCCATCACCGGGTTGAAGTTGCGTGCCGCCATGCGATAGGTGAGGTTGCCGCGGCCGTCTACCTGTTTTGCGCGCACCAGCGCGAAGTCCGCCCGGAGCGCCACCTCGAGCAGGTATTCGCGGCCGTTGAGCTCGATGGTCTGCTTTCCCTTGGCGAGCTCGGTTCCCACCGCTGTCGGGGTGAGGAACCCGCCGATCCCGGCGCCGCCACAGCGGATCCGCTCGGCCAACGAGCCCTGCGGCACCACCTCGAGGTCGACCTTGTGGGCGTTGTAGAGGTCGCGGAACACGTTCGATTCGGTCGCCAGCGGAAAGCTGCAAACCATCTTTTTCACGCAACCGGCCTTGAGCAGGCGCGCGATCCCCGTCTCGCGCGTGCCGGTATTGTTGCTGATGACGGTCAAATCCTTGACGCCGTGGTCGCAGACCGCGTCGATGAGCACTTCCGGCACGCCGCCGCGCCCGAAGCCGCCGATCATCACGGACGCCCCGTCGAAGATGTCGGCGACCGCCTCTTTCGCGCTTTCCACCCGCTTGTTCTTCATCGCCTTGAACCGTGAAATTTTTCGGACCGCGCGGGAACCGGCCCGCGCGCAAATCGGCATCGAAACCTAGGCCGAAATCGCACCCGAAGCAACCGGAGAGGGACGCTTTTGCGATCCGAGGTACGCTGGTGAACGGGGCGCGTTTGACATCCCGAAGCCGCTTGCGCTAAACCGCATCGCGAGGACACTACCGGCGTCCCTGCCGGCGACCGTGCCTCCACCACCGAGTCCTTACTTTTCGTTCCGAGGGTCGTGTGCGTCCACCGATGGACCCGCGTCCCTATTCCAGGAGGTCCAAGCCCGTGAGCGCCGAACTTCCCGATAGCATGAGTGTAGTCGAGATTACCGCCGACGGCGGACCCGAGGTCCTTCAGGCGGGGCGCCGACCGCTCCCGGTTCCGGGCGACGGCGAAGTCCTGATCCGGGTGGCGGCCGCCGGCGTCAACGGCCCTGATCTCATGCAGCGCCGCGGTCTCTATCCGCCCCCCAAAGGGGCTCCCGATCTGCTCGGCCTCGAGGTCGCGGGAGAAGTCGTCGCGCTTGGCGCGGGCGCGAAAAGGTGGAGCGAGGGCGATCGGGTCACC
>JASLLV010000154.1 GCA_030746935.1 Rhodospirillales bacterium | reverse complement strand
GTCTGGGCCGCATCCGCCAGTTCCATCATCGAAAAGGTCAACCGTGGGAAACGAGCGTTGGAATCGCAACACTAGCAATTGGGGGCGAAGCGCGGTCGAGCATTTCGGAGTTGACGTCATGAACGCGAAGAGTATCTCGGCCGGTGCGGCCGCGATCGCATTGGTCGTAGCGCTGGGCGCGGCGCTCGGCCACGCCATGGACGCCCCGGCCGACGACCAGGAGGCGGGCGCGGTGACGCGGGTGAAGGGCGATGTCCTTGCGGTTCAGGACGCCCGGCCCCGCGTGCTTGGCGTGGGCGAGCGCATCTTTGTGGGCGACGTAATCTCCACCGGTCCCGGTGCCCGGCTCGAAGTCCGTATGATGGACGAATCGGTTCTGACGCTCGGCGAGCGGACAAGCTTTGTCGTCGTCGACTTCGTCTTCCGCGAGTTCGAGGCAAACGCGGCGCTGCGGCTGATGACAGGCGTCATGAAGGCGGCTTCGGGCAAGATCGCCGAGCGTGCCGATGCCTCGTTCGAACTGGCGACCGAGTTTGCCACGGTCGGGATCCGCGGCACCGCGTATTGGGCCGGGATCTGGGACGGCGTACTTAACGTCGAGCTTCTGGAAGGCGCGGGCGTGGCGGTCGAGAATGGCGCCGGCGCGGTCGCCATCGCCGATCTTCATTTCGGGACCCGGGTTTCCGATTCCGGCGCGCCGCCCTCGACGCCGGAGCCGTGGCCCGCCGACAAGACGCGCCGGGCCGCCCGCTCCGTGGCCTTCGACTGAGGCCCGGGCGGCGGCCGGACACATCCGGCGCGCTCCCTTTGATAATGGGACGCACTCGCGTTCGCCCGTGATAAGGTTCGCGAGCGCCCGAGGCGCGATTAGGGAATTTCGCCGCGCCATGCGCGGACCATGCTTCATAAGACCAGTGGAGGGAGCCATGTCGCTAAGGATCAATGACGAAGCCCCGAACTTTACCGCCGAAACGACCGAGGGGGCGATTACGCTTCACGAGTGGATCGGCGACGGATGGGCGGTGTTGTTCTCGCACCCCAAGGACTTCACGCCCGTGTGCACGACCGAACTCGGATACATGGCCGGGCTGCAACCCGAGTTCAAGAAACGCGGTTGCAAGACCATCGGCCTCAGCGTCGATCCGGTCGGCGACCACGCCAAGTGGTCGAAGGACATCGAAGAGACCCAGGGCCACGCCGTCAACTACCCCTTGATCGGCGATCCCGAGCTTCAGGTTGCCAAGCTCTACGACATGCTTCCGGCGACGGCGGGCGACACGTCGCAGGGCCGCACGCCGGCCGACAACGCGACCGTGCGCTCGGTATTCGTCATCGGCCCCGACAAGAAGATCAAGGCGACGCTGACGTATCCAATGAGCACCGGGCGAAACTTCGACGAGGTGTTGCGTATTCTGGATTCGTGCCAGCTTACGGCCCGCCACCAGGTGGCGACGCCGGTCAACTGGAAGCAGGGCGAGGACGTCATCATCGTCCCCACCGTCTCGGACGAGGACGCCAAGAAGAAGTACCCCGATGGCTGGAAGGCGCCGAAGCCCTACTTGCGGATCGTCCCGCAGCCCAAATAGAGGGCGCGCGCAGAGCCGGCGCCGTCACCCGATAGCACCGTCGGTTCGTCGAAGGGCGGCGCATCGACTCGATCACGGTCGGGCGGAATCACCTGCGGTGAATCCCGAGTGCGTGAATCCGGTCCGCCCTAGATGTGGTGGCCGAGCGCGCCCCGTCGCGCGTCGCCCATAAGCTTGCCGAAGTCCTCGCCGCTCACACGCACCAGGTCCGCGTGGTCACCGCCTTCGAAAAAGACCTGGTTCACTTGCGCGAGCGTCTCGTCCCATACGGCCTCGAGGCCGTAGGCGGCCGCCAAGGGCGGCACCGCGCCAAGCTCGCAGTCCTCGAACAAGGGCCCGAGCTCGTCCTCGCCGACCATCTCGAGCCGGCGATCCGTCAGCTCGCGCACCATCCCCGGCTCCAGTTTGTAGGTGGAGGGCATCACCGCCATGACGAATCCGTCATCGTCCTTGAAGACGATGGCCTTGGCGAGAGCCTCGCCGGAGACGTGGGCCGAGGCCGCCGTCTCCATGCTGCTGGCGGTGTGGGCGTGCGTCACGACCTCGTACGTGACGCCCTGATCGTCGAGATAGCGCTTGATCGTTGCCGCGATCGTCATCGTCGGTCCTCCTCGCGCTCGAACAGGCTTCCGATGCTCGCGAGGCGCGCGCGCCGTCTTCCGTGCCGCGCGTCTTTCCGTCCGAGCCCGGATTCCGGAAATCGAACGCCTTAAGAATCGCGACTCGTCGCGTCCTCGGCAATGATCGAAGTCAAGCGCGGCCGAAACGTGATGCCCGCTTCCGACCCGCGGTATCCGGCTGTCGCCGTGGCGCCCGGCCCAAGGCTTCGTGGTTAGGCGCTTGCGCGGCGCGTGGCCGCCGGTATCAGGCCGGCGTTTGCGAGCATTGCGCCGATGCGTGCGCGCTGATCCTCGGTCAAGGGTGCAATCGGGTCGCGCGGGAGCCCGCCGGGCCGCCCGATATGCTCCAGCGCCACCTTGACGGTCGCCGGAAACGTCCCGCAATCGAAGAATTTGAGCGTGGCCATGACCCCTTGGAGGTTTCGTGCCGTCACCACGTCGCCCGAGACCGCGGCATCGAAGAACTCGCGCGAAAGCCGCCCGACGACGGGCGTCATCGAATCGACATACCCGACGGCGCCTTCCGAGATTGCCGCGAGACCGAGCGCGCTGGCGTAGCCCGCGAGCACCGAGATCCGGTCGCTGACCCGACGGATCATGGCCGACAGCACCAGCCAATCCTTGGAGCTTTCCTTGAGCGCCACCACGCTCGGCTCGTCGGCCAGACGGTCGATCAGGTCCGCGCTCATGTTGATGCCCGTCCGTCGGGGAATGTTGTAGAGCATGATCGGAATGTCACATCCCGCGATGATCCGGCGGTAATACGATTCGACTTCGGACTCGCCGGGAATCACGTACCAGGGCGGCTGGATCATGGCTGCCGCGCAGCCCGCGTTCTCGGCGGCGCGCGCGTACCCGATAGCGCTTGCGGAGGTGATCGCGCCGCAGCCTGCAACGATCGGCACGCGCCCCTGCGCCTGATCGACGGCGGCCGCGAACAGCGTGGCGCGTTCGTCATCCGCCAGCGCCCAGGATTCGCCCGTGCAGCCGGCAACGACGATCCCATGCACGCCGTCCCCGATCACCGCTTCGACGAGTTCGCGAAAGCCGTCGAGGTCGAGCGTGCCGTCGTCCGCGAACGGTGTCGTGATCGCTGGGATCACGCCTTTCAGTTCCACCTTCATTTTCGCGTCCTCCAAATTACTTTTGCGTGAGTATTGGGTCCTGTCGGCGATCGGGTCAAGGCGATCACGGATGCTCAAAGCCATAAAGGCGCGCCGGATTGTCGACCAAGATCCGCCGGTAGGTGTCGTCGTCGCCCGTATCGAGCCAGAGCTTGTTCAAGAGATCGCCGTCATTGGGCATCGCGCCCGTGTGCCGGACGTGCGGCCAGTCGGTGCCCCAGATCACCTGTTCCGGATTGGCCGCGACCAGACTGCGCACCCACGATGCGGTCTCGCGATAGTGGGGCGGATCGTCGCAAATACGGTAGGCGCCCGAGAGCTTGATCCAGATTCTGCCGGCGCCAAGAAGCTGAATCAGGGACTTCCCCGGTTCGCCGGCCTGCGCTGCCGCGTCCGTCATGAGCGCCAGGTGGTCGACCACCACCGGGACCGGCAGCGCCGTGATCGCCGGCGCGAGTGCGGGAAGGGCGTCGGCGCCGCGAAAATAGATCTGGAGATGCAGGCCGATCTCGGCAAGCGTTCCGGCCATGGCGGCGGCATCGTCGAGCGTCATCTCGCCGCGCGTCACCGTGTTGATCCGCACTCCGCGGAACCCTATGCGGTGAAGTTCCTCCAGCGTCTCGCGTCGGACATCGGCTCCCACCAGGGCGATTCCTCGGTAGCGTTCGATCCCCAGGGCGCTGAGCGCGTCGGTGGTCGAGGCGTTGTCGTTGCCATAGGCGTTCGACGTGACCAGTACGCCGCGTTCGATCCCGAGCGCCGCGTGCATCAGCCGGTAGCGCGCAACGTAATCTTCGAGGGTTCCCGGCGCCGGGTCCTCGTTGCGCCCGGCGTCCAGCGCATATTCACTCGGTCCGCCGAAGACGTGGGCGTGGCAGTCGCAGGCCCCGGGCGGCGGCCTACGAAGGGGCGGGTTGGGATCGGGGTCCGGCGGACCGGCCTGGTCCATCAGGCGGCTCCTCGCCTAGTGCGGCGCGACCGGGGCAATGGCGCGCGCCGTCTTTCGTGCTGCGCGCCGCACCCGAGGGGGCGCGCTACCAGAATAGCACGCGATCCACCGAAGCGGGGCCGGCCGGTTCTGGTGCATCGGACGCCGCCGCCGTATGGTGGCCGGGGTATTGGTCGAACAAGGGAGACCCACGATGCCAGGTCGGATCGACGCGCGCCTTGCCGAACTCGGGATCACGCTGCCGGACGTCGGCTCGCCGGTCGCCAACTACGCGCCTTTCACAATCGCCGAAAACATGGCCTTCATTTCCGGTCAGGCAACGCTTTGGGAGGGCGAGTACCGCTATATCGGGCAGGTCGGTAAAGAAATTTCGGTCGAAGACGCGTACCAGGCCGCGCGGATCTGCGGGCTCAACCTCATCGCTCACTTCCGCGCCGCTTGCGACGGCGATCTCGATCGCGTCCGGCGCGTACTTCGGCTCGGAATCTTCATCAGCGTGACACCCGAATTCCGCGACCACTCCAAGGTCGCGAACGGGGCGACGGACTTGTTGGTGGAGGTGTTCGGCGATACCGCCCGTCCCGCCCGCTACATCTGCGGCGCGCCGTCGCTTCCGGGGGGCGCCGCCGTCGCCGGCGAAGCACTCATCGAAATCGCTTGAGACCGATGCGCGCCATTGGGCGCCGATCGCGTCCTGGAATGTGGCGCGGTTCGGCCGTATCGTAGGGGTCGTCGGTCGACCGGATCGCGGATCGGACGACGGCAACACACGCGGGAG
>JASLLV010000153.1 GCA_030746935.1 Rhodospirillales bacterium | reverse complement strand
GTGCGGCCCGCGATCGCGGCCTCAAGGTCATTATCGCGGGTGCGGGCGGCGCCGCCCATTTGCCGGGCATGACCGCTTCGCTTACGCCGTTGCCGGTCTTCGGCGTTCCCATCGAATCCAAGGCGCTCAAGGGAATGGACAGCCTTCTTTCGATCGTCCAGATGCCGGGCGGGGTTCCCGTCGGGACACTTGCCATCGGCAAGGCCGGCGCGATCAACGCCGCCTTGTTGGCGGCCGCGGTGCTGGCGCTCGACGACGGGACCATCGCGACCGCGCTCGATCGCTGGCGCGACGAGCAGACGGCGAACGTGTCCGAGACCCCGTAGCGCGGCGCGTACCGCTACCTTGACCTCGAATTCGCTTCACCCGCTCCCACCCGGGAGTGTCATCGGCATCATGGGCGCCGGACAGCTCGGCCGGATGACCGCCCTTGCGGCCGCCCGCCTCGGTTACCGTTGCCACGTATTCTCGCCCGAACCCCGTAGCCCCGCCGCGCAGGTCGCCGAGGCCGCCGTGGTCGCCAGCTACGACGACAAGGCCGCGCTCGCGCGGTTCGCCGACGGCGTCGACGTGGTCACCTTCGAGTTCGAGAACATCCCCCATCGCAGCGTCAAGCTGCTTTCGGATCTGATTTCGACTCGTCCCCGATGGGAGTGCCTGCGGATTTCCCAGGACCGGCTCGACGAAAAGGATTTCGTCAACGCCCTCGGCGTCGCGACCGCTCGCTACCGGCGGGTCGACGATGCGGACGCGCTTGCGAGCGCCGTCGAATCCCTCGGCCACCCATGCGTCCTCAAGACCCGCCGCATGGGATACGACGGCAAGGGACAGGTCCTGATCGAAGACGGCGCGGACCCCGTGGCCTGCTGGGCGGAAATGGGCGCCGACGCCGGTATCGTCGAGCAGTTCGTTCCGTTCGAGCGCGAAATCTCGGTGATCGTCGCCCGCACCGCCGACGGCATGACCGCCGCCTACGATCCCGTGGAGAACCGCCACCTCGCCCACGTCCTGGACACCACCATCGCGCCCGCCGGGATTGACGACGCGCTAAGGAAGCAGGCGCTGGCAATCGCCGAGCGCCTTGTCGCGGCTTTGGAGCTGGTGGGCCTTTTGGCGATCGAGATGTTCGTCACCCGGGACGGCCGGCTGTTGGTGAACGAACTCGCGCCCCGACCCCACAACTCGGGTCACTGGACCATCGACGCCTGCGCCACCAGCCAGTTCGAACAACTGGTGCGCGCCGTATGCGATCTGCCGCTCGGATCGACGGAGCGGCATTTTGACGCGGTGATGCGCAATCTCTTGGGCACGGCCGCCGACGATTGGCACGCAATCCTCGCCGAACCGGGTGCGCGGCTTCACCTTTACGGCAAGGATGAGTTGCGGCCCGGACGCAAGATGGGTCACATGACCCGCCTCTATCGAAAGGATTCGATCGGTGCGGCCGCCGGGCCGGCGGACACAAACACACAGACGTGATCGGATGTTACTGGCCGCCTTGCTCCGGCGCCCTGTAGACTCCGCATTAATCGGTATGTCCAGCAATGCCCCCCTTGCTGGCGAAAGCGCAGGAGACCCTCCTGCCCCGAGGAAAGGGCGCACGCTACGGCGGCGCCCTCTCTTTGTCGAAATCGCGCAGCTTATCCGCCACTTATCCGCTAATGGGAAGCGCCCGAAGACAGCGCCCGAGGATTGATCTCGGATCGAGATTGGGAATTGCCATGGCGTTCGCGATTCGACGATCGAGGAAAGCCCAGGTGTCGGCGCAATCTTCGCTGCGATCATCGAGCCAATAGAGCGTGGTCGCGACGTGCACGCCGACGAGAATCGCGCGCTTCGTGTAATAATTGAAATCTGTGGACTCGTCGCCGGCGGCATACCAAATGGCGCTGGCGGTCCGCCAGGCGGCGCCCGTCGCCGAGCCGGCGTTGGGAGACAGCAGACGAAGCGAGAGCGCCCGCCGCACCGCCTCGCGGTGCGGGTGCACGAGTTCGAGACGTAAGCGCACGCCCTCCTTCACACGGTCGCGAACCCGCATTCGCGCAAGGTCGCGCTTCGCGAGCGCCGCAAGCATCCGGGCGTCGAAATACGCCGACATGAAGTCCACGACCGCACCCATTCCGTCGGGAAAGGCGCGCATCGCCATATCAGACGCGAACCCGGCGTCGTGCGCCCCGGCCATGAGCGCGCGCCGCGTCCAGCCGTCGGTCGGGACGTGGGGAAGCGTCGCAACCAGTATGTTTTCCTTCGCGGCGGCACGTTCCATCCCGGCCTCCCTTTCGGATATCACTCCGGCTCAGAGCTCGCTCGGCGGCCCGCCTTCCGGTTCCCTCTCGGCGTCGACTCGAAGGCGCATCTCTTCCAAGAAACCGAGTTGCGAAAGATCACGCATCCGCATCGGAAACAGGACGCCGTCAAGATGGTCGCATTCGTGCTGAACCACCCGGGCGTGGAATCCCTCGGCGATCCTGTCGATCGAATCTCTGTTCGGGCCCTGTCCCGAGTAGCGAATCCGCGTGAAACGGGGAACCAAGCCCGTCAGCCCCGGCACCGATAGGCAGCCTTCCCAGCCCAGTGCCATCTCGTCGCCGAGCCGCTCCACTACCGGGTTGATGAGAATGGTCAAGGGCACCTCTTCGTCCGCTTCGTCGGCCGCTTCTTCGGCGCCTTCTTCCCCATCCTCGGCGCGATCCGCCGGCACGTGGAAAATGACCACACGTCGGGGAACGTGCACCTGGGGCGCGGCAAGGCCGATTCCGGGCGCATCGGCCATGGTTTCGATCATGTCCCGGATAAGGCGGTGAATCTCCGGATCGCCCGGATTATCGACCGGCTCGGCGGGCCGGCTGAGGATCGGGTGCCCCATGCGCGCGATCTTCAAGATGGCCATGACGCCTCCGCCGACCCCTGGGTTAGGTTTGCGTGCCGCAGACCGGCCCGGGCGCAGACTTCACATCGTTCCGCGAGTGTGATAGATAGCGACCGACTGCCTGGCCGACCGGCCAAGCAGGAACAATCAAACCGTTCGATTAAACGAGAGGAGATCGGATCCACCGTGCAAGTTGTCGTTCGTGATAACAACGTTGACCAAGCCCTCAAGGTTCTCAAGAAGAAAATGCAGCGCGAAGGAGTCTTCCGCGAGATGAAGCTCCGCCGGGCCTACGAGAAACCGTCCGAGCGCAAGGCCCGGGAAAAGGCGGAGGCGGTCCGCCGCGCGCGCAAGCTCGAACGCAAGCGCCTCGAGCGCGAGGGTTTCTAAGCACCGTCCGAGTGATTCGGGCGGGGCGCGCACCCCCGTTCATGGATTGAAGACGGAAAGCCTGCTGGCAGCACTTGGGCGTGCGGCCGCTTAGCGGTACCGCGACCGCGTTACCCGATCGACTGGACGATCTGCTCGGTCATCTTCTTGGCGTCGCCGAACAGCATCATCGTGTTGTCGCGGAAGAAAAGCTCGTTGTCGACGCCGGCATAGCCCGACGCCATCGAGCGCTTGACGAAGAGTACCGCCTTCGCGCGTTCCACGTCGAGGATCGGCATCCCGTAAATCGAGCTCGTCGGATCGGTCTTGGCGACCGGGTTGGTGACGTCGTTGGCGCCGATAACGAAGGCGACGTCGGCGGTCGAGAAATCGTGGTTGATCTCGTCGAGTTCGAAGACCTCGTCGTAGGGGACGCTGGCCTCGGCCAAGAGTACGTTCATGTGCCCCGGCATGCGTCCGGCGACCGGATGGATGGCGTAGGAAACCTCGACGCCCACCGCCTTCAGTGTGTCCGCCATCTCGCGAAGCGCGTGCTGGGCCTGGGCGACAGCCATTCCGTAGCCAGGCACGATGATCACCTTGGACGCGTTCTTCATGATGAAGGCGGCATCATCGGCGCTGCCCGACTTGACGCCCCGTTCGCGACCGCCGGCACCCACCGGGCCTGCCGTTTCGCCCCCGAACCCGCCCAAGAGCACGTTGAAGATCGAGCGGTTCATCCCCTTGCACATGATGTAGCTGAGGATCGCCCCCGACGAGCCGACCAGCGCGCCGGTGATCACCAGCGCCGAGTTCGATAGCGTGAAACCGATACCGCACGCCGCCCAGCCCGAATACGAGTTGAGCATCGAGACGACCACCGGCATGTCCGCCCCGCCGATGGGGATGATGATCAGGAATCCGATCAACAGCGCCAGCCCCGTCAGCAGCCAGAAGGCGTAACGCGACTCCTCGCTCGCGAACCAGACGATCGCAATGACGATGCCGATGCCGATGAGCGCGTTCAGCGGGTGCTGACCCTTGAAGACGATCGGCGCGCCGGTCATTACCCCTTGCAACTTGGCGAACGCGATGATCGAACCCGTGAACGTAATGGCGCCGATAGCGGTGCCGAGGCTCATCTCGACCAAACTCGTCGCGCTGATAGTGCCCGCCACGCCGATACCGAAGGCCTCGGGGTTGTAAAGCGCGGCGGAGGCCACGAACACCGCCGCGAGGCCGACGAGGGAATGGAAGGCCGCCACCAGCTGCGGCAGCGCCGTCATCTCGATACGCAGCGCGACCACGGTGCCGATGGTGCCGCCGATCAGGACCCCGACCACGATCATCTCAAAACTGACCACGTGGGGATCGACGAGCGTGGTCGCGACGGCGATGATCATGCCGATGACGCCGAGAACGTTGCCCGTGCGCGCCGATTCCGGCGAGCTGAGTCCGCGCAGCGCCATGATGAAGCAGACGGCGGCCACCAAGTACGCGAGCCCTACGAGATTTTCAGCCATAGCCCGACCTACTTCTTCTTGAACATGCCGAGCATGCGCTGGGTCACGATGAAGCCGCCGAAGATGTTGACCGAGGCGAGCGTAACCGCCAGCAGCCCCATGATCTTCGAGAAGTCCGCGTCCACGGGCCCGGCCGCGATTAGGGCGCCGACGACGATCACCGACGAAATGGCGTTGGTAACGCTCATCAAGGGCGAGTGCAGCGCCGGGGTCACGCTCCAAACCACGTAGAAGCCGATGAAGCAGGCGAGGACGAAGACTGAAAAAATGAATATGAAGGGATCGCTCGTCGCTTCC
>JASLLV010000152.1 GCA_030746935.1 Rhodospirillales bacterium | reverse complement strand
CACGCGGGAGGGAGCCATAAAAGGCATCGGCGCGATGGGGGTCGCGATCGCCGTAACCGTGATGCTGGGCGCGAATCCCAGCCTGGCGGCCGATCCGAAGTTCGAATACGCGAGCAGATCCGCGCAACCCGGCGCCATGATTCGAGACGCGACCGGGATCGAGTTCAGCACGCTCTGGATCGTCGATTTCAAGAATCAGCTTTGGTTCTGCGCCGGAAGGGCGCCGCTCGCCTCGGCCGGGCGCGAATCGCGTGCCGATGAAGCGAGCTGCCGAAGGGCCAAGATCACGGAATAATCACGCCCGCGACCCATGCGTTCGGGGCACCGAGGCGCGCGGTCGTTGTCAAGGCGATACCTAGCCGACTATGGTTTCGCCCGGCCCCGGGCGCATCACGGGTCGCATCAATGATTCGCGGATGGCGCGGGGGTCGAAACGAAGTCGGGGACGGAGCACTCGCCATGATCGGTTTCACGTCAATCCCGGCCCGAAGCCGCGGTATTCGTCGTCTCGGCGCCGCGAGTGCGGCCTTGGTCGGTGCTTGGATGGGGTTCGGCGCGCCCGGCGTAGCCCCCACCGGCCGGGCGATTACCCAGGGGGGGGGCTGAGTCCCCGGTTTCCGCCGCGGCTGCGTCACCGGTCGCGTGGATCCCGGACGCTTGGTGGACGATGCCGGACGGGTTCGGCGTCTTCGCGGGTCTCGTCGTGCTTTCGGTCGCGACCCTGCTCGGTTTCTGGCAACTGGCCGGCGCCACCGACGACGGATGCGCCATCGTGTCGAGGCCCATCGCCGCATCGAGATCGAACGTCGGGACACGCGCGCGCGAGCGCTTGCCGGCGCATTCGTGGGCGAGGTCGAGGCGATCAAGCGCGAATGCACGACGCACCTGGACTATACGCGCGAACGCGTCAACTTCTGGATCGAGGATTTGCGGAAAAAGAACGTGTCCCCGGAGAAAGCGTTGCTTCGCCAGCAGCCCAGGGGTTTGTATCCCGTTCTCGACATGCCTGTTTTCGACGCGATCTCGTCGGACATCGCGGCCCTGGGATCGCCGTTGACGTCGGAGTTGGCGCAGGTGCGTCACATCGCCGCCGCCTGGCGCCGCGAAGAACAGGGGCGGCCGCAGCGGACGCTGCAGGCGTACGTGGACGCGCTCTTGGGACTCAGCCGGCAGGTGGCCTTCATCGAGCATACGGCAAAGCGGCTGAAGGCGTTCGAGGAAGGCCATCCGCTTCCCGAACGGCCCGCGGACATGCAGGAGCCTTGAGGCCGCCGCCGGACTATTCGTCGCCCATCGCGAAGCAGGCGCCGAGCTTGCACAGCTCCAACGAGCCCGTAAGAGTGTTGAGCCGGAATGCCGCGCTTTCGTCGGCGCGTTCGATCCTGTAGATGCCGGTCACGAGAATGGCGGCGGCGATGAGCGCGCCTGCCACGATGATCGATTTCCCCATGTCACATTTCCCTCGTGCGGTTGCGCGAATTGACGGCGCTCGCTGGGACCGGCGCCGCCCCTTATCCGACCGCCTTGCGTCGGCGCGCCGGTCGTCCGAGTATGGCCGCGATTCCGTCGCCCCGCGACGTCCGGGAGCCCACCCCCAGTGATCGACGATTCGTACCCGCGCGACCTGGTCGGCTATGGCCGCCACCCCCTGGACCCGGAGTGGCCGGACGGGGCCCGACTCGCCGTGCAATTCGTCATCAATTACGAGGAAGGTGGCGAGAGCAACGTCCTTCACGGCGATGCGGCGTCGGAGTCCTTTCTCTCCGAGATCGTCGGCGCCCAACCGATCGCCGGGGCGCGCAACATGATCATGGAATCCATGTATGAATACGGAAGTCGGGCGGGGTTCTGGCGTCTATACAATCTGTTCACCGATCGCGAGGTTCCGGTAACGGTCTACGGTGTCGCCATGGCGCTGGCGCGCAACACGGACGCCTGCTCCGCGATGATCGAGGCCGATTGGGAAGTGGCGAGCCACGGTTTCCGGTGGATCGACTACCAGTTCGTGGACGAGGACACCGAGCGCGCGCATCTCGAACGCGCGATTTCCGTTCACACCCGCGTCGTCGGAAACCGCCCGTTGGGCTGGTATACCGGGCGCGTCAGCCCCAATACCCGGCGCTTGGTCGTGGAAGAGGGCGGCTTCCTTTACGATTCGGATTCTTACGCCGATGACCTGCCGTATTGGGTGAGAGAGCACGGCCGACCGCACCTCGTGATCCCGTATACGCTCGACGCCAACGACATGCGCTTCGCGACGAACCAGGGTTTCAATTCGGGCGATCAGTTCTTCGCCTATCTGAAGGACACCTTCGACACCCTCTACGCCGAGGGAGACCGGGCGCCAAAGATGATGTCGGTCGGGCTGCACTGCCGCCTCGCCGGCCGTCCGGGACGGACGGCGGCGCTGGCGCGTTTCCTCGACTACGTGCAGGGGCACGAGGCGGTGTGGCTGTGCCGCCGGGTCGATATCGCCCGCCAGTGGCATGCCAGAGGTGCGCCGGCGCCATGACCGCGCAGTTTCGCGCCCGACAAATCCCCACCTTCAAACCGGAGTTGCAAGTGTGACCGACAACAATGGCATCATCGACGTTCTCGGAGTGTGCGGCAGCCTGAGGAAAGATTCGTACAATCGCATGGCCCTTCAGGCGGCGGCCGAACTCAAGCCCGAGACCATGGCGCTCGACGGCTGCGAGCTTGCGGGCATTCCGATCTACGACGAGGACGTTTTTCAGAAGGGTTTTCCGCCTGCGGTCGCCAATTTCCGCGAACGGATTGCCAAGGCGGACGCCCTGGTGATCGCGACGCCCGAATACAACTTTTCGATCCCCGGCGTCCTCAAGAACGCGATCGACTGGGCCTCGCGGCCGCCGGACCAGCCCTTGAACGGAAAGCCCGTAGCGATCATCGGGGTCTCGCCGGGGATGTTCGGAACCGCGCGGGCGCAGATTCACCTGCGTCAGGTCTGCGCGGCGCTGAACATGCTGGTCCTCAACAAGCCCGATATCCTGATCCCCGCCGCCGCCGGAAAGTTTGACGAGAACGGCCGGCTGACCGACGAGACCACGCGCAAGTTTCTCGCAGACATGTTGGTGGCCCTCGAGCAGTGGACGCGAACGGTCCGCAGGCGCGATTGATAGGGGGATCGGGCGTTTCGCCGTCTTCCGGTCGGGAATCGCCGAGACGATGGTGACGACGTTCGCAACCGGGGTGGCGGTCGGCCTCGCCGTCGCTGCCCCCGTCGGGCCGATCACCATTCTTTGCGTCCGCCGCACCCTGAACGACGGTCGCCGCGTCGGTTTTGCGGCCGGGTTGGGAGTTGCGCTCGCCGATTCCCTTTATGCGGCGATCGCGGCCTTCGGCCTGACTGCCGCGTCGGCAATTCTCGTCGCCCAGGAACGCTGGCTCGCCGCCCTCTCGGGCGCGGTGTTCGTCGGGCTCGGATACGGGACCGAAGGCGAAGGCTTTTCGGGCGCCGCCCTATTCGTGACCGGGGTCTTCGCCGGTTCCTGCGCGTGGTGGGCGCTGATCGTATCGGGCGTCGGAATGGTTCGCGGAAACCTGGGCGAAGCGGCCCTTCGCAAGGTGGACTTCGGCGCCGGCCTCGTATTGATCGCGCTCGGCACACTTGCGGCGGCACGGGCGCTGGACTGATGATATTGTGGCCTGCATGATCGATCTGTTTCGGAGGCGAAGGGTGGGACATCATCGTTCCGAGGTGGCGACCAACGACCGAGGTCGCGTTCCGCCGATGATGCGCCACGACTAGAAGCGGCGACGGCAAAGGAGAGACGCCCGTGGCGAACGAGCATTTGCGAATTCGAACCATGAGGCGCGCGGAGGTGGATCTCGCTATGGACTGGGCGGCGGCCGAAGGCTGGAATCCGGGCATTCACGACGCCGACTGTTTCCACGCCGCCGATCCGGATGGCTTTCTCTTGGGCCTCTTGGAAGACGAGCCGATCGGCGGTATCTCGGTCGTCGCCTACGACGAACGTTTCGGATTTCTCGGCCTCTACATCGTTCGGCCCGAGTACCGGGGCCGGGGGTTCGGAATCGCGCTTTGGAACGCCGGCATGGCGAGGCTGGGCGCGCGGAACATCGGCCTTGATGGCGTCGTCGAGCAACAGCCGAACTATCGGCGCGCCGGCTTTGCGCTGGCCTACCGCAACGAGCGATATGAGGGCGTCGGTGGAGGTATGGCACCCGACGGCGTCGTCGCGCTCTCGCAAGTAGGCTTCGACGGGATCGCACACTATGACGCGCGAATGTTCGGTGTGCGAAGACCGGCATTTCTCGAACGATGGTTGGCGCAGCCGCGGTCGCAAGCCCGCGCCGTGGTGACGGATGGCGCGCTCTCGGGCTACGGCATGATCCGGGCGTGTCGGCACGGGCACAAGATCGGTCCATTGTTCGCCGACAGTCCCGATCTGGCCGAGGCACTGTACGCGTCCCTGGTCGCCGGCGTGCCCGGCGAGCCGGTGTTCCTTGACGTTCCCCAGGCCAACGCGGACGCCGTCGCGCTCGCCCAGCGGCACCATATGCGCCCCGTTTTTCAGACCGCGCGCATGTACCGCGGCGGCGATCCCGCCATCCCGGTCGAACGCGTGTTCGGCGTCACGACGTTCGAGCTCGGCTGATGCGCCCGGGCGTACGGGTTACGAAAGGCCGCAGCGAAGCGATGCGCCCTTTTTCTTATGACTCGCTCTAATTTGAGGGGCGCCGGCGCGGCCGTTTGGGTTGTGCCTTTCGGCCACTCTTCGCGGCACGGGCTTTCCGTCTTTCCACGGCCTGGTATTCGGCGAGATCCAAATCCTGAGTTCCGAGAAAGATGGGCTCGGCCTTTTTCCGATAGATGTTGATCTTGGCGTTGAAGACGTCGCGCGTGCGGCCATGTTTGTCGGCGATCCGATATCTCTTGATGTTGTAGGCTCCGTTCACCTGCTTCGCGCCCGTCAGGTAGCACTTGATCGAATCGATCTCGTCACCGGACAATATGAGCCCTTTCAAACTCGACAGCGTCTCCTGCGTCTTCTCGATAAATTGGATGGAATCGATCTTCGAGACCTTGCCGGTGACCAAGTCCGGCATGGGGACCTGGAATTCGCCCACGATCACCTGACCGGGACGGGCCTGTTCGATCATGCGCGCAAGCTCGATCGTCACGTCGCCTGGTCTTCCCCCATTGAGTTGGTCCACCGTTAATATGAGTAAAACGGAGGATCA
>JASLLV010000151.1 GCA_030746935.1 Rhodospirillales bacterium | reverse complement strand
AGAAGGGCGCCTTCGAGTACCTGGCGAAGCCGTTCGACATCGACGAGCTTCTCGAAGTGGTCGGGCGTTCCCTCGAGAATCGAGATTCGCACACCGAGGTCGGCCCGGATTCAGTAACGGCGGACGAGCCGACGATCCTGATCGGCCGTTCGCCGGCCATGCAAAAGCTTTACCGTACGCTGGCGCGCCTCGTGGATACCGACCTCACCGTTCTCATTGAGGGCGAATCGGGGACCGGAAAGGAACTCGTCGCGCGCATTCTTCACGACTTTGGCAAGAGGCGCGGGAAGCCGTTCGTCGCCATAAACATGGCAGCCATTCCGCGCGACCTCATCGAGAGCGAACTGTTCGGACATGAACGCGGCGCCTTCACAGGCGCGACGCAGCGTGCGGCCGGACGGTTCCAACAAGCGGACGGCGGAACGTTGTTTCTCGACGAGATCGGCGACATGCCCACCGAGGCCCAGACTCGTCTGCTCCGGGTCCTGCAAACCGGCGAGTACACGACGGTGGGCGGGCGGGCGCCGATCCGCGCCGATGTTCGGATCATCGCCGCCACCCATCGCGATCTCGGGCGCGCGATCGAACGGGGGAATTTTCGGGACGATCTCTTCTTCCGGCTCAACGTGGTCCCGATTCGGGTGCCGCCCCTTCGCGAGCGCGCCGACGACCTTCCCGACCTCGTCCGCCACTTCCTGGCGCGGGCGGCCGCCGAGGGTCTTTCACGAAAGACCATCGACAAATCCGCGATCGAGCGCCTCAAGGAGCACCGCTGGCCCGGCAACGTGCGCGAGTTGGAAAATCTGGTGCTCCGCCTCGCCGCGCTTTACTCTCAGGACGTCATCGGACGCGACGTGATCGACGCCGCGCTCGCGGACCGCCCGGCGCAAGCCGAGCCGGCAGGAAACGGACTGGCCCATTCGGTCGAGCAACACCTGCGAACGTATTTCTCCGCCCACGGCACGGCCCTGCCCGCCACAGGGCTTTACGCGCGGATCCTCCGCGAGGTGGAGCGGCCGTTGATCTCTCTCTGCCTCGAGGCAACGCGCGGCAACCAGATCAAGGCGTCGCGCGTGCTCGGGCTCAATCGCAACACGTTGCGCAAAAAGATCCGGGATCTGGAAATCTCGCTCGCGCGAGGCGCGAAATGAACGCTTCGATTCCCAGGACCTTCAACGCGGTCACCCGGATGCGGCTGTGGTCGCGTAGGGTCGGGCTCAGGCGCAAGCTCGCGGTCGCGCTGATGCTCGCCGCGGTGGTCTCGGGTTTGACGACCGTCGCCCTCATGAGCGGCATGTCGCCGCTGGGCCTGGACCCTCAGATCCTCATCGGACTTCTCTATCTGGACGTCGTCCTGCTGTTGGTTTTGGGCGTCGTCGTGGCTTGGCGCGTGGCCTCGATCTGGGTGGAACGCCGCCGCGGAATGGCCGGATCGGGGCTGCATCGCCGATTGGTGGTTCTGTTCAGCGTCGTCGCCGTGACGCCGGCCATCGTCGTCGCCTTGTTCGCCGCGCTGTTCCTGAACTTCGGCATTCGTGCCTGGTTCGATGAGCGGGTGCGGACCGCGGTCGAAGAATCCCGCGCCGTGGCGCGCGCCTATCTCCTCGAACACCAAAGAAATATCCGCGCCGACATTCTTGCCATGGCCAACGATCTGAACCGTCAGGCGTCGGTTCTGGCGCGTGATCGCAAGCGGTTCAACCAGATCGTGGCGACCCAGGCGATCCTTCGTTCGCTGCCCGAGGCCTTGGTGGTCGATGGACAGGGACGGGTGCTGGCGCGGACCCAATTCAGCCTATCGCTCGAATTCGACCTCGTGACCCCGGAAATGCTCCAACAAGCCCGCGAGAGGGAATTCGTGCTGATTGCGAGCGGCCAGGAGGACCGCGTCCGCGCCATCGTCAAGCTGGAGGGATTCGTCGACGGATTCCTTTTGGTCGGTCGGCAGGTGGAAGCTCGCGTTCTCGACCATATCGTTCTCACCGAACGGGCCGTGGCTCAATATCAAGCCCTTGAAGCGCGCCAGGCAGGGATTCAAATCACGTTCATCTTGGTGTTTGTCGTGGTTGCGCTGCTGATGTTGCTCGCCGCCGGCTGGATGGGCTTAACGTTCGCGACCCAGCTCGCGCGTCCCATCAGCAACCTGATCGGGGCCGCAGAAAAGGTGCGCGCCGGCGACCTGAGCGCACGGGTCCAACCGACGACGGCCCGCCACGAACTGGGCGCGCTCTCGCGCGCTTTCAACCGCATGACGGGCCAGCTCGAGACGCAAAGGCAGAGCCTCTTGGAGGCCAACCGCGAGCTCGACGAGCGGCGTCGGTTCACGGAAACGGTGCTGGCGGGCGTGTCCGCGGGCGTCATCGGCCTCGATGGCGGCGGCAGTGTGAATTTGCCGAATCGGCGGGCGTCCGAGTTGCTCGATCAAAGCCTCGATACGGCGGTCGGCTCGGCGCTCGGCGACGTGGTCCCCGAACTCGCCCCGATTCTGAGCGCCGTGATGGCGCGTCCCGAACGCGCCCACCGCGGCGAGCTCATGCTGACTCGGGGCGAGCGTCAACTCACGCTTTTGGTCAGCGCCGCGGCCGAGCGGTTGGGCGGCGATGTGGTGGGCTATGTGGTCACCTTCGACGACATCACCGAGCTTCTTTCGGCGCAACGCAAGGCGGCGTGGGCGGACGTCGCGCGGCGCATCGCCCACGAGATCAAGAACCCGCTGACCCCGATCCAGCTTTCGGCCGAACGGCTGAAGCGCCGATACGCCGCCGAGATCAAAAGCGATCCGGAAACGTTTGCCGTGTGCACCGAGACCATCATCCGCCAGGTGGAGGAAATCGGCCGCATGGTCGACGAGTTCTCGTCGTTCGCACGCATGCCCCAAGCGACGCTGAAACCCGAGAACCTGACCGAGATCTGCCGCCAGGCGGTCTTCCTCGAACGCAGCCGCCTTCCCGCCATCGAGATAGCGTTCAAACCCGTGGGCGAGGCGGTCTGGTTGTACTGCGACCGCCAGCAAGTGGGCCGCGCGCTGACGAACGTGCTCAAGAACGCGGCCGAATCCATCGCCCTTCGAGGCTCGGGTGAAGGGGCGAGCGAACCGTCGGGCCGGATCGCGCTAGAGGTTGTGAAAAAGCGCGACGGCGATGTCCCGCGAATCGCAGTCGTCATCGAAGACGACGGCGTCGGGCTTCCCGAACGGGAACGCGACCGACTGACGGAACCCTACGTCACCACGCGCGAAAAGGGGACCGGCCTCGGCCTCGCCATCGTCAAGAAGATCATGGAGGATCATTTCGGCGACGTCGTCCTGGAGGACCGTCCGCAAGGCGGGGCCCGGGTGACGCTCGTGTTTGGAATCGAGGAGGTGGACGCGGCTTCGGCCGCAGAAGACGGCGAGGACGAAAAGGGTTCCCGGGCGCGGCGTATGGCGCGCGCGCTGAAGGACGGAGCCGGGACGGCTGCCCATGGCTCTTGACATCCTGATCGTCGATGACGAGGCGGACATCCGGACCCTGACCTCGGGTATTCTCAAGGACGAGGGGTTCCAGGCGCGCGAGGCCGCCGATGGCGCCGAGGCGCTGAACAATGTCGAAGGCCGGGTTCCCGGACTCGTGCTTCTCGACATCTGGCTTCAGGGAAGCGAGCTGGACGGCCTCGATCTTCTCCGCGCCATCAAGAAAGATCACCCCTCGGTCCCGATCGTGATGATGAGCGGCCACGGAACGATCGAAACCGCCGTGACCGCCATCAAGGAAGGGGCATACGACTTCGTCGAGAAGCCGTTCACCGCCGAGCGCTTGATCCTGGTGGTCAACCGCGCGGCAGAGGCCGCGCGCCTGCGCCGCGAAGTCGAGGAGCTCCGCTCGCGGGCTGGTCCTACGACCGATTTGATCGGCCAATCTCCGGCCATCAATCAGGTGCGCCAAGCGATCGAACGGGTGGCGCCCACCAACTCGCGCGTCCTGATCACCGGACAGGAGGGTAGCGGAAAGGAGATCGTCGCCCGCTTGCTCCATGCCAGTTCACGCCGCGCCGAAGGGCCGTTCGTGGTGTTGAATTGCGTCAACATCCAGCCCGATCGTATGGAAACGGAACTTTTCGGCACCGAAACCGCGGGTAATGGCGACGATCGGACGCGCAAGGTCGGCACCTTCGAGCGTGCCCACGACGGAACGCTGTTTCTCGACGAGGTCGCCGACATGCCGCTCGAGACACAGGGGCGGATCGTGCGCGTGTTGCAAGAACAGACGTTCGAGCGGATCGGGGGGACCACCCGGGTCGAAGTCGACGTCCGTGTCGTGGCGGCGTCGAACCGAGACCTGGCCGAGGAGATGGCCGAGGGACGTTTCCGCGAGGATCTATTTTACCGGCTGGCCGTGGTCCCCATCAACGTTCCGGCGCTGCGCGATCGCCGCGAAGACATTCCGCTTCTCGTCGATTACTTCATGGACAGAGTCGCGATCGCCCTGGGCCAGCCGTCGCGGCGCCTCGGCGACGATGCACTCGCGGCGCTTCAGGCGTACGACTGGCCCGGCAATGTGCGCGAGCTCCGTAACGTGGTGGAACGGCTGCTCATTATGGCGCCCGGCGATTCGAACGAGCCGCTACGCACCAACGTTCTACCGGCCGAAATCGGCGCGATCACGCCAACGGCACTGCGGTGGGACCAGGGCAGCGAAATCATGGGGCTTCCGCTCCGCGACGCGCGCGAGCAGTTCGAGCGCGAATACCTGCTCGCCCAGATGACGCGGTTCAACGGCAATATTTCCAAAACCGCCGGGTTCGTTGGAATGGAGCGCTCGGCCCTCCACCGAAAACTCAAATCCCTCGGCGTCCCCAACGCCGAACGGCGCCGCCGCGCCGAAGGTTGAATCGGTTGTCCAACCCTCGGAGCATCCCAATGGTTGCCTTGCCATGAAGCTGATCGTCTGCGGCGCCGGACAAGTGGGCTCGAACATCGCCCGCTATCTCGCCACCGAGGACAATGACATCACGGTGATCGACCAGTCTCCCGAGCTGGTCCGGCGCCTTACCGATACCCTCGACGTGAAGGGCCTCGTGGGACACGCGTCGCATCCGGGCGTCCTCGAGCAGGCGGGAGCCGAGGTCGCCGACATGGTGATCGCCGTCACCTACGCCGACGAGGTCAACATGGTGGCCTGTCAGGTGGCGCACTCGATCTTCGACGTCCCTACCAAGATCGCGCGCGTGCGCCACCAGGCGTACCTGCAGCCGATCTGGGCGAACTTGTTCTCGCGCGACAATATGCCCATCGACGTGATCATCTCGCCCGAGATCGAGGTGGCCCGCGCGGTCACCCGCCGCCTTCGCGTTCCGGGAAGCTTCGAGATGATCCCGCTCGCCGATG
>JASLLV010000150.1 GCA_030746935.1 Rhodospirillales bacterium | reverse complement strand
GTGATGTCCTCCTTGAACAGGATCATCATCATCGGCAAAAATGCTGAACAGAAAATTAATGGGTCCTGACCCTAGAGACTCGGGGCTCATCCGTCTTTCGTGCAGGTTCGAAATGCGATCCGCTATACCCGCGGTGTCGATGGTGATATCTTGTAGTCGGTCCATGGGAATACGGAACATTTTGTTGCAGTGGGGTAAAAAGTGAACCGCGCGCTCGTCGTCATCGGCATCGGCGTCATCGTCGCCGCTGGCGCCATCGGCCTTAATTTCTTGCTCCTGGAAGATGACGAACTCGACGGTGCGCCGCCCGAACGGATCACGGCGGCGCCCGCCACGCCTACCGAGACTGCGCCGCCCGCGGCCAGCCCGCCGGCACCGCGAACCGACAAGGCGAAACCCGCACCCGCCGCCCCGGCGCCCGAGACAACCGCGACCACCGAAAGCGGACCGGCGCCGCAGGCTGATACCCCTGACGTCGCCGGCGGCGGCATCCGGCTTGAGCGGCGCACGGCACCCGCCGAAGCGGTCGCGTCGCGCCCCGACACCGCCGGGGGTCAGACTAAGCCCACAGGCGAGGCGGATGCCGCGACGGCACCGAGCTTCGACGTCGTCCGGGTTACACCCAAGGGCGAGGCGGTACTTGCCGGGCGCGCGCGGCCGGAAAGCCGCATCATCATCCAGGAAGGCGACAACATCATCGGCGAGGTGACGGCTGATCCGCGCGGCGAGTGGGTCTTCATACCGGAAGCGCCGCTCGAATCAGGAAACCGCCGACTCGGCCTGAAGATGGAAAACGAAGGTCAAGCGCCGGTTCTTTCCGAATCGGTCGTCGTCCTCGTGGTTCCCGAACACGGCAAGGACATCGGCGGCGAACCCGCCAAAGGGGAAACCCAGGCGCTCGCACTCAAGGTGCCGCGCGACCGGTCGGGGGCGAGCGTCGTCCTGCAGCGCCCCGAGCCGACCCCCGCACGAGTCTTCCGGCTGATGGTCGGGACCGTGGATTACGACGATCATGGCCTCCTGACGATCAGCGGCCACACAACCGAGGACGGCATCGTCCACGTTTATCTCGACGACGCGTTTATCGGCCGCGCCGAAGGCGACGCCGAAGGGGCCTGGTCGCTTCGACCGAACCGGCTGGTGGAGCCGGGGCTCTACACGTTGCGCGCCGACCAGGTGGACGAAGGCGGCAAGGTGCTGGCGAGGGCTTCAATACCGTTCTCGCGTGCTGAGCCGTTGACCACCATGGCCGCGGGCACGTACGTGATCGTCCAGCCGGGCAACAGCTTGTGGCGAATCGCCCGACGCACCTATGGGACCGGATTCGCCTACACGGTGATCTACGGGGCCAATCTGGAGCAGATCAAGGACGCCGATATGATCTTTCCCGGCCAGATCTTTTCCCTGCCAGCCACGAATTAGCGCGCCCGCTTCCTAGCGCGTGGCGTGTCGACAACGAAACCAGATCATCGTCGGTCGGAATCGGCTACGGCGATTCACCGGCCCTGTGAATCTGGTCTAACTTATTGAAATAGAGCGGATTCAGGCGCCTGGTTGAAACCGCGTCGCGGTTCCAATCAACGACGATCCGCTCTAGTATGTCGGGGCACATCGCCACGGACGGTGTGCTCTGGGAGTAGCAAGGCATTGATGGGTCGCATCCTTCCCCCGATCAACCGCGCGGGCTGGCCGTTCGTAGGCGCGTTGGCCGTGGCGACGCTCGGGCTGGCGGCGGTGCACGTTCACCTCGTCTGGGTCGGCGCATTGTTGACCGCCTGGTGCGCGTATTTCTTTCGCGACCCCGACCGCGTGACGCCGACGCGCGAGGACTTGATCGTTAGCCCGGCCGACGGCGTGGTCCAGGCCATCGAGCGGTCGCCGGTTCCAGGCGAGCTTGCGATGGGCGACGTCCCGCGGTCGCGAATCTCGATCTTCATGAACGTCTTCGACGTTCACGTGAACCGGATACCGTGCGACGGCGTTGTTTCCGCACTCAAGTACACGCCGGGGCGATTCTTCAACGCGTCGCTCGACAAAGCCAGCGCCCTCAACGAGCGCAATAGCTTCCGGGTGACGGCACCAGGCGGTTGGGACGTGGTGTGCGTCCAGATCGCGGGCTTGATCGCGCGGCGCATCCGCTGTGCGCTCGAGGTCGGCCTTGGGGTTCGCGCCGGAGAGCGGTTTGGTTTGATCCGATTTGGAAGCCGCGTCGACGTCTATCTTCCCGAAGGCGTCGAGGCGCTGGTCGCCGTCGGCCAGAGGACGGTTGCCGGCGAGACCGTCGTCGCCGACGTCCGTGCCCAGGAACCGGCCCGCGGCGGCGAGGTGCGGGCCGGCGCAACATGATGATTCACCCCCGCCGGGAACGATTGAGGGGATTGCCGTTCAACCGCATGATTCCCAACATCCTGACGCTGCTGGCGTTGTGCGCCGGCCTCTCGGCGGTACGGTTCGGGCTTCAAGAGCGTTGGGAGCACGCGGTCCTCGCTGTGCTGGTGGCAGCGATCCTCGACGGGCTCGACGGGCGAATTGCGCGCATCCTCAAGGGCGCCAGCAAGTTCGGCGCGGAGTTGGATTCGCTATCGGATTTTATTTGCTTCGGGGTGGCGCCGTCGGTGCTGCTTTATCTGTGGACGATGCGGGGCTTCGACAGGTTCGGGTGGGTCCTGGTGCTGCTGTTCAGCGTTTGCTGCGCGCTCCGGCTGGCCCGGTTCAACACCCGCCTGGACGAACCGGACCAGCCCGCGTGGATGGTGAATTACTTCTCCGGCGTTCCCTCGCCCATGGGCGCCGGTCTCGTGCTCGCACCCATGATCCTGTCGTTCGAGTTCGGAACCGACGCCTTCAAGAACCCGATCGTCGTTTCGGCTGCGATCATCATTGTATCGGCGCTTCTCGTCAGCCCGATCCCCACGTACTCGTTCACAAAGATGCGCGTACCGCATCGATGGGTACTGCCGGTGATGCTTGTGGTCGGGTTGTTCGCGGCGGCGTTGGTGAGCGCGCCGTGGTCGACGATGTCGGCCTGCCTGGCGATCTATGTTGCGACCATTCCGTTCAGCATCCGATCCTATCGGCGGCTTAAGCGAATTGGACCCGCCGCCTCACCGATCGCGGCGACGGAAGAGAAGGACCCCGCGGCGACCCAACCCTGAACACGGCTAGAGCGCTATCCGTCGTGTCCGGTCATGGGATTGTTGGGCCCCTCGCCCGCCGCAAGCGGCCGCCTCCGCCTCATTCGCCGACGCCCGCGCCTTCGCCCAGCGGCGAGCGTGTTTGTTTGCGGCGCCGTCGCCATGCACCTAGATTCGCGCGCACCATCAAGGCGCTCGGCGTCACCACGAGCGTGAGCAAGGTGGCAAAGCCGAGGCCGAAGACGATCGCCGTCGAGAGCTGGTGCCACCACTGCGAAGACGGCGCTCCGACCAAGACTTCGCGGGTGACGAAGTTGATGTTGACGCCAAGCACCATGGGCATGAGACCAAGAATCGTCGTCACGGTCGTCAACAGCACCGGACGCATGCGCTGAGCGCCGGTTCGCAAGATCGCTTCGCGGACGTTTCCGGTCCTCTCCACCAGGCGATCAAAGGTGTCGATGAGCACGATGTTGTTGTTGACGACAATGCCGGCAAGGGCGATGACGCCGACGCCGCTCATCACGATGCCGAATGGCTGGTCAATCACCAACAGCCCGATCATGACGCCGATCGTGGACATGACCACGGCGGCGAGGATCAGGAAGGCCGAGTAGAAGCTGTTGAACTGTGTCACCAAGATGATCGCCATGATGCAAAGCGCCACGGCGAAGGCCTTGAGCAGGAACGCCTCAGCCTTTTTTTGCTCTTCGTCCTCGCCCTTGAACGCCACGTCGATCCGGGGGTCCAAGTTCGCCGACGGAAGCCACGCCTGGATCTCGTGCACCTTGTCGTCGGCGAGTACGTCTTCGGCGACATCGGCCTTGACCGTCATGACCCGATTGCCGTCGACGCGCCGAATTGTGCCGACCCGCGGCCGTGGCGCGCGCGAGACGAAGTTGGAAATCGGCACGATCCCTTCGTTCGTCTTCAGCCGGATGTGATCGAGTTGTTCGATGTTGCGGTACGCGCTCGGGTAGCGGACGCGGATTTCAACCTCGTCATCGCTCGATTCGGGGCGGTATTCGCCGAGCTTGATGCCGGTGGTCACCAGGCGTACGGCGTGTCCAATGCCGTTGACATCGGCGCCGAACTTCGCCGCCTGGGCACGATCCACCCTTATTTCCCAATCGATTCCCGGAAGCGGGCGCGAATCCTCAATGTTGAGGAGACCGTCAACCCCAGCCAGTCCCGCCAATATGGTCTCCACCGCCGCCGGCAAAAGATCCGGATACCGCGAACCAAGTTCGATCTGGATCGGCTTTCCCACCGGTGGCCCTTGTTCCTGCTTGCGCACGTCCACGTAGATCCCGGCAAGCTCGGCGGTGCGGTCCTTGACCTCGGCCATGATTTCGCGCGCCGTACGCCGGGTGCGCCAGTCAGCGAGTTCCAAGGAGATGGTGCCGATGATGTCCGCGGCCTCCTCTGAGGTCTCGGGCGCGCCGGTCCGCGTATAGACGCTGTCGAACCCCGATACCTCGAGCACGCGACGCTCGACTTCGCGCATGATCCGGTCTTTCTCGAGAACCGAGAGGTTGCCGCGCGCCCGAACCTGAAGCTTCGCGAAATCGGGTTCGGCGTCGGGAAAGAATTCGATGCCGTTGCCGTGGGCGGCGTAGAACCACTGCACTCCGACGAGCAACGCGAAGGCGAGCGTCATGACCTTTGCGGGATGGCGCAGCAAGAAGCCAAGCCCGCGCACATAGGCGCCCGTCGCGCCCCCGAGATCGCTCAGCGCGCCGCTTTCGGCCGCGGCGAGCGCCCGCATTGCGTCGGGGTCCGCGGTCCCCGGTCGCCCGATCTGGGCGCCCAAGGTGGGAATGAAGATGAGCGCCATCAGGAGCGAAGCGCTCAACGTCGCGAGCAAGGTGACGGGCAGGAACATCATGAACTCGCCGACGACGCCGGGCCAAAACAGCAACGGCATGAACGCGGCCAAGGTCGTCGCGGTCGACGCCGTGATGGGCCAGGCCATGCGTTTGGCGGCCAACGCGTAAGCGGTGCCTCGGGGCTCGCCTTCGCACATCTTGCGGTCGGCGTACTCGGTCACCACAATCGCGCCGTCCACCAGCATTCCGACCGCGAGGATCAAGGAATACAGGACGACGATGTTGATCGTCAGCCCCAGCGCCCCCAGCACCAGGATACCGGTCAGGAAGGAGCCCGGGATAGCGACCCCCACCAAGCCGCCGGTGCGCCAGCCGAGCGCCGCGACCACCACGATCATCACCAGCAGCACGGCGCTGAT
>JASLLV010000014.1 GCA_030746935.1 Rhodospirillales bacterium | reverse complement strand
GCCAGGTGTTTCGTCGACCACGGCAGCGGCGATCCCATGACCGCCGCGTGTGTTAAGATTTCCGACGATGTGGATCGACGCCATCGATTTGAGGGATTTCTACGCAACGACGCTGGGGCGCGTCGCCAGGCGCGCGATCCGCGGCCGCGTGCGCGATTTCTGGCCTGATACTCGAGGGATGCGAGTGCTCGGCATCGGATACGCCGCGCCCTATCTGGATCCGTTCCGGGGCGAGGCCGAGCGCGTGATCGCGGCCATGCCGGCGGCCCAGGGTGTGCTGCCGTGGCCCGGCGAAGGAGCCGCGTTGAGCACGCTTTGCGATGAGACCGAGCTTCCCTTCGCCGATCTGTCGGTGGACCGGGTGCTATTGGTGCATGCGCTCGAATGCGCCGAGCACGTCCATCCGATGATGCGCGAGATATGGCGGGTGCTTGGGGGCGGCGGCCGGCTTCTCGTCGTGGTGCCCAACCGGCGCGGAATTTGGGCACGCTTCGAAAGGACGCCGTTCGGTCAAGGCCGGCCCTATTCGCCGGGCCAGCTCACCCGCAGTTTGCGCGAATCCATGTTCACGCCGGTGCGATCGCGCCCAGCACTTTTCGTGCCGCCGGTGACGTCGAGGATGCTGCTGTCGTCGGCGCCCGCATTGGAAAAGCTCGGCGAGCGCTGGTTCCGGACGTTCGCCGGGATCATCCTCGCCGAGGCGACCAAGCAGATCTACGCCGCCCAGCCGGAATCGCGGGAAAAGGCCCGCCGCAAAGCGTACGTGCCCATTGCCGCGCGAAGGCCCGGGGCGCCTTGACGGCGCATGCCCCTGCCCCGTCGGGTGCCGTCGGCCTCAACGCCGCAGCAGGAAAACCGCCTGTTCGCCGAAAAAATTGGCCGAGCCCAGGTGTCCGCCAATCCGTCGGACTTGACCCCTGTGGTCGAGCGAGATGCTGCGCTGGATGGTGATTCCCATCTCTTCGCAAAGCAGCACGAAGTCGCGGATTGTGCACAGATGGATGTTGGGGGTGCCGTACCATTGGTAGGGCAGGTTGTCGTTGACCGGCATGCGTCCCCGGAAGAACAGATGGGCGCGCACCCGCCAGTGTCCGAAGTTGGGGAACGAAACAATGGCGTGGCGGCCGATCCGTGAAAGGTTCTCCAAGACCTTGCGCGGCGCGCGCATGGTCTGCAGCGTCTGGCTCAGGACGACGAAGTCGAACGCGTTCTCGGGATAGTCGTCGAGGTCGGTATCGGCGTCGCCCTGGATCACCGAAAGCCCGGCCGAGACGCACGCGTTGACGCCCTCGGCGCTGAGTTCCACCCCACGGCCATCCACCTGCTTCAATTGCGCGAGATTTTCCAAAAGGGCGCCATCGCCGCAGCCGACGTCGAGCACGCGCGATCCTGGCTCGATCATGTCGGCGATGAGCTGGAGATCGACGCGGATGGAATTGCGGCCGCGGTCCTCGGTCATGGACGAGCCGGCGCCCCATTTATCGTCAGACCGCGGTGTTCGGCCGCTCCCGTCAGGAACCCGCCGAGTACGTTTCGAAACTCGAACTCGTCGAGCAGAAACGAGTCGTGACCGTTGTCGGAGACGATCTCGGCAAAACTCACGTTCGCGGCTACCGCGTTGAGCGCGTGCACGATCTTGCGGCTCTCGGGCGTGGGGTACAGCCAGTCGCTGGTAAACGAGATCACGCAGAATCTTACCGGCGTGCGAACGAAGGCGTTGGCCAAAACGCCGCCGTGGCTCTGGGCGAGGTCGAAATAGTCCATCGCCCGGGTGATGTAGAGGTACGAGTTGGCGTCGAACCGCTCGACGAAAGTAGTGCCCTGGTGGCGCAGATAGCTCTCGACTTGGAAGTCGGCGTCGAAACCGAAAGCGACCCGGTCACGGTCCTGGAGCCGGCGCCCGAACTTGCGGTGCAGGGCGGGTTCCGAAAGATAGGTGACGTGGGCCGCCATGCGGGCGACGGCGAGGCCGCGATGCGGCCGTTTGCCGTGGCTCTGATAGTCGCCCCCGCACCAATCGGGATCGGCCATGATGGCTTGGCGGCCGACCTCGTGGAAGGCGATGTTCTGCGCCGTATGGTTCGCCGCCGTGGCGATCGGAATGGCGGCGAACACACGCTCGGGGTACGACGCGGCCCATTCGAGAGCCTGCATCCCGCCGAGAGATCCGCCGGTCACCGCGAAAAGCTGATCAATTCCCAAGTGGTCGAGCAGCATCGCCTGGGCGCGGACCATGTCGGCGATGGTGATGACTGGGAAATCGAGGCCCCAGATCTTGCCCGTTCCGGGGTTGGTCTCCTGCGGTCCGACGGTTCCCATGCAACCGCCAAGGATATTGACGCAAAGGACAAAATAGCGGTTCGTATCCAAGGTCTTGCCGGGACCGACCATCTGCTCCCACCAGCCTTGCTTCCCGGTCATGGGGTGGGCCTCGGCGACGAATTGGTCGCCGGTGAGCGCGTGACAGACGAGAATCGCGTTCGAGGCCGCCTCGTTGAGTTGCCCATATGTCTGGTAGGCGCACGGGAAGTCGCGAAGCTCGACCCCGCAATCGAGGCGCAAGGGCTTGTCGCCGCCGAGCACGACTCGGCGGCCGGGAAAGGGTGCGTCGGCGTCGGCGATGCCGAGAGCCGCCGTCCGCCCCGTGTTATGCTTAGGCGCGTCCATGGCCGCCAGCGTTCGATAAACGTTCGGGAAGGCCCTCCATAGCTAGAAATCAACCCCCTGAGTGTCAACGTTTTCTTTGATTTCGCAGGCTCAAGCCATTATCACTACCCACCCTCCGATCGGTTGGCCGAATATCCGCAAGGACCGCGAAATCCAGCGATGAGCGCGGCAAGGTCATTGAGCGTGCTACGACGCGAAATCGACGCCATCGACCGGGCGATTCATGAGCTGTTGATGGACCGCGCCGACGTCGCGACGCGAATCCGTCGGCTCAAGAGCGAAACCGGGGCAGCGCTGCGGCCGGGGCGCGAAGCCGAGATTATCCGCGGTCTGTTGGACGACCATCGGGGCCCCCTCTCCAAGCAACACCTAGTCCGAATCTGGCGCGAAATCTTGGCGGGCTCCATCGGCCTGCAAGGGCCGTTCTCGATTGCCGTGTACGAACTCGACGATCAGTGCGGTTTCGGCGATGTCGGGCGCGATCATTTCGGCTTGGTGACACCGATGACGGTCTACCGCTCGCCGGGCCAGGTTATCGACGCCGTGGTTCGCGGAAGCGCCGCCGTGGGCATCCTGCCGCTGCCGTCCCGCGACGAAAAGGCGCCGTGGTGGCCGCATCTCGTGAGCGAAGAGCCCGGCGCGCCGCAAATCGTCGCCCGGCTTCCCTTCGCCGGCCACGGGAACGGTCGCGGCGGGGCGCTGGAGGCGCTCGTGATCGGCCGCCTTGCTTTCGAACCGACGGGGCACGACCGGACCTATCTCGCGATCGAGGTGGAGGGCGAAATCTCGCTCTCGAGCCTGGGCCCGGTGCTGGCCGGCGAGGATCTGGCGCCTGCCTTCACCGCGTTGTGGTCGCCCGAACACACGCCCGGTGCGTCCCTGTTTCTGGCCGAGGTGGACGACTTCGTCGCGGCGAAGGACAGACGCATCCCGCGCTTGGTCCAGACCCTGGATGCGCCGGTGCGCCGCGTCCTGATCCTCGGCGGCTACGCCGTTCCCTTGGGCGCCGACGAACTGGCCGCGGCGCCGACCGGCGCGGCGACGAAAGTCCGCCGACCCCGCGCCCGATCGCGCGGAACGCGGCGGACGAGCAAGGCGTCCGGCACCGGACCCCGGGCCGCGTGAACCCATGAGCACGCTCGTCGCGCGGCCCGGCATCGCCGAGATCGACCCCTACGTGGGCGGCGAGTCCGCGATTCGGGGCCGTGATCGCGTCGTCAAGCTTGCCTCGAACGAAGGCGCGCTGGGCCCCAGTCCCAAGGCGGTGGCCGCATACATCGAGGCCGGAAAGTTGATGCATCGCTATCCCGACGGCGGGTGCGTTGCGCTGCGTTCCGCGCTGGCCGAACGCCACGGTTTGAATCGCGACCGGATCGTGTGCGGGGCCGGCTCGGACGAGCTTCTCTCACTGCTTTGCCGCGCCTATGCGGGGCCGGGCGACGAAGTGCTGTATAGCGAGCACGGATTTCTGATTTTCCCCATCGCCGCGCGCGCCGTCGGCGCGACCCCGGTCACCGCGCCCGAAGCGAAGCGCACGGTGGACGTGGACGCGGTTCTGGCTTGCGTGAGCGAGAAGACCCGCGTCGTCTTCATTGCCAACCCCAACAACCCCACGGGGACTTATCTGGGCGCCGCCGACATGCGACGTCTCAAGGACGGGCTTTCGGATTCGGTCCTTCTCGTCGTCGACGCGGCCTACGCCGAATACGTCGAGCGTGACGACTACGAGCCGGGCATCGAGCTCGTGGACTCGGCCGCCAGCGTGGTGATGACGCGGACGTTCTCGAAGATCCACGCGCTCGGAGGATTGCGCTTGGGCTGGTGCTACGGTCCACCGGCGGTGATCGACGTCCTCAACCGGCTCAGGCTACCGTTCAACGTGTCTGGGGCCGCGCAGGCGGCCGGACTCGCGGCGCTCGGCGACGTCGCGTTCACCGAGGAGTCACGGCGCCACAACGCGACCTGGCGCGCCTGGTTGACCGAGCGCTTGCGCGCGCTCGGACTCAGCATCGGCGACAGTGTCTGTAACTTCGTAATCGTGCAGTTTCCCGCAACCCCCGGCCGCGACGCCGAGGCCGCCGACGCCTTCCTCAAAGAACGCGGCCTAATCGCCAGGCGACTCGCCGGCTACGGTCTGCCTGGGTGCCTGCGCATCACCATCGGGCGCGAGGGCGAGATGCGCGCCGTCGTCGACGCGCTCGGCGAGTTCGTGGGCTAAGCCATGCCGGCGCAACGGAAATCGCAGCTTTTCGAGCGGGTCGCGTTGATCGGAATGGGCCTGATTGGCTCGTCCCTCGCCCGGGTGCTCAGGCGCGACGGTCTCGCGGGCCATATCGCGGCGTCGGCGCGCACCCAGGCGACCCTTGACAAGGCGGCCGAGTTGGAACTCTGCGACAGCGCCACGCTCGATGCCGCAGAAGCCGCTGCCGGCGCCGATCTCGTGATGTTGTGCACCCCGATGGGCGTCTACGCCGAAACGGCGTCCACGATCGCGTCGGCCTTGAAACCGGGCGCCGTCGTCAGCGACGTGGGTTCGGTCAAGCGCCAGGTGATCCGCGACGTCGGCCCGCTGATCCCCGAAGGCGTCCACCTTGTTCCCGGACACCCGGTGGCGGGGACCGAGCATTCCGGCCCCGAAGCCGGGTTCGCCGAGCTGTTCGCGGGACGCTGGTGCATCCTGACGCCACCACCGGGAACCGACGAAGGCGCGGTCGAGCGGGTGGCGGAGCTATGGCGCCGGGCGGGCATGAAAATCGAGGTGATGGACGCCGATCACCACGATCAGGTGCTGGCCATCACCTCGCACCTACCGCATTTGATCGCCTATACGATCGTCGGCACCGCGACCGATTTGGAGCAGCATCTCAAGGAAGAAGTGATCAAGTTCTCGGCCAGCGGATTCCGCGATTTCACGCGGATCGCCGCGTCCGATCCCGTCATGTGGCGCGATATCTTTCTCAACAACCGCGACGCCGTCCTCGAGATGCTGGGCCGCTTCAACGAGGACCTTACGGCGCTGCAACGCGCGATTCGCTGGGGCGAGGGGGACAAGCTGCAGGAGCTGTTCACGCGCACCCGCGAGATCCGAACCGGGGTCATCGAGGCCGACCAGGCGTAGGCGAAAGGCGCGATCCGCTCTAGTCGAACATGCGCCGCCGTATCTGAAGGAAGGCGATGGCGAAGGCTGCGATCGTGAGGGCGACGGAGTAGCCCAAGTGGAACGCCATCATGGCCATGTCTACCGGCAGGCCGACGGTCAGGGGTCGGATGATCGCGATCAGATGAGTCATCGGCAGCACCCACGAGATTGCCTGGATGTAAATCGGAAAGCGGTCGATCTCGAAGAACACGCCGCAGAAAACGAACATGGGCGTGACCCAGAAAGTGAAGAAGTAGCTGAAGAACTCGTAGCCCTGGGCCATCGAGGTCGCCACCAGGCCATATGACGCGAAACCGAGGGCGGCGACGAAGACGATGGGCAAGGCGATCAGCGCCCCGCTGAGTGAGGGGATACCGCCCCAGAGCCAGCCGACCACCAAGACGCAAACCGCCGAGATCATCGCCTTGAGCGCCGCCCACAGCACCTCGCCGAAGAGCAGCTCGCGCAGCTTCACCGGCGTTGACAGCACCGCGTCCCAGTTGCGTTGCTGGTAAAAACGCGAGAAGGCACCAATGGTGGTCTCGAAGCTGGCGGCGAACATGGCCGCGTAGCCGATCATGCCGGGGACCACGAAAGCCATGTAGCTGACGCCCTGCATGGAATCGATGAAGCGCCCGAGCCCGAAACCGAAGGCGAACAGGAAAAGAATCGGGTTGAGCACGTTGGTGGCGATCGAAGAGCGCAGCAGCTTGCGCCACACCACGTACTGGCGCCAGGTGACGGCGAGGGTCGAGGTGATGGGCGCTGCGAGCATCAGTTTTCCCTCAGCTTGCGGCCGGTCAGGCGCAGGAACACGTCCTCGAGGTTGGCCGGGCGTTGGATGAAGTCGGCGCTGTCGGGCAGCCCCGCCACGAAGTCGTCGGAGGAGCGCACGTAGAAGAGCACCGCATCGCCGATGTCCTCGTGCTCCCAGTGCTTGCCGTTGAGCGCGGCGGGCAGCGGCTTGCCGACCTCGAAGACATGGCCCAGCACGTGCCGATCGATAAGATCCCGGGGTGAGCCCTCGTCGAGGATCTCGCCGTGGTCGACGATGATGATGCGGTCGCACAAACGCTGGGCCTCGTCCATATTGTGTGTGGTCAGCAAGAGGGTCTTCCCCCGGCGCTTAAGCTCCAAGAGCTGGTTCCAGATCAGCACCCGGGCCTGGGGATCGAGGCCCTTCGTCGGCTCGTCGAGGATAATTAGCTCCGGATCGCTGATCAGCGCGCGGGCGATGATCAGGCGCCGCTTCATGCCGCCGGAGAGCTGCGTCACCCGGGACTCCGCCCTTTCGTGGAGCTGCATGAACTCGAGCAGCCGGGGCACGCGTTCGCCGATGACGTTCGCCGCCAAGCCAAAGTAGCGGCCGTAGACCTTCAGGTTCTCGCTCACCGTGATGTCGGAGTCCAGGTTGCTCTCCTGCGGCACCAAGCCGATCTTGGACTTGATACCCCGGGTCATGGCGCCGACCGGGATATCGAAGACTTCGAGCGTGCCCCCCGACACCGTCGACAGCCCCATGATCATGCGCATGGTCGTGGTCTTGCCGGCACCGTTGGGTCCGAGCAGGCCGATGCAGTGCCCCTGCTCGACCTCGAAGCTGATTCCCTTGACCGCTTGAAAGCTGCCGAAGCGCTTGACCAAATCACGCGCGGCGATGATCGATGTCATTTCCATGGACGATAACTGACACCGATGAGGCCCGGGATCAAACTCTACCCTGGGTCATGGTCCCAATCTTGGTCCGCCATTTTCAGTGACCCGCTCCAAAACACCCCTCACCCTCCCCTTCCCAAACGGCAATCTTGGTGGTCGTGTTGGGTAGGACGAGTTTGAGCGCACCTTCAAACGGATCTACAAGCGAAACTCGGAATCTGAACGTTTCTTGCGAATCCACCGCATGGGCGGCAGGGGCGTTCGGCGGCCTACAGCTGGACGCCGGCCTTGGCGAAGGCGCGCTGCCACTTGGTCGCGTCGTCGTCGTCGAAGATGAGTTCGGCGTCGGCCGGCGCCGTCAGCCAATCGTCGCGGAAAAGCTCGCCCTCGAGCTGTTGCGCCGACCAGCTTGAATAGCCGAGCACCACGAGAACGCGGCTCGGCCCTTCGCCACCCGCCAGCGCCTTCAGGACGCGAAGCCGGAGCGACAGCGACACCCCTGTGGTCACCTTGACGGTGGTGTTGTCCGCATAGTCGTCGCTGTGAAGGACGAAGCCGCGGCCGGGCTCCACCGGCCCCCCGTAATGCAGCGTGATCTCTTGTGAGGTCGCGGAGCCCTCGTTTCCGCCTCCAACACCGAACCCTTCCATGAGGGCCGAGAGCTGGCCACGTCCGTGGACCCGGTTGACGACGAACCCCCTGGCGCCGTTCGCGTCGTGATCGACCATGAAGATCACTGTTTCGCGGAACCGGGGGTCGGACATCTTCGGTGTCGCGACCAGGAACCGGCCCTTGAGGCGGGGGTCGAAAGCTCCGCCGCCGGAGTGCTCGTCGGCGCCGTCCACCGGAACCGACGCCAGGGCAACGACGAATGCGAGTACCAGAATCGTTGGGAAACGCCACCACCTCATCGCCCCCAATCATAACAGAAATCGACACCGACGAACTCAGCGATCGCTCATCAGCGCCGGCCAACGGACCGGGGGAAAGCGCGTAAGACGCACCGGGCCGACATAGAGGGAGCGGTCCTGCAGCGTCAGCGGCACGTTCAAGACGGGCGGCCCGCCATCGTCGGGGCGCTTCGCCAGCGCGCCAAGGACCACCTTGGCCATGACGGCGTCGCGGGCCTCGACGACGCCCTGGGCGCGCAGCGCTTCGACGAGATCAAAGAATCCCCTGAGTTGGGCCGTGAACGCGCCGATGGGCTGCATGTCGGCGTCGAGCGCAAGGGTGCCTTCGCCCTGCACCCTGAGCGGTCCGTGATCCAACCGCAACGAGTCCACGTCGATCGTGCCGCCGGCATCGCGCCACGTCTCGAGCGCCGCCGGTGAGCGGCCGTCCCGGACCGGGCCGTTGATTCGCGCATCGAGAAAGATCAGCTCGATCGAACGGCCGAACGGCAGCGCAAGTACGGACGGAACGAGCACGTCGGTGACGCGCGCCCGGATTCCGTATGCGGCCGCTGGGCGTGTGGGCTCATCCGTCGGAAGCAGGCCGGCTTCGAGGGTCGCAGCGCCCACCGAAACGCTTTCCGCGGGCTCCGCGGCCGCGGGCTCCGTAGCGGCGAACGCGAGCCGCTCGAGAGTGAGCGTTCCCCACACTGCGCGTCCGTCTTCGGTTCGAAGTTCGGCACGGACGGCGCCGCCCGCGCTGGTGGAGGTCCGTGTCACACCTGCGGTGGTCGAGCTGAAACGGTACGGACCGACGAGCGAGACGGAGATGCGCCTCCAATTCCAGACCCCGACCTCGGCCACGGCCTCGCGCGCCTTTAAGCTCGCGGTGCCCCCAAACGGCGCCCAGGCCAGCGCCGGGGCGTGCATGCGGGCGCGAAAGCGCAGCGGAAACCCGCCCAGCTCGAGGTCGGAATAGGTGACGGTGGGCATCCCGTCGGGCGCACCGTTGACGGCCGACTCGAGCGCGCCCCGGAACTGGAACGCCATGACCAGCCAGACGGCAACGTAAAGGATACAAACCGATGCCGCGACGAGGAGCGCGAGCGTAAGGCGCTCGATTACGCTTCGAGAAGGCGCGCCCGGCCCGCCGTTGGAGAGCCCGTCTTTGGGCCCGCCAGGCGGTCGTTCTCGGTCCGAGTTCGGCATGAAGGCGCCATCCAAGGATTGTCGGATTACGTGGATCGTCCCTTAGAGCACTATGCGACCAGATTAAACCATTTGACCGGAGTTAATTTGCGCCGTGGCTAGGCGCGCTTCGTATGGCGATGTGCGGCATCGGCAAAAATGCGCGGGCGACGCCACGGCGCAAAAGGACCCGGCCTTCGGTGGGGCAAATCGCCTCGGCGGTTTCGTTGCGGCACTCGCCCGATGGCCCCGCATCGCGCTTCACGCCGCGCCTGCCCGGACAAGCCGATTTGCCACCATCAAATTGATTCAATCTGGTCGCATAGTGCTCTATTAGCGCGGACGGCGACCGGCATCGAGGTGACGCAACTCCGCGCATGCCCCGCCAAAGGGAAGGGAAACGTCCATGGTGCAGACGCCCGAGACCTGGGTGTTCGCTTACGGCTCGCTCATGTGGCGTCCGGGCTTTCCCTACCTTCGCTGCGAGAGCGCACTATTGCGCGGCTATCACCGGGCGTTTTGCGTTCTCTCGACGACGTATCGCGGCACGCCCAAAAAACCGGGACTGGTTCTCGGGCTCGATCGCGGCGGATCGTGCCGGGGGCGCGCCTTCAAAATCGCCGCGAAGCGCGCAGACTCCGTGCTCGCCTATCTTTGGGAACGCGAACTCGACACCAACGTCTACGAGCCGAAATGGCTGCCGGTGGCGACGCCCGTTGGCGAGGTTCGGGCCTGCGCCTTCGTCGTCGATCGCCTGCATGCGCATTACACGGGCCGGCTCGCGAATGCGCGGATCGCCGAAATCGTCGCATCGACGCGCGGCAACCAGGGCACGGCGCACGAGTATCTGGAGAATACGGTCGCCCATCTGGACTCGCTCGGGATCCGCGAGGGCGCGCTCCACCGGATCCTCGAAGAGGTCCGCGCCCTCGTCGCCGAGCGCGGGGCGAGGCGGTAATGGCGTCAGCTACACCGTGAATAACCGCACGCCGTGCAGGTGTCGCAGTTCTCCTGGCGGATGATGCTGGCCTGGCCGCACTTGGGGCACTGGCGGAAGGGCACACCGGAAGCTGGCGCTTCCGCGCCGCCGTCGCCGCCGGCAAGCGCGACCACCGCTTTTTCGTCGCCGTGATCGGGGGCGAGCGATCCCGGCGCAGAAAGAAACCCGATCGCGATCATGTGGCGTTCGATCGCCTCGCCGATGGCGGCGAGGATCGAGGGCACGTAGCGGCCCCCCACCCACTGGCCGCCGCGCGGATCGAACACGGCCTTCAGCTCTTCGACCACGAACGAGACGTCGCCGCCGCGCCGGAACACCGCCGAGATCATACGCGTCAGCGCCACCGCCCAAGCGAAATGCTCCATGTTCTTGGAGTTGATGAATACCTCGAAGGGGCGCCGCCGGCCGTCCTGAATGATGTCGTTGACGGTGATGTAGATCGCGTGGTCGCTGTCGGGCCAGCGCACCTTATAGGTGGCGCCGGCGAGCGAATCGGGGCGATCGAGGGGTTGGGTCATGTAGACGACGGCGCCCGAATCACCCTCATCGGCGGGTCGCGCGGCCGAAACCGGGGACCCGAGCGGCAACTCGGCCTGTTTCGGCGCGCCAGCACGGGCGCCCGGCGCCTCGAGCACCGCGCCCGTGATCTCGTTCGGACGATACGTGGTGCACCCCTTGAGTCCGAGCTCGAAGGCGGTCGAGTAGATACCCTTGAAATCCTCGAAGGGTATGGCTTCGGGGCAATTGATGGTTTTCGAGATCGAGCTGTCAACGTGGCGTTGGACCGCGGCCTGCATCACCAGATGGTCGTTGGGGGCCAAGTCCTGGGCATCGACGAAGTAGTCGGGAAGCGCCCGGTCCGCGCCTTCCAAGCGGTGGAACAAGCGATAGGCGAAATCGGTGACCTCTTCTTCGCGCCGCGTGCCGTCCGGCATGAGGACGCTGCGAGAGTAGGTGAAGCTGAACACGGGCTCGAGGCCGGACGAGACGTTGTCGGCGAAAATCGAGATCGTGCCGGTCGGGGCCACCGAGGTGAGCAGCGCGTTGCGGATGCCGTCGCGCACAATCGCGTCGCGGACATCGTCGTCGAGGCCGCGGACCGTCGCGCCGTCGAGGAATTTCTCGCGATCGAAAAGTGGAAAGGCGCCCTTCTCGGCGGCTATTCGGGCCGAGGCGAGATAGGCCGCGCGCTGGATGGTCTTCATCCACGATTCCGTCAGCCGGACCGCCTCGCCTCCGCCGTAGCGCGCCCGGCACAGAATCAGGGCGTCGGCAAGGCCGGTGACGCCAAGCCCGAGGCGGCGCTTCGCCTTCGCCTCGTGTTCTTGGGCCGGCAACGGGAACTTCGAGACGTCGATCGCGTTGTCGAGCATGCGAACCGCCACATCCACGATGTCGGCCAGCACCTCGGTGTCCAGCCGCGCGCCTTCCGTGAACGGATCATGCACCAGGCGCGCCAGGTTGACCGAGCCCAGAAGGCACGCCCCGAAGGGCGGCAGCGGCTGCTCGCCGCACGGATTGGTGGCGTGAATGTGCTCGCAGTAGGCGAGGTTGTTCAGGCGGTTGACGGTGTCGATGAAGATCGCCCCGGGCTCGGCGTAGGCGTAAGTCGCCCGCATGATCTTCTCCCACAGCTCGCGCGCGGGAACGCTTCTCCAGACGACTCCGTCAAAAACCAGCTCCCAGGCGGCGTCCTCCTTCACCGCGTGCATGAAGGCGTCCGTCACCAGCACCGACAGATTGAACATGCGAAGCCGTCCGGGTTCGTGCTTGGCCTCGATGAACGCCTCAATGTCGGGGTGGTCGCAGCGCATGACGGCCATCATGGCGCCGCGTCGCGAGCCGGCGCTCATGATCGTCCGGCACATGGCGTCCCAGACGTCCATGAACGACAGCGGTCCCGAGGCGTCCGCGCCGACGCCGCGCACCTCGGCGCCCTTTGGCCGAAGCGTCGAGAAGTCGTAGCCGATGCCGCCGCCTTGCTGCATGGTCAGCGCCGCTTCCTTCAGCGCATCGAAGATCCCGGCCATGTCGTCGGGGACGTCGCCCATAACGAAGCAATTGAACAGCGTGACGTCGCGCCGCGTGCCGGCGCCGGCGATGATCCTTCCCGCCGGCAGGAACCGGAAGTCGTCGAGGACTTCGCGGAATCGCCTCTCCCAGGGCCCGGGCTCGTTCTCGGGTTGCGCCAAAGCACGGGCGACGCGCGCCCAGGTATCGCCGATCGTCTTGTCCACAGGCCGCCCGTCGGCGCCCTTCAGCCGGTATTTCATGTCCCAGATCTGGCGCGATATCGACGCAAGCTCGACCATTACCGCCCCCAAATGCGGGAAAATCCGCCCCATCGGCGCGACCGCAACCGTCCGAAGAGCCCGGCGGAAGTTATTTTTCTCAAAAATTCCTCAAAGATTCCAATGGCTTTTCCGAAACAACCTTACGCCGCACAAGGGACATCGTCAAGTAATGTTCCCGTTATGTTTCTTCGTCTCTTATCCACGCCACCGGGAGCGCGCAAACGATTGTATTTGCTGGCTTCGTCCACTAGCGCCCGTTCTTCACGCGATCGTTTGGCGAATTATCCACAGAATTCTTCACAAACGTTGGCGTGGGCGCCGCGGTCCGAGCCGCGATCAAGCTTATGCGGAATCGCGGTCTTCGGCGGCGGTGGGCGCGGCCGGACGCGCCCGAGCCGGCGTCTCGGCCTCTTGGCGAATACGCTCCGATGCGCTCTCCAGGCGCGATTGCAGCTCGGCCAGGAAAGTGCGCTTGTCCAGACCGGCGGGGATCGGGGGAAGGAATTCGAGCGTAATCACGCCCGGGTACTTCAGGAACGCGCGGCGGCCCCAGAAGGCGCCCGAGTTCAGCGCCACGGGCACGACCGGCACCGCCAAGCCGGCGTAAAGCGCGGCGACACCGACATGAAAGGAGCGTATCTCGCCGGGCGTAGCGCGCGTGCCCTCGGGAAAGATCACGAGCGGGCGCCCGGCCTCGATCCGATCCCGCGCCTCGCGCAGCATTTTCCTAAGCGCGCCTGCGGCACCGCCGCGGTCGACGCTCACGTTGCCCCATTTGCGGGAGTACCACCCCCAAAGTGGGATCGACAGCAACTCCATTTTCAGCACGAAAGCCGCATTCTCGAAGAGGGTCAGAAGGAACGCCGTCTCCCAGAACGATTGGTGCATGCAGGCGAGCACCACCGGACCGTCGGGAACGTTCTCGCGCCCGCGCACCTCGCAATCCAGTCCCGCAATCGCCTTCAGCGCCGCTTGATTGGAGCGCGCCCAGAACAGGATGATGGCCCGCATGTACCGGTGCGACAGCACCGTAACGGGGACCAGAACGATCAGGACGAGCGTCAACCAGGCGAAGAAAAAGACGTTGTAGACGAGCGAGCGAAGCCAGATCACGGCCCGTCTCCGCCGCCGGGCGCAATCACGTCCTCGATCGCATGCACGACCCAGACCAGGAGGTACTTATTGAACTCGCTGACAATCAGGCGGGCGGTTCCGGGCCACCGCCACCAGCCGTCGTGTTTGAAGCTATCGGGAACCACCGGGTGGGCGACCAAGTTGATGCGGGGAAGGGCGTGGCGGAACTCGAGCATGCTACGCGGCACGTGGTAGTTGGAAGTGACGATCCGAAGGCTCTGGAACCCCTGGCGTCGGACCCATGCCGCGGTCTCGTCGGCGTTGCCCGCGGTATCGCCGGCATCGTGGCCGATCTCGACGCAGCAGCGCAGGTCGTCGGGCGCGTTTTGGAAATGCCGCAGCAGTTGGGAAACGTCGACGCCACGATAGACACCCGAGACGAAGAGCATCTCGGCCGCGTTCGCCGAAAGCAGCTCAAGCCCGGTGGCGAGACGGCGGCTTCCGCCGGTGAGCACGACGATGGCGTCGGTGGACGTCGTGACCTCGCCGACTTTGGTGGGGATCATGGCCGCAAACCGGATCAGCCCGACACCCCAGGCGATGACGGCTACGACGGTCGCCAGCGCGATCCAGCGAAGGCGCCTCGGACGTCGGCCGCCGTGGACGCCGTGCCCGCGCCGGAAAATCATCGTCGCCGCGGCGCCGACGGGCGCCCACTTGCGGTCCGGTGCCGGTGCGCACAGCGCCGCACCATCGCTAAGGCATCCTCGCCAGAGACCGGGTGACCGTCAGACGGGCGGTCACTGCGGCGATGGCCGCCGCCGCCAGCGGCACCACCAGAAAGGTGCTCCAGCGTGCCGGCGATAGCGAGAGCTCGGGCAGCAGTTCCGGTTCCAGCCGCATCGCCAGGTATACGATCGCACCCAGGGTCGGAACCGCAAGCCCGAGTCCGGCGGCGGCGCCCCGAACCGCGTGGGCCAGTGCCCGGCGCGCGAACTGCCGGGCGATATAGACGTCCTGCGCCCCGATCAGATGCAGCACCTCGATCACGTCCTGGTGCACGGCCAATCCCGTACGCGTGGCGAACACCACCGTGCCGACGGTCGCCGCGCTCATCAGGGCGAGAATTGCGCCGGCCAGAAGCTCGACGGCGCGAACCAGTCCGACCAGCCGATCCAGCCAGACGCGGTGGTCGTCGACGGTCGCTTCGGGAACGCGTGCCTGAAGGGGGCGCGCCAGCTCGGCTACATCGGCGTCGCCGACGATCTCGACATCGATGAGGCGGGGCAAGGGCAGCTCGCCCGCGGCCGTCGCCGGACCGAGCCACGGCTCGAGAAGGGCGGCGATCCGCTCGGCGGGCACCAAATCAGCGCGGACCACGCCGGGTGCCGTGCGCAAGGCGATGAGGGCGGCGTTGGTGCGGCGGTCGTCGTCGGCCTCGTTGCCGCTCGCCGGTATCTGGACGCTGAGCGTCGCGCTGACCCCACGTTCCCATCCGGCGGCGAGCGAATCGAGGAACAACATCCCCGCCAGGGCCAGCGACGCGAGAAACACCACGAACGCAATGATCCAGGGAAGGAAACGACCGTGCGAATCGCGGTCGTGGGGAAGATCAGTCCGTGGGTTCAGCATTCAGGCCGCATCGCCGGCGTTGCTCGGGTACAACCGGTCGCGGTTCCCGCCGGCCGGGCGCGCGGCCCGCGTGTCGGACACGCCTTGGTCGCCGGCGTCGACGGCGAATCGGCCGCGATCGAGACGGAGGCATCCATGGCCCACGCGCTCGACCAGGGCCTCGTTGTGGGTCGCGATGACCACCGTGGTTCCGAGCTTGTTGAGCTCCTCGAACAGGTGCATCAGCCGGAACGCCATCTTGTCGTCGATGTTTCCGGTCGGCTCGTCGGCGAGCAGAAGACGGGGACGGCCGATGACGGCGCGCGCGATCGCCACCCTTTGTTGCTGGCCCCCGGAAAGGGTTGGCGGCCGTGCGCCGACGTGATCCTTGAGCCCGACCCATGACAACAACTCGATGACGTGCTTGCGCACGTCGTCTTCCCGGTTTCCGCCTACGCGAAGCGGAAGGGCCACGTTGTCGAAGGCCGACAGATGACTGAGAAGTCGAAAATCCTGGAAGACGACGCCAATCCGCCGCCGCAACGCGGGCAGCGCGCGCCGAGGCGTAGTGGCGATATCCCGGCCGAAGAGCGTGATCAGCCCCCGCGACGGTTTCAGCGCAAGATACATCAGCCGGAGAAGGGACGACTTGCCGGCGCCGCTGGGGCCGACGAGGAAATGGAACGATCCCGCCGCCAGCGAGAACGTCACGTCCTGCAAGACTTCCGGGCCGAGACCGTAGCGCAGGCCCACGTTCTCGAATTCGATTACGCGCCCGTTGGCTTCGTGCGGCACCTATCGGCTCCCGTTCGCGGCCGCACAATGACACGGCGGCGGTGCCGTCGTCCAGGGTCACGGCCCGGCCGCGGAACCCCGTCGGTTGCTTGCGTTGGAAAGGGTGAGTGCCTATAAGGGTTCACTGATCGTTTCAGCCTGACACCGAATGATCATCACCTGTCCCGGCTGTTCCACCCGATTTCAGCTAGCCCCTGAAGCGCTCCGCGGGCAGGCGAGGAACATGCGGTGCTTCAACTGCGGCACCGAATGGTCGCAGGGTCTTTCGGCCCCGCCGCCGCCAGCGTACGTCGAATCGGCCGTCGCGGGCCCGGCGATGGCGGAACCGCCGCGAGTCCAACCGCAAAATCCCCTGCAACCCGCGCCTGTTGCGCCGCTCCCCCAACCCCCGCCACCACCACCTCTGCCCCCGGAACCCGCGCCCCCGCCGGCCCCGGAAGTCGTTCCGGCGCCGCCTGGGTCCGAGGCGCTCCCGGCCGAGTTCGAAGCGCCCCCGCCCGAACCTGAGCCCGAACCCGAACCCGAACCCGAGGCGCCGGTTTCCGGGGACGAGACCGACGAGCTGCTCGCGGCCGACGCCACGCCCGAGGCGGCGGCACCCGAGCCCGCCGAGGAGGAAATGCTCTCCGAAGAAGAGCTGGAGGAGATGCTGGGCCCCGAGACCGATCTCGAGCCCATGGGATCGATCGTGCCCGAGGACAGCGAGGATATCCAGCCCACCGAGGTGGAGGACCCCGACGACATCCCGGAACCCGAACCGATTCCCGTGAGCTTGACCGCCGACACCAGCGACGACGAGGAGGCGGAGAGTCCCACGAAACGGCGCGGAATGGGGCTCGTCATCGCCGGCGCGAGCGCGATGTCGCTGGTGATCGTCCTCGTCGCCGCGGCATACTTCGCGCGCGGAACGATCGTCTCCATATGGCCGGCGGCGGCCGACTGGTACGCGATGATAGGCCTCGGGGAATAGCTCGGCGCCGGGTTGGACATTCGCGAAGTACGCTCGGTTCGCTCGACCGAGGCGGCGTCGACGTCCTCATCGTCCGCGGGATCATCAACAACGTCTCCAGTGAGCCGCGCGGCGTTCCGTTGATCCGGGTCGTGCTGTTGGATTCCGTCGATGAAGAGGTAATGGCGACGGTCATCCCACCCTCGAAAGGCGAGCTCCCGCCGGACGAAGAGGTCCGCTTCAGCGCCCGCATCGAGGACCCGCCCGGCACCGCCCGGCGCATCGAGGCCATGTTCACCGAGGCCGAAGACCAGGCGCCGGCGAGCGAAGAAGCCCCGGCGACCGGCGCGGGCGAAGAGGCCCCCGCCACCGAGAGCGGGGACAAGCCCGCTTCCTAAACCAGATCGTGGTCGGTTGGGATCGCTGAACAGCGATCCGAACCGGCATGAATCTGGTCACTCTAACTTGAAATAACGAAATCTCACGCGATCGACCGAACCCGTATCGTGGTTCCAAACAACTGCGATGCGCTCGACGGCGTGCGACCACTCGGCGCTGCCTCGGCGGTCAGCACCATCGCCGAAAGGGGGGAAAATCCTACCCACTCGACCAAATGGCGCTCGCTTACAATCGCTTGGCCGCGATCCGGCGCCCACGCCCACGCCGATCCGCACCAGGGATTGAAGCCCTTGGCGCGGCGCCAGCGCCCGACGTTCGAGATGGTCCAAATCTTGCTTGTCACCAGGGCGAGCGCCGTACGCAGCGCTCCACCAAACGAGAGGCGAAGAGGACTATCATGCGCCATCTCGGGAATCGGACGGTATTGAGCCGCCACGCAAACCACTGGGTATGGCTTCCAGCGTCGGCGCGAATGCCGGCATCGTGGATCGGGGCGCGGCTCGCGCTCTTCATGGTTCGCGCGCACTGGGGTCAAGAAACCATGGGACGCGCCGCGCGCGCGCTCTCGCACGCGGTCGGCCGCGCGCCTAGACCAGATCGCGTTCGGTGGGTATCGCCTGCGGCGATCCGGCGGACGCGTGAATCTGGTCTACACCATTGAGGTCGAGCGGCACCTGAGCGGGTCTTTCGGGCGGTTCGCCGGGCCCGCGCCGTGATTGTCGCGAAGGTTCCGCGCCTGCGTCGCGGTCAGAATTGACGCAGTAGCCGTTCGATGTAGTCGCGCTCGATCCGTGGTCGATCGCGCTGGCTGGCGCGACGGCGCAGTTCGAGCAGGATTTCACGCGCCCGGCGCATCTCCATCGCGTCGGGGACCTCGACGAAGCCCTCGACGGCCGAACCGTACGCCCCGTCGGGGTTGCGACCGAACGGATCGCGACGCGGGAATCGGTTGAACTGCCCAAGCGGCATCTGCCGGGTGCCGCCGAGACCCAGCATCGCGCCGGCGCCGCGCGTGAGCTCCTCCATCGCCGCCTCCATGCCGCTGCGCAACTGCACCAGGGCCTCGGTTTCCGCCGCCACCGCGTCCCCCGGCCGGCCCGCGTTCAGCGCCCGTTCCGCCTCGCGCATGGCCCGTTCGGCGAGGCCCATGTTGTCGGGGATCGAGCCCAGCATTTCGTCGAGCTTGAGCATCAGCTCGCCGAGCGCCCGGCGGATGGCTTCCTGCTCGGCGGCCTCGCCGACACCCGGATTCGACCCCATCTGACCCTGTTGCCCTGGCCGCCCCTCGCCGGGCTGGGGACGACCCTGCGGCCCGTCCGGGCGTGCGCCCGCTTGCCCTTCCCCTTCCTCTCGGTTGGACCGCCGGAAGGTCTGGTCCAGGAGCGACTGCTGGCGCTTCGCGAGATCGCGCAGCTGGTCCATCAGTTCCTGGGTCTCGGCGAAGCCGGAGCGCATGGTGCCCTGCTGCATGGCGGTGCGAAGATTGTCGAGCATCCGCTGCAGTTCCTCGAGCAGCCGATTGGCCGCTTCCCGGTTTCCCATCCGCGCCAAATCGCGGGCCTGCTCGATCATGCGTTGCATGTCGTCGCGGCCCAGCATCTCGGCGTTGGGCGGGATCTCGACCTCGCCCATGCCGTCGCGCAACAGGCGCTCGGCCAACGCCTCCATGTACTCGTCGATCATGCGCCGCAACTCGTCCATCAGACGGTCGATCTCGGGAAACTCTCCGCCGTCTCGGAGCGCCCGCATCAAGTCCTCCTGGATGCGCAACATCTCGCGCTCCGAGATCGAAAGCTCTCCGTCCTCGAGCCTGAGCGCCGTGTCCCAGAGCAACTTCTGGACCGACGACAGCGCCTCGTCGCGCTCGTCCTCCAAGAGCCGCGACCGCGCCACGGACAGCACGAGAAAGACCACGGAGTCGTGGGCAAACCACATCGGCTGGCCGGCGATCGCCTGCAGCGCCGTAGCGACCCGGGCGCGGACCGTCGGCGAAGGAAGCGAGAGTTTTTTTCGCTGTTCGACGATGGCGCGGGCGACGGGGTGGTTGAAGACCCGTTCGGGCAGGATAAGGCTCGAATCTTCGCTGAAGCCCCTCTGGCCGATAGCGTCGACGGCCTCGAGACGGATCTGAACCGGCAAGCCGGCCCACGGATGCGCGGTCAAGTCGCGGATTTGCTGCCCCTTGGTCGACTGCCGGCTCGCGCCCACATACGGAAGCCCGAGGCGGAACATGGCGTCGGCGCCCGCGACGGAGCGGCCGTCGGAGCGGCGGACATCGAGGGTGAGCGAGAGCAACCCGTAGTCGTCGGCGGCCACGTAGGCGAAGCGAAGATGCGAGCGCGGCGTCGCGTGGGGCTTGGTGGTGTACGAAATCGTGGGCGCCTGGTCGGCGATCACTTCGATTGGCCAGGCCGCCAGTTCGTCGGCCCGTCGCGTGATCACGATTCGCTCGCCGGTCTCGATCGCCGCCTCGACGCGATAGCTCGCCGCCTTCGGATCGGGACCCGCGCCGAGCGGGGCGAAGGGTGTCTTCGTCTCGCCGATGCCGAGCTGCGGCGCGTCCCTTTCATTGGCGGCCGGCGCGCCGTAGACGTGCGCGACGAGCATGCTTCCGACCGGAATCGGGATCGCCGCGGCGTCCGCCTGCGCACGCTGATCAATAAAGATCGGGGCCGCGCCCGTATAGGCGGGCGGCGTGATCCAGGCGTCGACCGTGATGACGTGGCCGGCCGCGCTTGCGAGTCGCGGCGCGAAGGCGCGCGCCAGCCGCTCCAGCGGGTCCGCGCGCGCCGCGACCAGGGCGATCACCAGGACCACGAGCACGGCGGTACGCAACGCCCTTGAATCGAGGCGGGCGATTCGCGGCGCCGGCGCCTTGACGCGAAGGCCGCGCACCGAAGCGGCCATGCGCCGGAGATGGGCGTGCCAAAGCAAAAGCGAGCCTGCGTCGTCGGTCCCCGAGGCCAGGCGGTCGTCGAGTGCCGCCAGCGGCCGGTGGCTGAGGCCGTTGTCCTCTTCCAGGCGCCGGTGCGCATCGGCCAGCCGCGGAGGCCGAAACGCATTTGCGGAGGCGCGCGCGAGGTAGGCCAGCGCGGCGGCGAATGCGGCCAGGACGATCACGTGAAGCCAGCCGGGAATCCGGGGCAACACATCGCCAAAGGCCAGCGCCAGGAAGGCGCCGCCAAGAAGGACGGGCGGCCACCAGCACTGCCAGACACGCTCGCACAAGAGCACCAGCCGCGTCTTTGCGATCGGCAAAGGTTTCGTCCGCGGCGGCTTTCGGATCATCGGCTCCCTCCCACCGCTGCCTTTCCCGCCTGATGCGAATCGGCCAGCCAGTCGGGGTACGATTCGTGGGTCATCAGGACGTCGTCTCCGATTCGCGCGCGGACGACGGCGTAACCATCATCTTTCACGAGCACCTCGGGCACGATCGGTCGCGCATTGTAGCTGGACGCCATCACCGCCCCATACGCGCCGGCGCCGGTTACCGCGAGCAGATCGCCCGGGCGGACCGACGGCAGCGGGTAGCGGACGGCGAAGGTGTCGGTTGTCTCGCACACGGGGCCCACCACATCCACGATCGCGGTTTCATCGCCCGGGGCCGGCTGCGTCACCGGCTCGATCCCGTGGCGCGCGTCATAGAGCGCGGGACGCATCAGATCGTTCATGGCCGCGTCGATCACGACGAACGAGCGCCCCCCCGATTCCTTGACGTAGATGACCCGGCCCACGAGCACTCCGGCGTCGCCGACGACGGCGCGACCCGGCTCGAAGATCAAGCGGCAATTCAGATCGCCAACTGCGGTGCGCACGCATTCGGCGTATTCAGCGGGCGTCGGCGGGCGGGCGGTCTCGTCGGCGTCCGCATACGCGATCCCAAGGCCGCCGCCCAGATCGAGGCGCTGAACCGCGATGCCGTCCGCCGCGAGCGACAGGACGAGGTCGCGCACGCGCCCATAAGCGCTGGCGAACGGCGCAAGTTCGGTGATCTGCGAGCCGATGTGAACGGCAATCCCGACGAAATCGATTCCCCCCATGGCACAGGCGTCGGCGGCCATGCCGGGCGTCCCGTCGAGGGGGATTCCGAACTTATCGGATCGGGTGCCGGTGGTGATCTTGCGATGGGTTCGGGCATCCACGTCGGGGTTGACGCGGATGGCGACGGGGGCCTGGACGCCGCGTTCACCGGCGATACGGCTGAGCGCCGCGAGTTCCGCTTCCGATTCCACGTTGATCTGAAGGACGCCGGCTTGAAGCGCGGCGGCGAGTTCGCGCTCGGTCTTGCCGACCCCGGAAAAGACGATCTTGTCGGCCGGGATCCCGGCGTTGAGCGCACGGGCGAGTTCCCCTTCCGAGACCACATCGGCCCCGGCACCCTCGCCTGCCAGGACTCTCAGAACTGCGAGGTTGCCATTCGCCTTCACGGCAAAGCAGATGGTCGCGTCCATGTCCCGGAACGCCGCGGCGAAGCCGCCATACGCCTCGGCGACGGCAGCCTGCGAATAACAATAGAAGGGGGTGCCGACGGCGGCGGCGATTACCGGAATCGGGACCGATTCGGCGACCATCCGTCCGTCCCGATAGGAAAACGCGCGCATGGCCGATCCCCGGCTCACTCGGTCGGATAGCGACGCGGGTGATCGCTTCCCGGCGGGGATTCTGGCGACGCCTTCCGGCCGCAGCCGCCGAGCGGCGCCGCGAGCGCCGCGATCAGCGCCAGAAAGAACATCCTTCGCGTCATGGAGCCAAGTTTCGTCCCGGGAACCCAAAGACGGAAGTGTATCACACCGCGCGCCGCTATTCAGGTCCCGAGAAAGCGTTTCCGCGCCGCCTGGACCGCGCGGCGAACGTTCGCGGGCGCCGTGCCGCCGAAACTGGTGCGGCTCTTCACCGAATTCTCGACACTAAGGACCGCGAATACGCCGTCGTCGATCCCCGGCACGATCGTCCGCATTTCCGCCAAGGACAACTCATCGAGCGCGCAACCCCTCCTCTCCGCGCGGCGCACCAAGCGACCGGTGGCCTCGTGGGCCTTGCGGAACGGCATGTTCAAGTTACGGACCAGCCAATCGGCGAGGTCGGTCGCGGTCGCATATCCCTTGGCGGCGGCAGCCCGCATGGCCTCAGCGTCGAACGCCGCGTCTTCGACCATCCCGCTCATGGCGTCCAGTGAGAGCGCCAAGCTGTCGGCGGCGTCGAAAGCCGGCTCCTTGTCTTCCTGCAGGTCCTTGCCGTAGGCGAGCGGCAGCGCCTTGAGGACGACCAGCAACCCGGTCAGCGCGCCGATGATACGGCCCGCCTTGGCGCGGACGAGTTCCGCGGCGTCGGGATTGCGCTTTTGCGGCATGATCGAACTTCCCGTCGAAAACGCGTCCGACAGGCGGACGAAGCGGAATCCGTCGGCGCACCAGAGCACGATCTCCTCGGCGAGGCGCGAAAGGTGCACCGCCAGGATTGCACCGACGCTCAAGAATTCGAGCACGAAGTCGCGATCGGACACGGCGTCGATCGAGTTCGCCGAAGGACGGTCGAAACCAAGGGCGCTCGCGGTCGCCCGGCGGTCGATGGGGAACGCCGTGCCGGCGAGCGCAACCGCGCCCAGCGGGCACTCGTTGGCGCGGCGCCGGCAATCGGCGACGCGGCCGCGGTCGCGCCCGAACATCTCGACGTAGGCCAGCAGATGATGGCCGAGTGTGACCGGCTGCGCGGCCTGGGAGTGGGTAAATCCCGGCATGACGGTCGCGACGTGGCGTTCGGCGTGGTCGATCAGCGCCGCTTGCAGCCGCGCGAGCCGCAAATCAAGGGAATCGAGGGCCTCACGCACCCACATCCGCAAATCCGTCGCCACCTGGTCGTTGCGCGAGCGCCCGGTGTGCAGGCGCCCCGCGGCCGGCCCCACGAGGCGGGAGAGGCGCGCCTCGACGTTCATGTGGATGTCCTCGAGCGCGCGCTTGAAGCGAAAGGTTCCGCCTTCGATCTCGGCGTGAATCTGCCCGAGGCCCGCGAGGATAGCGTTGCCGTCCTTGGGCGATATGATACCCTTATCCATCAACATGGCGCAGTGGGCTCGGGACCCGGCGATATCCTGGGCGTAGAGCCGCCGGTCGAAATCGATCGAGGCGTTGATCGCCTCCATGACGTCGGCGGGGCCGCTTTGAAAGCGGCCGCCCCAGATCGCGCTCTTGCCCTTGCCGGACACTTTCTTGCGCCGTTTCTTCGTCAACGCGCGTCACCGAACGGGATCGTGAAAGAACATTTCATCTTCTTGAAGTCGGTCATGTTGAAATCGCCCAGGGGCCGAATCGTTTCCTTGGGTTTGATCGTCGCCCTCTTGGTGGCGGGTGGGCTCATTCTGTGGAAATCCCCGTGGCATGCAAGCATTGAGGCGGCGCGGTGTGAGACGGGGGGCGACCAGTTCGTGAACTTCGATCGCACCGATCCGCCGCGCCCGTTGGCGGCCGCCTTCGTCGACGCCGAAGGGGCGAGTCGTTCCATCGCCGACTATTCCGGCAAGGGTCTGGTGGTCAACTTCTGGGCGACCTGGTGCGGGCCTTGCGTACGCGAGATGCCGGTGCTCGACCGTCTTCGCGAGCAGATCGCCGGCGACGGGATCGAGGTGATCGCGCTGTCGGAAGACCGCGGCGGATCCGAGATCGTCGAGAACTTCTACCGAAAGAACGAGATTACCGGCCTTGCGGTGCTCCTCGACCCCGGAAGACGTGCGCTCCGCGAAGCAAATGTCGCCAACCTTCCGACGACGCTGCTGATCAACCGGCATGGAAACGAAGTCATCCGCGTGGTCGGCGTCGCCGAGTGGGACGCGCCCGAGACGGCCGCATTCGTCCGCGCGTGCCTCGGCGGCGACGCCGCCGGTTGAGCGCCGAGCGCGCCGCTTACGCCAAGGAATCCGAGCGGAATGCGCATCGCCACCTTCAACCTGGAAAATTTAGGCGAGGGCACCGGGCTGCCCGGGTTGGATGAACGCGTCGCCATCCTTCGCCCCCAAGTTCTGCGCATGCGCGCCGATGTGCTTTGCCTGCAAGAGATCAACGCCCAGCGCGGGCGCACCGGCAAACCGCGGGTTCTCAAGGCCCTCGACCGGCTGCTCGAGGGCACACCGTACGCCTGTTTCCATCGCGTCACGACACTATCGCCGAGCGGCCCGAGAACCGGCCCGCGCGACCGCCACAACCTTGTGATCTTGAGCCGCTACGCGATCGACGCGCACCGCCAGGTTCGCCACGACTTCGTCGACCCGCCGCGCTACCGCCCGATGACGTCCGAGCCGGCCGCGAGCCGCGACGAACCGATCGAATGGGACCGACCCATCTTGCATGCGACGCTGCAACTGGACGGCGCCCGTCGGCTGAACCTGATCAACGTCCACCTTCGCGCCCCCAGGGCGGCTCGTGTGGAAGGGCAGAAGTCAGGGCCTGAAACCTGGCGCACCATGGCCGGGTGGAGCGAGGGGTTCTTCATGGCCGCGGTCAAGCGCGCCGGCCAGGCCCTGGAAGTCCGGCTTCTGATCGAGAGCATCTTCGAAAGCCACGCCGACGCCCTGATCGCGGTGTGCGGCGATTTCAATGCCGACGAGCATGAGGTGCCGCTGCGCATCGTCCAGGGAAGCGAGGGCGACGCCGGAAACCCCAGGCTCGCCCGCCGGGTCCTGGTCGCGCTCGAGCGCAGCATCGGCGAAGGGCGGCGGTTTTCGGTCATTCACCACGGGCACCGGCAGATGGTGGACCACCTATTGGTCTCGCAGCCGCTTATGGGGTGGTTTCGCGGCGCCGAGATCCACAACGAATCGCTTGGCGACGAACTCGTGGTGCCGGCACGCGTGCCGGGCGCGCCCGAATCCTTCCACGCGCCGCTGGTGTGCGAGTTCATGCCGCCCGAGCCGATCGACGCGGGCCGCCGATGACCGGACCGCGCCCGTCCGCGGACCACTTTGCGGGTTCGCCAATCGATCAGCGCCTGGGCGAAGCGCTGGACCTGGCCGCCGCGGATCCGTGGCGAAGCGCGGGCGCGGCGCCGGCCGGAAGGGGCGCCGACGGCGCCGAAGAATGGATCGGGAAGGGGATGCAGCCATGAGCGAAGATCACTCGCCTTGGGTGGCGAGCGCGAAGATACCCAGCTTCCGACTGCCGGAGATGGTGTGTGATTGCCACGCCCACGTGTTCGGGCCGCGTCCGCGCTATCCGCTGATCGCCGCGCCCAAATACGAGCCGCCGCCGGAGTCATGGACCGATGCCTACGAGAAACTGCACGCGCGTCTCGGCATCGCGCGCGGGATCCTGGTTCAGCCCAGTGTTTACGGCTTCGACAACGCGTGCATGCTGGACGCCATGAAGGCGGTCGGCGATCGGGTGCGCGGCGTCGCCGTAGTTCCGCCCGACGTGGACGAGGCCGCGCTCGCGCGCCTGGATGCGGCCGGGGTCCGCGGCGTGCGGATCAATTCCGGCCACGGCCTTTCCCTGGACGGGCTCGAGGCGTTGGCGGCGCGCATCCGCCCGTTCGGTTGGCACATCCAGATTTTCGTCGCCGAAGCGTCCGAGCTTGTCGCCATCGAAGCCCGGCTCCGGGCGCTGGCCGTCGAGACGGTCATCGACCACATGGGCCGCGTACCTGCGGACCGGGGCCTCGACGATCCCGCCTTTCGGGCGCTGGTCGGCCTTATCGGCGATCGCGTCTCGTGGGTTAAGATCTCGTGGGCGGAGACCCTTTCGGTCGCCCGCGCACCGTTCGCCGACGTGGACCCCATGGCCCGCGCTCTCGTCGCGGCCGCGCCGGACCGCGTCATCTGGGGGACCGACTGGCCGCATACGTCGGCGCCCCGGCCGCTACCGGACGACGCCGATCTGGTCGAGCTGTTGGCGCGCTGGGTGCCCGACGATTCCCTTCGCCACCGAATCCTGGTGGACAACCCCGCCCGTCTGTATGGCTTCGACGAATGACCGAGAGGCAAACTATGGCACGTATCTATCTGACCGTTCCCAAGCATCTTCGGGCATTGCACTTCGGCGCCGAAGCCCTGGCCCGGCTCGAGGCCCTGGGAGAGGTGATCATGAACCCCGAGGAACGCGGACCGACGACCGCAGAGGCGATCGCGGCGGCCCGGACATGCGATTTCATCCTCTGCGACCGCCTGACGGCGGGAAGCGCCGAGCTGTTCGCGGCGCTTCCCAAGCTCAAGGCATTCCTCCGCCGATCCGTCGACATTCACGGCGTCGACATCGAGGCCGCCTCACAGCACGGCATCCTCGTCACCCACGCGGTGCCGGGGTTCGTCGCCGCGGTCTCCGAGCTAATGGTCGCCCAGATGATCAATCTCGCGCGCAAAGTGCCGGAACAGGTCATGGACTATCGCGGGGGCGCGATCCCCGAGCTCGGGATGGGGGTCCAGGTCTCGGGCAAGATCGCGGGCATCATCGGCATGGGGCGTATCGCGCGCCGGCTCGCCGCCATATTGCGGGCCATGAAGATGCGCATCCTAGCCCACGACCCCTACGTGGACGACTGGCCCAAAGGCGTCGAGCCGACGGCTCTGGACGAGGTGCTGGCCAACGCCGATTTCGTAATCCTGCTCGCCGTCCGCAGCGACGAGACCGAGAACATCATGAATACCGAGACCTTTGCGCGCATGAAGAGAAGCGCCTATTTCGTCAACTTCTCGCGCGGCGGCCTGGTCGACGAGGACGCGCTGTACGCGGTCCTGACGGGGGGCGGCATCGCCGGCGCCGCGCTCGACGTCGGCCGCGAAACCGGTGGCCAGGAGGCCGGCGACGTGGTTCCGGTTCGTTTCGGCGCCCTTCCCAACGTCGTCGCCACGGCCCACACCGCGGCCATGGTTCCAGACGCGATGCTGACCCAGTCCATGAACACCGTCGAGCAACTCGCCGACATCATCGCCGGCCGAGAGCCGGCTTCGGCATTGAATACGGCCCGCGCCAGCCGGCTCGCGCTCACGCCCCGCGAAGCCGGGAATTCCTGAACGGCGAGCGGCCCTGGAAACAAAGAAAGGCGGCGGTCCATTACGGACCGCCGCCGTTGAAAAATGGTATCGAGGCGAAAGCGGCTAGGACGCGGCTTGGCGCGCCGCGACGGGCGCCTTCTTGCTTTTCTTTCGGGACTTATGCTTGCGCTGGTACGCGCGCCACGTCATCGCCCAGAGCTCGGGGTCGTCGACGGCCTCGGCGTTGATCTTGTGGACGGCCTGGTTGTGCGGCGCGGTCTTCACGATCTCGGGGTTTTCGTAAGCCTCGGCGATCACGTGTTCCAGCACGTCGCACCAATAGTCGATGTCCTCCTTCGACCACAGCTCGCCCGCTTCGGGCGTCAGCGGTTCCGGGAGCAAAAGCGGCTCGTGGCTCAGAAACGGGGCGTCGATCCCAAAGTCGGTCATTCGCGCCTGGACGTCCACACAACCGACGCCGGTGTCTTCGCGCACCTTCTCGAGGCTGTAGCGGGTCATTTCCATCCGCCTTTGCGTCATGTGCGGATGGGACTTGGTGATGCCACGGATCTTCAAGATGCGCTTTTCCATATAATTGTTGGCGAGCACCGAGAGGTTCGAACCCTCGTCGATGCCCTCGCCGCCCATGCAGCGCGACCATGAATACGCCTTCACCACCTGGGGCACGTTTCCCCAGAACTCGCGCACCTTGCCGACGCTTTCGGGGCGGTCGAAGTCGAGGTGGTACTTCTCGCCGTCGAAAGTGACCACCGGGGTGGGCAGGAACTTGGCGAGCTCTTCCGAGCACCCGTAAGCGCCGACCGCCGGTCCGCCGCCGCCCTTGGGCGCACCGAAGGTCTTGTGCAGCATGTACATGCAGGCGTCGAACCCGAGCTCGCGGGCGCGGATCTTGCCCATCACCCCGTTGAAGTTGGCGTGGTCGTAAAAGCAGAGCCCGCCCGCGTCGTGGACGATCTTGATCCACTCCTTGATCTCGGGGTTGTAGATGCCCATGTCGTCGGGATTGCAGACCATCACGGCTGCCGTCCGGTCCGAGACCGCGGCCTTCAGGGCATCGAGCGACGGATAGCCATTCTCGTCCAGCATCAGGTTGATCACCTTGAAACCCGCGGTCGCCGCCGTCGCCGGGTTGCAAGGATGGGTCTGGATCGTGGTGATGATCTCGTTGCGCTTTTCAAGCTCGCCC
>JASLLV010000149.1 GCA_030746935.1 Rhodospirillales bacterium | reverse complement strand
TTGGCGGTTACGATGAGCCAGAAATCCTCCTTTATTCAACCCGCTAAATCTGTCTCACAGGTGCTGACGGGGGACACCCTATCCGTGTGCTCCCTCAGCACCTCATTCACCTAGCTTAGCCATCGATTTCGCCGGGCCGAAGTCAGGCCGTTGTCGTGTGCATAGAGTGTGCACGCGAAAGCCACACGCCTTGGCGAAATTTGAGGTGCTTATATCTTATTATAATATAACACAAAAATGGTGCCGCCGGAAAGAATTGAACTTTCGACCCCACCCTTACCAAGGGTGTGCTCTACCCCTGAGCTACGGCGGCACCGGATCGCGCCCGATGGGCGCGCACCGTCTCGCGTGTTGCGCGCCGCACCTGACGGGCGCACCGTCTTGCGTGTTGCGCGCCGCACCTGACGCGCGCGCCGTTTTGCGTGTTGCGCGCCGCACCTGACGGGCGCGCACATTGCCACAGCGCCCGGCTGCGCCGCAAGCATCCTTGACCGCCGCGGACGCGCGCCCCACCATCGAGGCCGGGGTCGATCTATTTGAGGGGCGTATTCCAAGCCGTGGCAACAGACGACGAGATCAAGCGCCCGCGCCTCGGCACCAAGGGCGCCAGACAGGCCGCGGACACCCGCCGTCGGCTGGCCGCCAAGCTTCGCGACAACCTGGGCCGGCGAAAGCGCCAGGCGCGCGCACGCAAGACCGGGGCGGAGGCGCGCGAACGCCCGGATCGGGATGCCTGACGGGCCCCGCCCGCCCTCGGTCCTCAGGTCTGGTCTCTCCGGGGCCGCTCAGCCGATCGAGCGGTTCGTCCCCTCGATTGCGAGACCGGCGGCCCTCCATTCGGGATAGCCTTCCTCGAACCGGCGGGCCTTGAAGCCGCGACCCCTGAGCGTCGAGACCGCTTCGAACGAAAGCACGCAGTAGGGACCTCGGCAGTAGGCGATGATTTCATGGTCGCGGGGCAGCTCGGCCAATTGCTCCTCGAGCTTGCGCAAGGGGATGTTGATCGCGCCCGGCAAGTGCCCTGCCACGAACTCGTCCTCGGGACGGACGTCGAGCACGGTCACGAGACCGTCATGCATGCGCGCGACAAGCTCGTCGCGCGACAGGGGCTCGAGCGCGTCGCGTTCGTGGAAATAGCCGTCCAGCACGCGTTGCACCTCGGCAACGTTGCGTTCGGCGATTTGCCTTAAACTCGCGAGAAGGCCGACAACGGCCTCGTCTGAAAGCCGATAGAGGACGCGTTTCCCCGCGCGTCGCGAGCGCACCAGTCCGGCGCGGCGCAAATGCTGAAGGTGTTGGGACGTGTTTCCCACCGTCAACCCGGCCCGTTCGGCAAGCGAATCCACGCTTCGCTCGCCTTGGGCCGCGAACTCCAGAAGCTCCAATCGGTGGGCGTGGCCCAGCGCCTTGGCGACGGCGGCGAACTGCGTCAGAAGCGCGTATTTCGGGCTTTCGCTTGACATGGCATTCAGGCCATTCCATCATTCTATCGTTTGATCGAATGATGGTTGGAACTGCGATGCTTGTCAACGATTCTCGAGCCGGCGCCGACGAGCGCTAATCCATGATCCAATCGGCCTTCGCAAACGAACCGGCAATCCGCCTCGGCTTCTTTGTCGGGATCTTCGCCGTCATGGCGCTGTGGGAGGTTGTGACGCCGCGTCGGCCGCGCGCCGTCTCGCGCTGGATCCGTTGGCCGAGCAATCTCGGCGTTGTCGCCCTCAATACGGTATTGCTGCGCATCCTGATTCCGATCGCTGCCGTTGGTCTGGCGCTGGTCGCGGATGAGCGCGGCTGGGGCTTTTTGAACCATCTTGGGGCGCCGGACTGGCTTGCGATTCCGCTCGCCGTCGTGGTTCTCGATTTCGCCATCTATCTTCAACACGTCATGTTTCACGCGGTGCCCGTGCTCTGGCGGCTGCACCGCATGCACCACGCCGATCTCGATTTCGACGTGACGACCGGCGCGCGTTTCCACCCCATCGAAATTCTCCTTTCGATGGCCATCAAGCTGGCGGTGGTGGCGGCCCTGGGCCCGCCCGCTCTGGCGGTTCTGATCTTCGAGGTTGTGCTGAACGCGACCTCGATGTTCAACCACGGAAACGTCTGGATCCCGCCGGGCGCAGATCGCGTGTTGCGCTGGATCGTGGTCACCCCGGACATGCACCGCGTCCACCATTCGATCGTTCCCCGCGAAGCCAACAGCAACTTCGGCTTCAGCCTTTCGTGGTGGGACCGCCTGCTCGGAACCTATCGCGCCCAGCCCGCCGACGGGCACCAGGGCATGACCATCGGCATCGCCCAGTTCCGCGAGCCCCGCGAACTGCGCCTCGACCGCATGCTCGTCCAGCCGTTCCGCGAAACGGCCGGCGATTACCCCATCGGCGGGCGCGGAGGCGACGGTTGACGCGCCCGGCCGCGTTCGCGCGCATTGCCTTGGGGCTCGGGCTCGCGGCCGCCATCGTCTGGGCCGTGGTCGCGCGCGAGAGCTTCGATGCGGACGCGATCGAGGCTTGGCTGCAGGGACTGGGCCTCTGGGCGCCGGCGGCGTTCGTCTCTCTTTGGGCGCTCTGGGCCGTAGTCTTCCTTCCTGGCGCCCTATTGGGCCTTGCCGGCGGTGCCCTGTTCGGGCCTTTTTGGGGAACGCTTTGGAATCTGAGCGGTGCCACGCTGGGCGCCAGCCTCGCCTTCCTCGCGGCACGCTTCGTCGCCTCCGACTGGGTGGCGAGAAAGGCGGGCGGGCGGTTGAAGCAGCTCCTTCAAGGCGTCGAGGCCGAGGGCTGGCGCTTCGTCGCCTTCGTCCGCCTCGTGCCGCTCTTTCCTTTCAACCTGCTGAACTACGCGCTCGGCCTCACCCGCATCCGCGTCGTGGCCTATGTCGCCACCACCGTGGTCTGCATGCTGCCGGGCACGATCGCCTACACCTATCTCGGCTATGCCGGGCGCGAAGTCTTCGCGGGCGGCGAGGCCCTGATCCAAAAGAGTCTCTTGGCCCTCGGCCTGCTGGCCGCGATCGCGTTCCTTCCGCCCCTTGTGCGCCGCGTTCGCGGGGGGTCTTCGTTCCGGGACGAGGCCCGCGACGCAAGCCTTGAGCGTGAAAAATCCTGAACATCGTCGACGCACCCGGGCCCGACGGCGAACGATCGGCGATCCCCAACTCGCAAACGCGATTCCTCGTCGGCTATCAGAAGCAGCTTTGGCCGGACTTCACTCTCGGCGCCGAGTACTACGTCGAGGTCCTGGACAATTTCGACGCCTACAAGCGCTCGCGTCCCGCGGGCTTCGCCCGGACGGCGAAATACTGGGATATCGTCACCTTGCGCCTGACCCAGTTTCTCGGACACCAGACCTGGAAGCTATCCGTCTTCGCCTTCTACAGCCTGGTGGACAACGACTATCTGTTGCAGCCTCAGCTCTCGTACAAGGTCTCGGACGATTTCTCGGTCGCACTGGGCGGCAACGTGTTCGGCGGCGTGAAGCGAACGACGTTCTTCGGTCAGTTCGACCAGGACGACAACGCTTATCTCAATCTTCGATACGAATTCTGATCGGCGCCAGGCGTTCGATTCGGTCTCGGTCGAAAACAAGCTCCCGTCCCCGCCTTGAGGGGGGCCGGCGGCTCAAGTACAAACGCGCATCAGGCCTTAGGGGATCTTTATGGACCGCATCCGCATCGAAGGCGGGCGAGCGCTTAAGGGGACGATCCGCGTCGGCGGCGCCAAGAACGCGGCGTTGCCGCTGATGGCGGCGTCGCTGTTGACCGACGAGACGCTGGCGCTCGCCAACGTGCCCCGTGCGGGCGACATCGCCACCATGGCGGGGCTCCTGGGCGAACTCGGCGTCCGCATAGACGGTGATGCGGGCGCGGGCCCCGATTGCGGGTCGCTGCGGCTCGGCGCAGGCGCGTTGACGGCGACCACGGCGCCCTATGACCTGGTGCGCAAGATGCGAGCCTCGGTGCTCGTGCTCGGGCCCTTGCTGGCGCGCCACGGCCACGCCCGGGTCTCGCTTCCGGGGGGCTGCGCCATCGGCACCCGGCCGGTCGATCTGCACCTCGAAGCGCTGGCCCAGCTCGGCGCCGAGATCGAGCTCGACGAGGGCTACATCGAGGCCCGGGCGCCGAACGGCCTTAAGGGCGCGCACGTCGTCTTTCCCGTCGCCACGGTCGGCGGAACCGAGAACTTGTTGATGGCGGCGGTGCTGGCAAAGGGCGAGACGGTGCTCGCCAACGCCGCCCGCGAGCCGGAGGTCTCGGATCTCGCCCGCTGCCTATGCGCCATGGGCGCGCTAATAGATGGGATCGGCACCGATACCCTTCGCATTCAAGGTGCAGACCGGCTGCACGGCGCCCGGCACGCAGTGATCGCGGATCGGATCGAGACCGCGAGTTACGCCGTCGCGGCCGCCATAACCGGCGGCGAACTTGCCATCGAAGGCGCGGCGCTCGAGCACATCGAGGCGGTCGCCGACGTGCTCGCCAAGGCCGGCGTCAGGGTGACGGCCAGCGAAGGCGGAATCGCCGTCGCCGGCGGGGACAATCGGCTTCGCGGCGTCGACGTGATGACCGAGCCCTTTCCCGGTTTCCCCACCGACATGCAGGCCCAGATCATGGCCTTGATGGCGCTCGCCGACGGCGCTTCGATGATCACCGAGACCATCTTCGAAAACCGTTTCATGCACGTGCCCGAGCTCAACCGCATGGGCGCCAACATCAACGTCCACGGCGCCTCGGCGATCGTGCGTGGCGTGCCCGGGCTTTCCGGCGCCCAAGTCATGGCCACCGATCTACGCGCCTCGTTCTCGCTGGTGCTCGCCGGCCTCGCGGCCGAAGGCGAGACCGTCGTCAACCGGGTCTATCACCTCGACCGCGGCTACGAGCGGCTTGAGGAGAAGCTGACCGGCTGCGGCGCCGTGATCGAGCGCATCCGCGACTAGAGCACTATCCGACGCATTGTCCGGGCCCGGCGCCGCCGTTAGGGTTGCGCAAGATTCCACGCCGGCCGCGATCAGACGCGATCCGCTCTAGGAGAAGGCGATGACCATCCGTTCACTCCAGCACTTCGCCTTCGCCGTTCCGGAGCCGGACGTGGGGCGGCGTTTCTACGAAGACTTCGGCCTCGAAGCACGAGCCGACGGCGATGCCGTGGTGCTCCGGTGCGAGGGCCGGGATCAAGACTAGGTGGTTCTGGTGCCGGGCGCGCCGAAGCGTTTGCGCCATCTCTCATTTGGCGCTCGCGCGGACGAACTGGCGGCGCTCAAGGGGCGTCTCGAGGCAAATCGCGTCCGTCTTCTCGATTCGCCCGCTGTCTGCGGCGGCGAGGGCTTGTGGTTCGAAGATCCCGATGGGTTTCTTCTCAACGTCCGCGTCGCCGAGGCGGCGCCCTGGGCCTC
>JASLLV010000148.1 GCA_030746935.1 Rhodospirillales bacterium | reverse complement strand
TGTCTGGGCCGCATCCGCCAGTTCCATCATCGAAAAGGTCAACCGTGGGAAACGAGCGTTGGAATCGCAACACTAGGAAGCGGCGCTGCCGGGGACCATGACGGCCCGAATCGCTCATTCGTAGATTTCGGGATTCTTGAGGTATTTCGGCCTTTTGCCGTCGATGATTTCCGTGATCCTGGAAAGCGTCTCGCGCTCCACCCTGTCGAAGGCTTCCTCGGTCCACCAAGCCAGGTGCGGCGTCAAGATAACGTTGTCGAGACCGAGCAGAGGGAAATCCGGCTCTAGGGGCTCGTCGGGGAAAACATCGAGGCCGACGCCGGCGATCCAGCCATCTTCGATGGCGCTAATCAGCGCGCTCTCCTCGGCGATGGCGCCGCGCGAAACGTTGATTAGAAATGCCGTGTCTTTCATCGCCTTGAATTCGCGTTGGCCAAGAATCGCCCGCGTCTCGGGGGTAAGGATGCAATGCACGGACAGGAAGTCGGACCGTTCCAACAGTTCGCCGAATCCGACCGGGCCGATGCCCAGCCGCCGTGCCGTCTCGTCACTCACGTAGGGGTCGTGGGCGACACATTCCATGCCAAACCCGGCGCCACGGCGGGCCATGGCGCCGCCGATGCGCCCCAATCCGAGGAGGCCCAAGGTCTTGCCTGCCAAGTCGACGCCCAAATATTCCGGGGCCGGCCATACCCAGGCCTTGTCGCGCATGGCGCGGTCGATCTTGACGATCTTGCGGGCCAGACCCAAGAGCAGCGCGAAGGCGTGGTCAGCGACCGTTTCCGAGCCGTAATCGGGGCAGTTGACGACGGCTACACCGTTGCGACTCGCCGCCTCGATATCGATGGCGTCGACACCGACGCCATATTTGACAATGCCCTTCAGGTCTTTGGCAGCGTCGATCACCCGGGCAGGAATGTCGGTGTAGCAGGTGAGGATGATGTGGGCGTCGACGGCTTCGCGGGCCAATGCCTCGGCGTCGGTGCTCGCCGTCGTCACCACATGGGCGACACGGTTGAGACTGTCCATCTCTTGTTCGAGGATATGGAGCTCGGCGTCGGTCCTCAGGATTGTCGGGTACACGTCGCCTACTCCTGATGAAGGCAGATGCCCGTTTGCGGGTCCTTGCCCAAGAACGGATCGCGCCTATACGATTTCGACCGAACGCGATCGGGTCTAGTCGTCAGCCGGCACGCTCATTCTTGCGTGCCGCGCGCCGCGCCCGAGAGGGGCGCGCCCTTGAAGTCGTCGCGCACGCACGCCTCCCAGCGCATCGGACGGCGCTCGGCGCGCGCATCGAACTTTTCGTCGATGGCCTTGTTGGGGTCGATGCCGCGGCGCCGAAGCTCGTCGGCGGCGGACGAGGCCTGAGGCTGCGCTGCCATGGACGGCATCCGGGTCATCCGAACGCGGCGATTTTGCCTGTTGAGATAGACCGTGTATTCGCGCAAGAGCTGGTCGTTGGACTTGGTCGTCGGATCGCCCTCGAACTTGTTGGCGAAATAGATCACCGCGACGACGGCGACGAGAGCAATGATTAAAAAGTCCATCGGCTACGCTTCCGCTTCCGTCCGCCGGGCGAACCGTGCCGCGTCGGTCGGCGCCAAGCGCACCTTGAGGTGGATGACCGCGTCGTCTTCGCGGCGCTCGACCACCTCGCCGCGGTCGTAGAGCCACGCCAAGGTGGCCCCATCATCGACGCCGAGACAGACGTCCATCAGCGTGTAGCCCGCGGAGAGACGCTCGTCGAGTACCGCCAACAGGGCGTTGCACCCCTCGCCCGTCAGCGCCGAGACCAGAACCGCCGGCTCGTTGCTTCGTTTGGCGCGGTTGGCGATCTCGATTCGTTGTTCGGCCGTGAGAACGTCGATTTTATTCAAGGCCTCGATCACGATTCCGTCGCTTGCCGTATCGAAGCCAAGATCCGCGAGGACCCGTTCAACGTCCGCTCGCTGCGCTTCCAAATCGGGATGGGCCGCATCCCGCACGTGGACGATCAGATCGGCTTCGCACACCTCTTCGAGCGTCGCCCGGAACGCGGCCACCAGCTCGTGTGGCAGATCAGAGATGAACCCAACGGTATCGGAAAGAATGATTTTGCGCGCGCTCGAAAGCCGTAAGCTTCGCATGGTTGGGTCCAGGGTTGCGAACAGCATCTCCTTGGCCGCCACTTGCGTCTGGGTGAGCGTGTTGAAAAGCGTGGACTTGCCGGCGTTGGTGTAACCGACGAGGGCGACCACCGGATAGGGAACGCGGCGCCGCGCGCGCCGGTGCAGCGCGCGCGTTCGCGACACCCGCGAGAGTTCCCTTTCGATCCGCTGGATGCGCTCGCCGATCTGGCGACGGTCGGATTCGATCTGGGTTTCGCCGGGACCGCCGAGGAATCCAAATCCGCCCCTTTGGCGCTCGAGGTGCGTCCAGGTGCGCACCAGGCGCGAGCGCTGGTAGTTGAGCGCCGCCAGCTCCACCTGTAGACGGCCCTCACGGGATCGCGCCCGGGCGGCGAAGATTTCCAAGATGAGCCCGGTGCGGTCCACCACCTTGCACTGCCAAGCGCGCTCGAGATTGCGCTGTTGTACGGCCGTTACGGTGGCATCGACGACCGCGACAATCCTGCTCGATCCATTTTCGCGTTCGTTGGTGCCATCACCGTCATCGGGGTGCGAATCGGCGATGATCTCGCCGAGCCGAGAGACGGCGCCCGGGCCGAACAACGTTCCCGGTCGAGGCCGGTTGATGCGGATCACCTCGGCGTGAAGGACCTCGAGTTCGATGGCGCGGGCGAGCCCGGTCGCCTCTTCGAGGCGCGCATCGGGAGTGCGAGAAATATTGTCACGGCCGCCGAGGTGCGGATGCACGACGATGCAGCGTTCGCCGCCGTTCGCCTTTCCGAAATTCTTGGTCCCGTTTCGGGAGCTCACGCCCAAGCTATTCCGCGACCGCCTCGACTGCCTCGACTGCCTCTTTGTCGGGCTCAAACAACTGGATCTGGACGGCCGGCATGATCGTCGAGATCGCGTGTTTGTATACCAACTGCGTATGTCCGTCCCGGCGCAGCAGCACCGAAAAATTGTCGAACCAAGTCACGATTCCCTGCAACTTGACCCCGTTGACGAGAAAGATCGTGACGGGTGTCTTGTTTTTTCTGATGTGGTTCAGGAATACGTCCTGAACGTTTTGGGTCTTTTCAGAGGACATGGCTTTTGCCTTGTTGCTCGGCGCGCCGCTCGTGCACGAGCACGCGCAACCGTTGTCTCCGGTCGTTACGGTTTCGGATCCCCTGTTCCCCTCCCTCTGGGTCGAACAGCATCCTTAACGGCGATCAACTTACAGATTCCGCGCCGTGTTGGAAAGCGTCAGGCAGTCGGTGAAATGCCAGGCTGGGCGGCTCGTCCCGAATTCGGCCCCAGCGGGGGGCGTTTTTCGTACGAGCACGCCCACGCAGCCCGAATTGGCGGCGCACGCGAGGTCGATGTCGGTGTCGCCGGCAAACCAAACCTTGTCGCCGCGCTCGATCCCACTTCCGAATAGCGCCATGTCCACGGGGTCCGGCGCCGGTTTATCGCGCGCGGCGTCGGATGCGCCCACGATTCTCGCGAAATGCCGGTTCCAACCCAAATGCGCGGCCTCCGTGCGCAGGATGTCACCTTTCTTGTTGCTGACCACGCCCAGATAGAAGCCGGCGTCGGACAACTCCTCCAGCATCCGCCCCGCACCCGGCCGCGGCGCGAGCGCATCCAGGTGAATCGCGTCGAAATGCCGGTAGAACGTCTCGCCGGCGTCGCGCCAGGCGTCGCCGAAAAGCGCCGGAAAACTGTCACGCATGGATTTGCGCACGCGATCGCACGTCTCGTCGAAGGTCCAAGGGGCATGCCCAAAGGCGACCAGGGTGGCGTTCAGCGCCTCGTGAATCGCGGGCCAGCTGTCGACGAGCGTATTGTCCCAATCGAAGAGGATCGCCTCGGGCCGCAAGATTCCTCGTCCGCGCCGGGGTTAGCTCGCCCGCGCCAGGCGGCCGCGCTCGACGAACCAAGCGACGCAAGTCTCGGCGAGTGCCTTGGTAGAGTCCAGATAGAGAGCGTCGTCGGCGAGCACCACCGGGATTTCGGTGCAACCAAGGACGATCGTCGCCACGTCGCGGGCGCGAAGTCCCGTCGCCGCGTCCTCGAGTAAGCGCTTGGCGTCGTCGAGGTGTCCCGCCTTCACTTGGTCGATCCCGGCCATGACGCGGTCCTCCTGCACACCCGGCTCGGGCACAAGACACGCGAAACCGCGCGTCTCGAGTCGCGACTGATAGATCCCGCTCGTGACGGTCCCGGTCGTTCCTAGAAGCCCCACCGTGGCGCCGCGGAACCCGCGGCGATCCAGCGCCTCCGCCGCGGCGTCGACGATGTGAAGGATGGGCGCTTTCGATCCCCGTGCGATCTCGTCGAACCAGTAGTGTGCGGTGTTGCACGGCATCGCGATGCAATTGACGCCGGCGCGGTTCAACGCGGCGATGCCGTCGCCGAGCATCGGCAGCGGCGATTCCCCGCCGCCCAGGATCGCGGCCGTGCGGTCCGGGACCTGGGGGATCGAATGGACGATCATCGGAAGATGGTCCTGATCCCGCGTCACCGGCGTCACCTCGATCACCTTGCGCATGAAATCGACGGTCGCGAGCGGTCCCATTCCGCCGAGAACCCCGAGTACGCCTTTCATGGTCCTTGCCCCCTATCGCAAGGCGTCGGTGCGTTCGCCCTCAGAAAAATTCGAGCCGCACCGAAAACAACCGCTCGACGTCGCGGATCGCGTCGGTGGACGCGAACAGCACGATCCGGTCCTTGGACTGGATCACCGTGGCGCCGCGCGGGTTGATCACCTGACCGTCGCGCACGATAGCTCCGATCAGGACGCCGTCGGGAAGGTTCGCTTCGCGGATCGATCGTCCGACGAGGCTCGAAGTTTCCAGCGCGTCGGCCTCGATCAGCTCGCCGAAGCCTTCGCGCAAGCTGTGAACCGAGTGGATGCGCCCCCGCCGGACATGCTGAAGAATGGTCGAGACCGTGATGCTTTGCGGGTTGACGACCACGTCGATCCCAAGTGACGGGACCAGCGGCGTGTAGGTTTGCTTGTTGATCAGTGTGATGGCCCGTTGGCAACCTTGTTTCTTGGCCAACAACGACGACAAGATGTTGGTCTCGTCGTCGTTGGTCACGGCGACCACCGTTTCGGCCGTCGAGGTGCCCGCTTCGTCGAGAATCTCGGGATCGAGCACGTCGCCTCGGATCACCACGGTCTTCTTGAGTCGACTGGCCACGTCCTCCGCCTTCTCGAGGTTGTGCTCGATGATCTTGGCGTTGACCCAGGCGAACTCGAGTTCCAGCTCCTCGGCGAGAAAACGGCGGATGTTGCCGCCGCCGAATATGAGA
>JASLLV010000147.1 GCA_030746935.1 Rhodospirillales bacterium | reverse complement strand
GCTCGCGGTCGACGGGCCGTTCGGGCACTTCGCGCCCGTTCAGGTCAACGAGGCGCTGACCCTCGATTTCGATTCGAAAACCGAATTCGAAAACCACCATTACGCCTTCAAGGTGGACGAGGACGAATTCGACGCAATATTCGGACGCATCCAGGCAGAGGGCATCGCGTACGGAAGCGGCCCCTACGCCCTCGACGATATGGCGATCAACCACCGTGGCGGCGGTCGCGGGGTTTACTTTCGCGATCCTTCCGGCCACGTACTCGAAATCCTGACCGCCTGAGCGGTCGTCTTATCGGTCGGGCGAATTTGAACGGTGATTGGGGGCGCGGCAGGCGCAATTGACGCCCTTTCCTTGGCCCCATAGCATGGCACCGGCGTTGCGCCGAAACTCTGTAAGCCTGGAGGATTCGTAAACCATGAACACACCGGAAGTTCGCGGCCAGTTCATCGCGCCCGTGACCCCGTTCACGGCCGACGGCGATCTCATGGTGGACGCTTTCGTCGAGATTCTGCGCTGGCACCTGGAAAGTGGCGCCGGCGGGTTCCTCATCGCCGGCGACAACGGCGAATGCTGGGCGCTGACCGATGCCGAGCTCGGCCTACTGACCGAAACGGCGAAGAAGGAGGCCGCCGGCCGCGTCCCCATCTTCACCGGAACGGGCGCGATCACCGCGCAAAGGACGATCAAGCTTTCCGACATCGCGGCGCGGGCCGGCGCCGACGGACTTTGCCTACAGCCCCAGTCCTACGTCCTCAACGGCACCAAGGCCGAGATCTGCCGGCGATTCGAGTTGGTATCCCGGGCGGTGCCGCTGCCGATCATGCTCTACAACAACCCCGCCCGCACCGGTCTCAATATGAGCGTCGACATTCTCGGCGGCATCTGCGACGTGGCGCCGGTCGTCGCCCTCAAAGAGGCCTCGGCGGACTTCGTGCATGTCACCGACGTCATCCGCGCCCACGCCGAACGGTTCGCGATCCTCGTCGGGTGCTGCCAGCTCATCCTTCCGGGCCTGGATTTGGGGGCGGCGGGCTATCTATCGACGGCGCCGGAGCTTTGGGGAGAGGGCGCCAAGCGAATCATGACGTTCGAAACGCTTTCACTTGCGGAGAAACGCGAGATTCATTTCGCCATCACCGACGTTTTCGGAACCTTGATGGGCGTGGACACGCGGCCCGCGGCCTTGAAGGCGGCATTGAACTTGTTGGGGCGCCCGGCGGGCTTTCCGCGCGAACCCGTCCAGCCGCTCTCTCAGGCATCGGAAGCGGTGGTCCGCGAAGTGCTCGTCCGCAACGGGCTTTTGGACAAGATCGGGGCGCAGCGGGCGGCCCAGTAATCGGGCACGTGGCGGCGAGCGTCCGCGGTGCGCGCCGGTCCACGGCCGCACGCACCGGTGCGCGCAACCCAGAGCGGATCGTGTCTGATCTGAACCGCGATACGGTTTCGATCAGACGCGTGAATCCGCTCGACTTCGATAGTGGAGACCGGATTCACGCGCTCGGCGGATCGACGCAGGCGATTCCAACCGACCGCGATCTGGTCCAAGCAACGGGCCGCAAATGGAGATCCACCTCGCCGATGTATGGGTGATCGGCTCCGGCGCGGCCGGGTTGAGCGCGGCGATCGCTGCGCGCGAAAGCGGCCTTTCGATCACCGTGGTTACCAAGGGGGCGCCCGGCGAGCACAGCTCGACGGGGCTTTCGGGCGGCGGGTTCGTCGGCGCCTGGGGCGGTCTTTCGGCCGAGGAACATCGGATGCGGACGCTCGCGGCGGGGCGCGGACTGAACGAGCCGGCCCTTGTCGAGGCCATGGTGGCCGATGCGCCCGATCGTTTCCAAGAGTTGCTCGACTGGGGTCTGGCGGTGGTTCCCACGAGCCGGCCGGGCAGCCTGATCGCCCGCGGCAACGGCCCGGCGCGGAGCGAGGAAATCATCCGGTGTTTGAGTGCGAAGGCGCACGCGGCGGGCGTCGCGTTCCTCGCCAGCCACGTCGCATACGCGCTGCGAATGCAAGACGGCGCCGCCCATTGCGCGGTCTTCGAGCCCGCATCCGGCGCCTGGGTGGGGCTCGGCGGTCGCGCCCTGGTCATGGCGGCCGGCGGGGCAGGGGGGCTGTATGCCCGTCACGACACGCCTGCGCGGGCCTCCGGCGACGCCGTTTCCATGGCGCTCGGCGCGGGCGCGCTCCTCGAGGACATGGAGTTCGTCCAGTTCTTTCCCCTGTCGCTTGCCGAGCCCGAGCTGCCGCCGGCGGTCGTTCCCCCGGCCGTGGCCGACTTGGGGCGCCTGGTGAACGGCCACGGCGAGGATGTGCTCGCGAAGTACGGGATCACCGAGCGCCCGGCCGGCCGGCGCGCACGCGACCGGCTGTCCCAGGCGATGTTCCGCGAGATCGAGGACGAAGGCGTCGCGGTCTACGCCGATCTCACCGGCGTTTCCGAGGAGACGTGGTGCGAGGATCCCTCGAACGCGGCGAGTTTCGAGTATCTCGGTAAGCGGTGCGGCGCGCTCGAAAGGCCGCTACGGGTAGCGCCGGTCGCCCACTTCGTGATGGGTGGGCTCGCCATTGACGAGACGGCTGCGACGTCGTTGCCGGGCCTGTTCGCCGCAGGCGAGGCGGCCGGCGGTGTCCACGGCGCCAACCGGATGGGCGAGAACTCGCTGACCGAGACCGTAGTGTTCGGCGCCCGCGCCGGGCGCAGCGCAGCAGCCTGGGCCACGCGCCGAGCGATGCCCGCCGCCCGCGAGGTGCGCAATGTGGTGGGCGATCTGACGCGCGCGAACGGCATGCGCGGGCCGCGGACCGAAGCGGCCGCACTGATGACGGAGCTGCGCGCGCTTATGTGGCGCACGGGCGGTATCCGCCGCGACGAGGAAGGATTGGAGGCGGGGCTCGCCGGGATTGCCGAGATTCGCGAGCGTGCCGCGCGCGCGCGCGGGCACGCCGATGCGCACCATGCGGTGGCGCTTCTGGAGGTCGAGATGGGCGCCCGCACCGGCCGACTGATCCTGGAGGCCGCCAAGCGGCGAAGGGAATCGCGCGGCGCCCACTATCGTGCCGATTATCCCGAAATCGACGACGCCTGGCTTGGCCATCTTACGGTCAGGCAGAACAGCGAGCACGAGTCTATCTGGTCGTTCGAACGCGCGTCGTAAACGGATGCAACCGAGCCTGGGAGGAACGCTGCCATGGGAGAAATCGCGATCGTCGTCGAGTACGAGGTCAAGCCTGAGTACCGCGAGGCGTTCGAAACGCTGATCCGCGAGCACGTGGAGGGAACGCTGGCGGAAGAGCCGGGGTGCGTGCGCTTCGACATGATGATCCCGCGCGAAGACGACGGGCGCATCTTCCTGTGCGAGGTCTACCGCGACGAGGACGCCTATCAGGAACACCGGCTCTCGCCCCGGCTTCCCATACTGCGCGAGGCCTACCAGCCCATGATCGAACACCCCCACAGGGTGATCCCGTGCGACGTCGTCCCACACGCGTGAATCCGCTCGAAATCTACAGTGTCGACCAGATTCACGCGCCCGCCGGATCGCCGAAGGCAAATCCGGGCGGCCGCGATCTGGTCTATGGAATGAGGCGGGCGTCTCGGTAGCGGCCCATGAGGCGGAGGAACATCTCTTCGGTGTCGACGAAACCGGCGTAGCCGAACAGGCGCGCCTTCGTCATATCCGACATCTGATCGTACTCGCGGTCGAACAGCCAATCGGCGTAGGGCCATAGGGCGATCTGCTCATAAGGCGTCGGCTCGAGCCCGTGCTTGGCGACGATGTGCTCCCACACAGGTGCTTTGTCGGCCATGAATTGGGCCATGGGGATCTGGCGAACCGGTCCGATCTCGATTTCGAAGAACGCCGCGATCCGCGGCCACAGGTTGCGCCAGCGAAACGGATCGCCGTTGAACACGTTGAACGCCTGATTGGCGCACGACTCGTTGGTCGCCATCCACAGGATCGCGTCGGCGAGATGGGCGGCCTCGGTGGCTTCAGTCAGGATCTCGTATGCTCCGGGGCGCCCCGGAAACGAAAGCGGCAGGCCCAGCTCCTTGCAGATCGCGGCGTAGGCCGAGATCGACGAGATCGCATTGCGCGCGCGGCCCGGCCGGAAGTCGCAGATCACGTCCGGGCGCGAGACCGACCACGCCCACGACTTGCCGCGCTGGCGCGCCGCCACGTAGTCCTCGAGGTCGTAATAGAAATCGGGCGGCATATGGCGGTCGTCGTCTTCGCGGGCCGGGGTCCTGTATGGCCCGAGCGTCAACCCGTAATAGTTGGTGCCGGTGACAACGTGCACCTGCTTCAGGTCCGGGGCTGCGGCCTCGACGCTTTCGAGGGCGTTGCGCAGCATCGTCAGGTTCCGGGCGACGTCCTCGGGGGCGCCCTCGCCGTGTTCGGCTCGCGAGGCATAGAACAGATGGGTGGTGTCACCGAGCGTGCCGAGGCTTTCGGCACACGCGTCCGCGTCGGTCAGGTCGAGGGCGAGATAGCGAACCGCATCTCGGTCCGCGGTCGGTGTCCGGCACAGCCCCACCACGTCCCAATCGGGCTCGCGGGCAAGCCTTTCGACCAGGCGCGTCGCCGCTGCCCCGGTGGCGCCTGCGACGACCGCATGGTTCCGCGCCACAGGCCTATTTCCCCGGCGCCGCCCAGCCCCACCGGGCGAGCTTCGCATGGCTGCCGGGGATATCGGTGTTGGGGTTCGGCGAGATGAGCTCCATCATCGAATACCCGTCGTAGCCGAGATCGACGAGGGCCGCGGCGAACGCCTGAAAGTCGACGTCGCCGGCGCCCACCGGATCGTGGCGGAATGACGTTCGGGTCGTGTCCGAAAGGTGAACGAGCTCGAGCCGGTCACGGACGAGACGCACGGCCAGGGCGGGGTCCTCGCCGACGAAGTGACCGTTGGCGACGTCGTAGATGATACCGATCCGCGCATCACCGATCGCGTCCAAGGTCTCGACGATGTCCTCGACCCTGGGGATGAACGTGAACGGGATGTTCTCGACCAGAAGCTGGATTCCATGATCGGCGGCGTAATCGCCGAGTTCGCGCATGGCCGCGGCGAACCATTCCGCCATCCACTCGCGAGGCGCGGGAAACAGCGTCGAAAGACGTCCCGGAAGGATGATGACGTAGGGCGCCCCCCAATCCGAGGCGAGCGCGATCAGGTCCTTGTAGACGTCGATGCAGTAGCGGCGCACCTCGGCCGTCGGGCTCGTGAGGTTGTTGTCGAGCATGGGGAAGTTGAGCGACATGATATTGAGGCCGCGCTCGGCGATCAGATCGCGCACGCGGTTGCGTTCGTCCGCGCTCAGCTCGGGCACCCAGAGATGGGGCGGCGTCACCAGGATCTCGAAGGCGGAATACCCCATGTCCGCCAGGTGCTCCATTGCCTGTCTCGCCGTATGGCTGAAGGTGTAGGAGTAGGTGTTGATACCGACGGGTAGCGACGCCATGGATCCGCTCCTCGATGCGTAAGATGCGTTAAGGGACTCCCGTTAGGGAACGAAGGAGTCAGCCGAGCGCTGCCGAAATGTGGAGATACTGAAGATGGCGGTCTGGATCAAGGGCGCCGAGCGGGCCCTCCGCGACGTCTTCTTAACCTGCATTCCGCCAAGAAAGA
>JASLLV010000146.1 GCA_030746935.1 Rhodospirillales bacterium | reverse complement strand
GTCAGTCAGGTGGTTTGGTTCGAAGGTAACTATGCCGACTACGAGTAAGACCGCCGGCGCCGGTTGGGTGCCGTAGACGATCAGCCGCACCGCATCAAGTACAAGCCGCTGACGCGAAGCTGAGCGTTCTAATCAGTGCTATTTCCGGAGGGATTGGGTCTTGTCGCGCATCTCGGCGATCAGGCCCGCGACCTGGCCGCCTTTGCGGCGAATGATGGAGCCAAAGTCGGACCGTAGCGTCGCGCTCATGGACGTTCCCTCGACCACCACGTCGACGATCTTCAGGTCTTGGTCCAGGCTGCCGACGCGCCAGTCGACGCGAATCGGCGGTCCGCCCGTCGGCCTCATGATCTCTGAAAAGACGGTGACGTTCGCCGAATCGACGGCGACGGTCCGCGTCACGTTCAGGCGCTCGCCTACGTACTCGGCGAAGCGATCGACGTAGGAAACGACGATCAAGTCCTCGAAAAGCACGAGGTAGTCCTCGCGTTCATCCGGGCTGGCCCGCTTCCAATGGCGCCCGAGGATCCACTTCCCTATCGCGGCGACGGCGAAGTGGTCGTTGAAGAGTGTTCGGAAGCGGGCGATCCGTTCCGGGCGCGGAACCTCCGAGACCGTCAACGCCTCGATCGCGTCGCCCGCCAGCGCGTCGATAAAGTTCGACGCCCGCGCCTCGGCATCGGTCGCGCCTTCAACCGGCGGACCGGCGGCCGCCACAAGGACGAGGCCGACCAGCGCAGGCCACAAACACCGATGGACGGCCATTTTTAGTTCATTTGGGAAACTTCGCCCCCGGGAGCGGGCGCCGGAAAGAGGGGTTCTTCGCCGCCCAACGTCGGCGCCGGCAGAATCGCGGATCCTTCGCCGTCGCTGATCTGATCGGTCCGGCGCTGGCGATAGAGGCTGCGGATGGCGGCGTAAAAGTCGAGCGACGAGCGTTCGAGATCCTCGAGCGCGTCGAAGTTGCGCGCCCGTTCGTCGACGCCGCGCAAGCCCCCGCGGGCAACGATTGCGGCCTCGTAACCGATGTTGCCCAGCCAAATATTCAGAGGATCGGCGAAGAAGTCGGCGACCAGCCCGATCGCGTCGCGCGGATTCGACGGCCCGAAAATCGGCAGCATCACGTACGGCCCGTCGCCGAGGCCCCAGAGCGCGAGCGTCTGGCCGAAGTCCTCGTTATGGAATGCGAAACCCATGTCGTCCGCCACATCTCCGAGGCCGACAACACCGATGGTCGAGTTGATGACAAAGCGCGCGAGCGTGGTGCCGGCGCGATTGGGCTTGCCCTGCAAGATGTCGTTGAAAAAGATGACCGGCGACCGCAAGTTGTTGAGAAAGTTGTGAACGCTCCTCTGCACGGCGTCGGGGAGTTTCCGGTAGCCGCTCGCCAGCGGTTTCAAGATCACCTTGTCGAGGAACCGGTTAAACCCGAAGATCGCGCGGTTCGTGGGCTCGCCGATATCGTTGATTTCCTTGAATTCGGCAACCGCTTCGGCATCGCTGGGGTCGGGACCCGTGGCGCAGCCCGACACCAAGACCAGAACGAGAAGCGGGGCACTCCAGCGAACCAGGGCACGGCGAAAGGTGTTTGCATTCATGGTATCGACCGAGCCTCCTTGGCTTCGTGGGCTTAGCTGGCTCGCTTCGACGCGGGGCCAGGAATGGCCTTCGGCGGCCTTACGTGCGCCACTCTGCGATGATCGGGACTAGTTACTATAAATTGGGGTACGGCCAACCTTCGTCAACAACATGTAGCAGCGTTCTCGGTGCGAACCGGAAAGCATGCCGAACTTTGGGCAGCCGGTTCCGGTTCCGGTTCCGGTGAGCAGACGGAGTCCGTATCACAAGCGCCATCGAATGAAAAGCGCAAGGGGGGTCGGATTGTGTGTGAATTGCCACGGACGTTGCAATTATACAACAAAATTGCGTGGCTTGTCGCTGTACCCAATTTTGCGCTGGCGACAAAGGTAATATGGATATATGATGATATCATTATATCATCATGTTAAGATAGCTTGCTGGGATTGCGATTGGGCGTGCATCGGCGATCGAGACAAGGGGGCGGCGCGATGAACTTGCTGTTGGGGGCATTGCGCGCGGTGGCCGAGCCCACCCGGTTCAGGCTGATCGCGCTTTGTGCGGAAGGCGAGTTCACGGTGAGCGAGCTGCTCGCGGTGCTCGGTCAGAGCCAGCCTCGGGTCTCGCGCCATCTCAAGCTTCTGGCGGAGGCCGGACTGCTTGAACGCTTCCGGGAAGGGAGCTGGGTCTTTCACCGTCTCAAGCGCGATGGACCCACGGGTGATCTGGCGCGCACGCTGGTAGCGATGGTGCCGGGCGACGACAACGTAATCGCGCTCGACCGTCAACGGCTCGCGCGAGTCAAGGAAGCGCGCGCCGAAAAAGCGGCTGCCTATTTCAGCAAGATAGCCCGGCAATGGGACGCGCTCAGCGCGCTTCACATCGATGAAAGCGAGGTCGAGGGGGTCCTCCGCGGGATGCTTTCGAACGGGACCGTTCGTGACCTCTTGGACGTCGGGACCGGGACCGGGCGCATGCTTCAGCTCCTCGGCCCCCAGGTCGACCGGGCTGCGGGAATCGATCTCTCGCCGGAGATGCTGGCCGTCGCGCGCGCCAACCTCGAGACGTCGAAGCTGACGAACTGCTTGCTTCGCAAGGCCGACATGCACAACCTACCGTTCGCGCCCGGTTCCTTCGATGCGGTGACGATTCACCAAGTGCTTCACTTCGCCGACCATCCGGAACACGTGATCGCCGAAGCGGCGCGGGTGCTGCGGCCCGACGGACGGGTCGTGGTCGTCGATTTCGCGCCCCACGAACTCGAGTATCTTCGCACCGAGCACGAGCATCGCCGCCTCGGATTCGATGACGCCGAAGTCGCAGAATGGTTCGCCACCGCTCGGCTTGAGACGGAGAACGTAGTCCACCTGCCGGGCGACAAGCTGACGACCACGGTCTGGCTGGGTGCTGCGCGCGACGCCGCGCACGATCCGCGCCCGGACGCGACGTACGAGGTACACCCCGGTGGCTGAGCACGATTCCCCCTCGACGCGCCCGACGGACGCGCAAGACGGCGGGCGCGACGCCCACGCGTTGGTGCCGCCGATCCGCGACGGCGTCGCCGTTTCGTTCGAATTTTTCCCCCCGAAGACCGACAAGATGGCCGCCTCGCTCTGGAGCTGCGTCGAGCGCTTGGCGCCCTTGGACCCGCAGTTCTTTTCGGTGACCTACGGGGCGGGCGGCTCGACCCGGGAACGCACCCACGACACGGTCGTCAGGATTCTGAGCGAGACGCGGCGCGAAGTAGCTGCGCACCTGACCTGCGTGGACGCGACCCGCGACGAGGTCGATCGTGTCGCCGGGCGGTACTGGCAAGCGGGTATCCGCCACGTCGTTGCGATCCGGGGCGATGCACCCAAGGGTGAGGCGCGCTACCAAGCGCATCCGGGAGGCTACGCCTATGCCGCCGAGTTGGTGGCCGGCCTCAAGCGGGTCGCCGATTTCGAGATCAGCGTCGCGTGCTATCCCGAGGTCCATCCCGAGGCCGCGAGTGCGGCCGCCGATCTGGACAACCTCAAGCGCAAGATCGACGCGGGCGCCAGCCGGGCGATCTCGCAGTTTTTCTTCGATCCCCGGACGTTCCTCGATTTCGTCGACGGCGCGCGGACCGCGGGCATCGCCGTTCCAATCGTCCCCGGCATCCTGCCCGTCACCAATTTCCGGCGCGTCACCGAGTTCGCGGCCCTTTGCGGCGCCACCGTGCCGGAATGGCTCGCGCGTCAGTTCGACGGCCTCGACGAGGATCCCGAAACCCGCAAACTGGTCGCCGCCGCCATCGTCGCCGAACAGTGCCGGATCCTGCACGCGAACGGCGTCGATCGGTTCCATTTCTACACCCTCAACCGCGCCGATCTCTCGTATGCCATTTGCCATCTGTTGGGCGTCCGGCCGCAGGCCACCCGGGATGCGATCGACACCGGCATCGGCGAGGCGGCGTCATGAACGCGCCCGCGCGCACGGACGGGCTCGAGACGCTTCTCAGGCGCGGCATCCTCGTGCTCGACGGGGCCATGGGCACCATGATCCAGGCCCGGCGCCTGGACGAAGACGGGTTCAGAGGCACGCGGTTTCGCGACTGGCCCAGGGATCTGAAGGGTAACAACGACTTACTCGTCCTGACCCGGCCCGACATCGTGCGCGACATCCACCGCGCCTATTTCGCGGCCGGCGCTGACATCACCAAGACCAACACCTTCAACGCGTCGGCCCCTTCGCAGGCCGACTACGGCACCGAGGAGCTCGTGTACGAGCTCAACCGCGAAGGTGCGCGGCTCGCCCGCGAGGCCGCCGACGAGGCCGTGGCGAAAACCCCGGGACGACCCCGGTTCGTAGCCGGTGTCCTGGGGCCGACGAGCCGGACGGCGTCGCTCTCTCCCGAAGTCGACGATCCCGGATTCCGGAACACGAGCTTCGATGAGTTGGCCGCGAGCTACGGCGTCGCGGTTCGCGGTCTCGTCGACGGCGGCGCCGACATCTTGCTGGTCGAGACGGTGTTCGACACCCTCAACTGCAAGGCCGCCATATTCGCGATCCTTGGTCAATTCGAAGAGTCCGGGACGCGGCTGCCGGTCATGGTCTCGGGCACCATCACTGACGCCTCGGGTCGCACGCTTTCAGGCCAGACGCCCGAGGCGTTCTGGAACTCGGTGCGCCATGTGCGGCCGCTCGCCGTCGGGCTTAATTGCGCGCTGGGCGCGAAGGAGCTGCGGCCCCATGTCCAGGAGGTCTCGACCGTCGCAGACGTGTTCGTGAGCGTGCACCCCAACGCCGGCCTTCCCAACGACATGGGCGAATACGACGATACGCCCGCCATCATGGCCGAGTTGCTGGGCGAGTTCGCCAGGAGCGGATTCGTCAACGTCGTCGGCGGCTGCTGTGGGACGACGCCCGAGCACATCCGCGCGATCGCCGAGGCGGTGGAAGGGGTTCCCCCGCGCCAAATTCCGCGGATCGAGCGGCGCTGCCGCCTCAGCGGACTCGAGCCGCTGACGGTTGGGCCCGTCACCGGCTTCGTCAACATTGGCGAGCGGACCAACGTCGCGGGCTCCGCCCGGTTCAAGAAGCTGATCGTCGAGGGCGACGAGGTGGGCGCGCTCGACGTCGCGCGCGGCCAGGTGGCGAACGGCGCCCAGATGATCGACGTCAACATGGACGAGGCGCTGCTCGATTCGGAAGCGGCGATGGAGCGTTTTCTCAAGCTCGTGGCGTCGGAACCCGACATCTCGCGCGTGCCGGTCGTCGTCGATTCCTCGAAGTGGTCGGTGATCGAGGCGGGCCTCAAGTGCGTTCAGGGAAAGGGCGTCGTCAACTCCATCAGCCTCAAGGAAGGTGAGGACGCGTTCGTCGACCGCGCCCGGCGGATCCTCGCCTACGGCGCCGCCGTCGTGGTCATGGCCTTCGACGAGAAGGGCCAGGCCGATACGGGTGCGCGCATGGTCGAGATCTGCACGCGTTCGTACCGCCTGCTGACCGAGCGGGTGGGCTTCCCGCCCGAAGACGTCATCTTCGACGCCAACGTCTTTCCCATCGCCACCGGGATCGACGAGCACGACAATTTCGCCGTCGACTTCAT
>JASLLV010000145.1 GCA_030746935.1 Rhodospirillales bacterium | reverse complement strand
GCACAGGCCTCCATGCCGACAAGGCAACGCTCAAAACCGGCGAAGAACGCCACCACTTGGCTGCGACGCAGCTTCTTTTGAAGAATGGGACGACCCGCCGCATCAGCGCCGTGGATCTGAAAAACGTTCTTTGCGAGATCAAGCCCGATTGTCGTAACCTTCATGGCGGACGGCTCCTCTGGCTGGAAAACAACACCGACGTCCACCTTGGCACATCGATGCCGGAGCAGGGGCCGTCCATCCCATCAGGCCAGGGTCAGGCCCGGGCATGGGCCAAACTCCCCTAAGGGGCCGCCCGCTACCAGCCGACGGCGTAGGCGGTCAGGCGGTGGTCGGCGCCACCTTGCATGATGCCCGTCTCGAGGTCCGAGTGGATGACGCAGACGGAACCCGCCAGCCACTCGCGGACCGGCCACCAGGCGATCTCGTGGCCCATTGCGCCCAGCGCGTCGGCACTGCACCGGCCGATGTCTTCTTCGAGCGTGAGGCGCGCGGGGAAGTATTCGTGCGGTAGTCCCGAGCCGGGCCAACTGTAGCTTGCGAACCGCGGCTTTTCCACGGCCGCTTGGGGCGACATCCCGAACGCCATCATGTTCAGGAACACCTGGATCTGGGCCTGGCCGAGGACTTCGCTGCCTGGCGATCCGAGCGCGAGCATCATTTTGCCGTCGCGCATGGCCATCATCGGATTGCACGACATCCGTGGCCTCCGGCCAGGCCCGACGCACGCCGGGTGATCGGGGTCGGTGTAAGCGCGCGAACCCCACGCCGAGGTCTTGATTCCGGTGCCGGGAACCACCGGTCCGCCGGTCGAGCCGTCGCTGGGCGTCACCGAAAAAACGTTTCCCTTGCTATCGGCGACGCACAGATACGAGGTGTCCAAGCCCGCCATCTCGACGCCCGAGCCGGCGGACGGATCGGGCTTCCATGGCGGTTTGTCGAAGCCCGCGATCTCTCCCGGCGGCGGCATCTCCGGCCACGCTCGTTTCGGATCCAGGAGCGACCGCCGGCGATCGATGTAGTCATCGGACAGGATCGTGGCCATTGGCACGTCGACGAAGTTTGGATCGCCGAAATAGGCCTCGCGATCCGCCGCCGCGAGCTTCATGGCCTCGGTGACCGCATGAATGTAGGCGGGCGAATTGTGGCCCATGGCTTTCAAATCGATCCCGTCGAGAATAGCCAATGCCTCGAGCACCATTGGCCCCTGACACCATGGGCCGCAGCCGTAAATCTCGGTGCCGTCCCGCAGGACCACCCGCTGGGGCGGTTCGATCTCGGCCCGAAAGCTGGCGAGGTCTTCGGCGGTCAGGAGTCCGCCCAACTCGACTTGCTGGCGAACGATCGCGCGCGCTATTTCGCCTTTGTAGAACGCGTCGCGGGCCGCACTGAGGCCGGCCTCGCGGCCCTGGCCGGCATGTGCGCGCTCCTCGTCGGCGAGGTACTGCAGCGTCCCGGCCAGGTCTTTCTGGAAGAAAAGCTCGCCCACCTCGGGCGGACGGCCGCCCGGCAGGTAGATAGCGGCCGTGGTCGGAAAAGTCTTGGTTTCGGCCGCGGTCTCCTCGATCCGCTCGGCCATCATCGGATACATGGGAAAGCCGTCGCGGGCGAAGCGGATAGCGGCCGCGGCCGCGTCTTCGAACGAGATGGTTCCGTATTCTTCGAGCGCCGTGATCCAGATGTCGGGTGACGCGGGTACGACGGTGTGCAGGATTCCCTGCGGCACACGGCCTCCGAAGTGTTCGTGGAAGTACGCGCAATTCACCGCCGCCGGCCAGGTGCCGACGCCGCTGATGGTCACAACCTCGCCCCGATCCGCCAAATAGATCATGGCCGGCCCGACGCCGCCGAAGCCAGTGAACTCGCTCTGAAGGACGTTGATTGCGATGCCCGTGGCGATGCCGGCGTCGATCGCGTTGCCTCCCGCTTCGAGGATTTGGAACCCTGCAAGGGACGCCCAATAATGTCCGGACACCACCAAATGGCGCCGTGCCATGACATCGGGGCGATAGGGGCGCACGGGGTCGGGTTGCGAGGCCACGACGGCGGAACCGCGCCCGCCTACCAGGCGAGCGCGCCGGAAACGCGCCGCGGATCGTGCGCAGCGTGCAGGACGCCTGTCCGTCTGTCGGCGAGGATTGCGCACACAGTGGCGATGTCCACGTGGCCCGCTTCCGGCCCCCATTCGGGCCACCAGTCCACCTTGTGACCCTTGGCGGCAAGCGCCGTACCCGTCGCCTTGTCGATCCGGCGTTCGAGATAGAGGCTTCCGGGCTCGTAACCGTGCGGCGGAATCGGCTGGAGGGTCTGGTAGAAGCTGTGGGTGTTGAAGCGCGGCGCTTCCACGGCTTCCTGCGGGTCCATGCCGAAGACGAAGACGTTCAGGAACACCTGCAGCATGGCTTGGAACTGGTTGTCGGAGCCCGGCGTCCCGAAGGGCATGAACCAGCGTCCGTCGCGGACCGCGAGCGCCGGCCCGCCAGTCATGCGCGACCGGGCACCGGGCGTCGCCGCCGCCGGATGATTCGGATCGGCACGCCCGCCCTTGCCGCGCATCGACGGCAGGAAGCCGGTCCCCGGAATCACGTCGCCGCCGCCGTTGCCGTCGCTCGGTGTCGCCGAGAAGGCGTTTCCGTGGCGGTCGACGACGCAGACATAGGACGTATCGCCGTGGATTGGCGCCGCTGCGCCCGCCCGGGTGGGGCTTAGCTTGCCCGCTTCGAGCTGTTCCGGGCTAGGCCAATTGGCGCCCGCGACCTCGGCAGCGGGAGGCACTTCCGGCCAAGCTTCGTCCGCACGGATCATGCGCCGGCGCGCTTCCGCGTGCTCCTTGGAAAGCAGGGCCTCGATGGGGACGTCCACGAACAACGGATCGCCGAAGTAGGCCTCGCGGTCGGCGGCCGCCAGCTTAATGGCCTCAATGGCCGCGTGGATGTATTCGGTAGAGTTGTGGCCCATGACGGCGAGATCTAAGTCATCGAGGATATTGAGGGCTTCGAGCATCACCGGACCCTGTCCCCAGGGACCGCCGGTGAAGACCTCGACGTCGCCGCCGAAGCGGACGCGGCAGGGGGGCTCGATCCGGACCCGATAGCCCGCCAAGTCCTCGGCCCGAAGCAGGCCGCCGATCTCTTGGTGGTGACGGACGATGCGGGCGGCGAGATCGCCCCCGTAGAACGCGCGTCGGACCGCCTGCAGGCCCGCCTTGCGCCCACGCTTTGCGTGCGCGCGCTCCTCGTCGGCGAGGAACTGGATGGAATTCGCAAGATCCGCCTGCACGAACAAATCGCCTGGCTCGGGCGGCCGTCCGCCCGGAAGATAGATCTTGGCGCTTTCGGAAAAACCCCGGAACTGCTCCTCGCGGCCGCTGATCAGCTCCGCCATCAGCGGATACATGACGAATCCCTCGCGGGCGAAGCGGATCGCCGGCGCCGCCACCTCGCCGTAGGACATCGTGCCGAACTCTTCGAGACAGGTGATCCAGGCGTCGGGTGCGGCGGGCACCACCGTTGCCAGGATACCGTCGAGGATGCCGCCGTGGTGTTTCTGGAAATACTCGGCGGACGCGGCTTTCGGCCACGTTCCCACGCCGGCGATCGTCACCACCTCGTCCGCGTCTGCGAGATAGATCAGGATCGGCGCGACGCCCGCGAAGCCCACCATCAGGCTCTCGACGACGCCAAGCGCGATGCCGCCGGCTACGCCCGCGTCGACCGCGTTGCCACCGGCCTCAAGGATCTGGAACGCGGCCTGGGCGGCGAGATAGTGCCCCGACGCTGCCGCATGACGGGTGCCGTAAAACTTCGCGCGATAGGGTTGAAGGGAATAGGTGGATTGGGTCATGGCGATTTACTCCTTTGCGCGCGATCGCCGGTTCCGGCCCGCATCATCGAGCGAAGCCCGCTCACGACGCGCCCCCGCTGCCCGTGGCGGCGGGCCGGGCCTCGTCTCCTACTTGCTGGGGCGCCCGATCCGGTCCCGCAGCGGTTCGGGCTTCCGAAAACAAATGGCATTCCACCAGCGTCGTCGATTCGTGGGCGACCGGGATTGGCGCTTGGGCGTTGCACGCCGGCATCACGCGCGGGCAGCGCGGATGAAAGGTGCAGCCGCTCGGCGGTTCGATGGGGTTGGGAAAGGCGGCGCCCAAGTGGGTGTCGGGAACTCCGAGCCCGGGTTCGGGCGTCAGCACCGATGCCAAGAGCGCTTGCGTATAGGGATGGCGCGGGTTGCGGAACAGGTCCGCCGTCAACGCCTCCTCGACGATCCGCCCGAGGTACATGACCGCGACTCGGGTGGCCATGTGCTCGACCACCGCGAGGTTGTGGCTGATCAGCAAGTACGTCAGATCGAGTTCGCGCTGAAGGTCGAGCAGGAGATTAAGGATCTGGGACTGCACCGAGACGTCGAGCGAAGACGTGGGCTCGTCGCAGATCACGACCTCCGGTCGCATCACGAGCGCGCGGGCGATGGCGACGCGCTGGCGTTGGCCACCCGAAAGCTGGTTCGGCAGGTTGTTGGCGTAGCGCTGCGACAGGCCGACCAGACCCATGATTTCGGTGACGCGGCTCCGCCATTCCGAGGGACCGCCCAGCTTGTGGGCGCGAAGCGGCAGCGAGATGATCTCGGCAACGGTCTTGCGCGGGTTTAAGGACGAGTACGGGTCTTGGAAGATCGGTTGGATGCGGCGCGAGATCTCGCGTTGATCGAGCCCCGCCATCGGTTCGCCGCCCAGGATGACCTTGCCCCCGCTGGGGCGGATCAGGCCCAACAGCATCATGGCGACCGTCGTTTTGCCGCAGCCCGATTCTCCGACGAGGCCAAGCGATTCTCCCTTTCCGAGACGAAGATCGACGCCGTTGACGGCGCGAAGTGGTCGTTTCGGGCGCATGAACCCGGCGCTCACCTCGAAGACGCAGTGGAGGTTTCCTGCCTCGAGGATGGGCGCGTTCATGACGCGATCTCTTGGTCGGCATTCGCTCGGCATTGCTCGCGGCTCAACACGCATCGGTAGCCCCGGTCGGGGCCGATGTCTTCGAAGCCGACGGCGTCAGGTTCACAGCGTTCGTTGGAGAAGGCGCAGCGGTTGCGGAAATGGCATCCGCGCATCTCGCCGAAGAGCGTCGGCACGACGCCCGCGATGGAACCCAGATGTTCGCCGCGCTTGCTTTGGCCCGGCACCGGAATGCAGCGCAACAACGCTTGGGTGTATGGATGAACCGGCTCGGCGAACACTTCGGCGACGGTTCCCGTTTCGACGATCTGGCCCGCGTACATGACTGCGACCTTGGTGGCGACGCGGGCGACGATGCCAAGGTCGTGGGTAATCAGGATCATTCCCATGTGGAACTGGTCCTGAAGCGAGGCCAAGAGACGGAGGATCTGCGCCTGAATCGTGACGTCGAGCGCGGTCGTCGGTTCGTCGGCGAGAATGAGGTCGGGTCCGCACATCAACGCCATGGCGATCATGACGCGCTGGCGCAATCCGCCGGAAAGCTGATGTGGATATTGCTTGAGGCGACTTGGGGCGGCGGCAATACCGACGGTTTCGAGAAGGTCGAGGGCGCGGTCGCGGGCCTCTCTTCGCGACGCGCGGTTGTGGCGCAGATAGGTTTCCTCAAGTTGATTTCCCACCGTGTACGAGGGGTTCAGCGAGGTCATGGGATCCTGGAAGATCATCCCCATCCGACGGCCCCGGACGTCGGCCATCTGGCGTTCGCCGAGCGCCGTTAGATCCTCGCCCTCGAAGGCCAAGCGGGCGACCCTGCGTTCGG
>JASLLV010000144.1 GCA_030746935.1 Rhodospirillales bacterium | reverse complement strand
GCATTCTACGTGGCGCCCGGGACGCCCGACAACATCGTCGCGATCCTGAAGAAGGCGTTCGCCGACATGATCGCCGATCCGCGCACCAAGGCCGATATCATCAAGCGTCGGATCGAGTTCTCGCCGAAATCCGCGGCGCAGGTCGAGGCCGAGATCGCCAAGGGCTTCAACGCGGTGACGCCCGAGGTCCTGAAAGGCTTGCGCAAGATCTATACGAAGGCGAAGTCCTGACCTTTTAGTCCCGGACCGGCCCGCGTGCGTCGTCCTTGGCGGGACGCGCGCGCGGCCGGTTTCGAGTCATGCTCAAGCCGTTGGAGGGGTCCATACGGGAATCCTGGCTTGAGCATAATTTTTTGTGTATCGAGGTATCGACCATCGAAAGGGGAAACAAACAAATGAAATCGACCGGCGTGGCGGTGATCGGGGCGGGCGGCATCGGAACCCTTCGGGCGCACTCGTGTACCCAGATTCCACAGGTCGACTACCTGGCCGTTTGCGACACCAAGCAGGACAAGCTGGGCGCGCTCGCCGAGGCCACCAACGCCGACATGCGGACGGCGGATTACGAGGAAGCCATCCGCGACCAGCGGGTCGGCGTCGTCATCGTCTCGACCGACGAGGAGAATCACCACGGCCCCGCCGCCCTCGCCGCCGAGCTCGGCAAGCCCGTCCTCATCGAAAAGCCTTTCGTCCTCGATCTCGACCACGCCGACGACATCCTCGCCAAGGCCAAGGCGAGCGGCGCCGAGGTGTTCGTCGGTTATACCCAGCGCTTCCGGCGCCGCTATCTGCTGGCCAAGCAGGCCGTACAGACCGGCCAGCTCGGCGATATCGTCATGGCGATGGGAAAGATCTACGTCACCCGCGCGGTCGGCGAGGCGGTGGCGGGGCGCTCGCCGAATACCACGCCCTCCATCAACACCCTGACCTACCTGGTCGATCTCATTCTCTGGTACATGGAGGGAAAGAAGCCGGTTGAAGTCTACGCCCGCGCGGCCAGCGTGGTGTTCAAGAAATATGACCGCGACGACTTCCAGTGGATGATCGTCACCTTCGACGACGGCAGCGTCGCCACCTTGGGCACGAGTTGGCTGCCGCCGCACCACTGGCCCGCCTACACCGCGACCATGGAGATCGACCTGCATGGCGTCACCGGCGCGCTCAACATCGACGATGCCCACCGCGACGTCGTCCTGGCGCCGGGTGAGCCCATCCCGTGTCCCTACACGCCGGAGCACGAGGTCAATGTCGCCTTCCTCGGTTCCGCCATGCCGGGCGACTTCGCTCTTGGCGAGTTCTTCGGGCCGATGAAGGAGGAATCCGATGCCTTCATCCGCCGCTCCCTTGGCATGGGCGGCGTAGGCCTCGCCAGCGGCACGCATGCGCGAGACGTCCTTGCTCTCACCATGGCGGCGGACCGCTCCGTCAAGGAGGGCGTGCCGGTCAAGCTTTAGGTATCTTATACCAAGGCTCGTCGACCTCGAGGCATGTGCCATTAGGCTCGATGGACTGCCTTGCCGGTCAGCGGTACAATTCCGCGTTCGTCAACCGGAGTGACAGACATGACCGAGCCGGATCCGTGGTGGGTGAACGGCATTCTCTACGAGAATTGCACATGCCAGTTGCTGTGCCCGGCGCATGTCTCGTTCAAGCAGGCCTGCGAGGGCGAGAAGTGCCTTGGATATTGGGGTATTCACGTCAACAAGGGTCGCTTCGGCAGGCTCGTGCTCGATCGCCAGAATGCCGTCGTGCTTTACGAATCGCCGCCCAAGATGCACGAGGGTGATTGGATCATGAGGCTGTATCTCGATGATTCGGTCGACGAGGAACAGCGTGTCGCGCTGCAAGAAATCCTCACCGGGGATGTTGGCGGCCCGTGGAACATTCTTTCCAAGTTCGTCGCCAAATGGCTCGAGCCGCAAACCGCGTCGATCCAATTCGACGACATCGGCACGCACAAACGCCTACGCGTCGAGGGCGTGCTCGAAAGCCTGGTCGACGACGTCGAAAGCAAGCGGACCGGACAGACGGCAACCCTGGGCAATCTATTCAACGTCATCCATGCCGCCGCCCAGTTCCTGGCGACGGGATCATCCAAGGTGATGGACCCGAAGTTCACCTGGTCGACCAAGGAGAAGCACGCCCTGTGGTCCGAGTTCACTTGGACAGGGCCGTAGGGGATCGGCACGGGAAGACCTCGCGATATCGCCGGACATCTCGCCAGCCGCACCCACCGCCTTGCTCTTCATGGCCGCGAGCCGGCGCCTCGCGGGTGCCCGAGGTCCGGTCCCGCGTGGTCCGGCGCTCCGCCCGAGCCAACCGATGGCAGCCCCCTGCGATCTGGCGCCGCGGCACCGGCGGACGGCCAGCCGCCGCAGGGGCTCTGCCCCTACACCCCGGGTGCGGATCGCGCCGCTCCCATCACCACGTTCCTCGGTCGGGCCAGGACGCGCACGCGGACGATGCCACTCTCGGCGCCAATTCCGGGGTGCAGGGGTGGAACCCCTGCGGCGGCGGAGCGGTCACGAGCGCCCGGGCGTCAGATCGCTGAGGGCTCCCAACGGTTAGACCCGGCGAGGCGCCGAACAACGCGAGGCGGGGCGCGTGCTCATTCCGCGGCGCCCGCTCGCGGCCATGATGAGCATGGGCTGTTGGTGCGCGAACGCCGCCGGCTTGGATGGAACCGATGTTTGAGCTTGGTCGTCGACGAAGTCGCGCACCGCCGTCTTGAGGCCGAGCACGCGCGTGTAGGCGGCGCTGCCCGGCAGCGCCCACCAGTCGATGCCGGCGGCCTTCGCCGCGTGCCGCATGATCGCGTAGCCGGTGGCGTAGGCCGCCGTCTTGCGCCTGAGCCGGGCGAGCGCGCCCGGATCGCCGCGCCGCAGGACGGCCTGGGTGGCGATGAACGCGTTGCGTTGGCCGGCGGTCATGTCGTGCTCGGCGAAGTAGGAAGGCAGGCTCATGGCGGCGAACTTCTCGGGCTCGTGCATGATCATGTCGTTCAGCGCGTCGTCCGCCGCGGCGTTGAACGCCGGCGTCCGGCCCGCCAGGGCCTTGGTGTGGCGCGCGTGCCAGGCCGCCACGCCGGTGGGCCTCAGGGCGGCCTGATCCTTGGCCGACAGGGTGGCGCCGGGCTGGCCGGTCTTGGCCGCGATGCCGATGAGGTCGTGGTCGTTGCGCTCCGTCTCGGCCTTGCGCTCGGTGGCCCGGAGCAGGTCGAAACGGCGCAACGTTCCGTCGCGCACCTTCGGGTCCGGGATCGCCCGCGCGGCGGCGTGCTGACTGTCGGGGTCGCCGGGGGCGGCGTTCGCGACTTACTTATTTATGATTCCGTTGAATATCTTACCGGTTTCGGGATCGACCTCGTAGATCATGTCGGGCGTGCCAATAGTGATGGTCTTGCCATCCGAATGAAGCCCAAGACCGAAAAAAGCCTCGGGCGCCTCAGGGCTACTATCATCGTCGCGCACCATCATGCCCGTGGCAGGGATGCGCCACAGCATCTCGCCATTGCTGTCGAAGGCTAGGATGTTGCGCCCGACCAGCGGGTCACCCAACTCGAAGTCGTCGGCATCGAGCTCGATGATGACTCGATGGTCGAGAACGACCATCGCTTCGACACGCTGATCGAAAGCAAGCTTCCGGCCGTCAATGGTCAGTGTCTTTCCCGATTTGGTAACCTTCATGGCTTGACTTTCTCCGGCGCAGAATACCACCGACGCTGCAACTTACCCTGAATCTGAAACTGTGTCCCATTGCCGCCGCCCCATTCGGGGTGAGGATTGACGGCGCTGACCCGCACGCTCGGGCGTCGGGCAATCAGGAAGGGATCGGCATGCGTCCTTTACCTTTGATGTCCCCTTTACCTTGACGCCTTAGCGGTGAACCCTTCCGCCCGAAAGCTTGCCGGTTTCGGGATCGAGATCGTAGGTTAGGTCCGGCGACGCGATGTTGATGGTCTCGCCATCGGAATTCAGCCTGAGATTGAAATAAGCCTCCGGTGCTTCCGAGCCATCCGGATCGCGGACCATTACGCCGGTGGTGGGAATGCGCCAAAGCATGTTGCCGTCTTTGTCGAAGGCGAGCACGTTGCGCCCGACCAAGGGATCGCCTATCTCGAAGTCGCCGACAAGAAGTCGAATGATAACCCGATCTTCGAGCGTCACCATTTCATCAACCCTCTGGTCGAACACTAGTTTCCGGCCGTTGATGATGAGGGTCTTTCCAGATTCTCTGACTTTCATCGCTTGACCTTCCTCGGCTTGGAGAACCAACGGTCGTCCAACTTACCCTGAATTTCAAACTGAACGCCGTTGCCGCGGCCCCATTCGGGGTGGGGATTGGTGGCGCTGACCCGCAACCGTGTTCCCAGCGGAAGCTTCACTCGCACGATCGATTCCAGTTCTTCCCCGGGTATCGCGAACTTGTCCTGGATCTGGGCGAGTGACAAGCCCTCGACATCCTCCTCGCGCATTATCCACCTCGCCATGGGTTCACCATCCTTGCCGATGAAGCGCACGTAGTTGCGCGCCTCCGGCCTGCTGACCGTGACGTCGAACGCCGGCACGTCGGGTCGGTGCGGCGGATGCGGTTTGCCCCTCTTCGGATCATAGTCGGGTCGGGAAGTAATCCCGCCGACGAACTCGTTGTTGATCTTGCCCGCGTCGATCGGCGTGATGTCGGCGAAGCCTGGATGGCGGGCCCGTTCCTCGACCCGACGCTTGAGGTCGGCGGCATTCGGCTCACGTTCGATTTCCCGCGGGCCGTCCGCCGTATCGTCCGACGATCCGGTGTCCTCGTCGCCTGAATCCCATGGCCTCCTCGGCATGCGTCGCGGCCCCAACCGGGGGGCAGGGCGTAAGACGGGCCGGGGCCGGCTCGGTCCGCCGGCGACGGCGCGCATGGCGCCCCAGATCATGGCGCCAACCACGGTCGCGCCCCGAGCCGCCGGGACGGCTGTCAGGAGGGAGCCGCCCGTGATCGCAACTTGGCGCCGTTCCTCGAAGAACTGGCGGCGCAGGTCCTCGAGCTTCGACGGGTCGGCGAACGCCGCCTCGGCGATATCCCGCAGCACCCTGGAGGCGACCGGAGAGAAGGTCGGGTTGCGATGCGAGCCGCGTAGGAACCGGTCGATGACCATCTCGTTGAATTGCCGCCGGGCGTCGTCGCGCGCCGGGTCATCGAGGGCGCGTTTCAATTCATCGAACGCCTCGTTCAGCGCTTGGTCCATTCGCGACAGCGCTGCCGTCCGACGCCGCTCCGAGGCCACGTCCGACGACTCCGCGCCCGGGCCGCCGGGTTCGTCGACGTCCTCGGCCGCCTCGGCGGGCAAAGGACCGTACAAGAAGCCTGATATCGCTTGTTTTTTGGCCGGGGCGTCGGAATCGTCTTCCTGGACCTCGTCCGACGCCCCGTTACCGTCGGCATCCGTCCCGTCACCCGCCGCTCCGGCGAGCTTCCGCTGCTCGGGCGACAGCCCGTCGCCGCGTCCGGTCGAGCCGCGTGACGCATCGTTCGTGACGTCGCCGTTGGCGGCGGCGAGCCGGACTCCGCTTTTATCCGTCGCGCCCAGTATGTGGACGGCGGCGAAGGCCTCGTGCTGCGGTGCCGTCGGTGAGCGGTCGTTGTTGGTCTCGAAATGGCCGTCGACGAAGTCGCGCACCGCCGTCTTGAGGCCGAGCACGCGCTTGTAGGCGTCGCTGCCCGGCAGCGCCCACCAGTCGATGCCGGCGGCCTTCGCCGCGTGCCGCATGATCGCGTAGCCGGTGGCGTAG
>JASLLV010000143.1 GCA_030746935.1 Rhodospirillales bacterium | reverse complement strand
TGGCGGTTACGATGAGCCAGAAATCCTCCTTTATTCAACCCGCTAAATCTGTCTCACAGGTGCTGACGGGGGACACGTGACGGGGTTTGTTTGCGTCTTCGCGGGTCCGCGACGCCGGTCGCGCCTCGATGACGAATTCGACGCTCCAGCTCGGAAAGCTGCCGGCGACGCTCTTGCGCGAACTGCTTGATGGGTGCGCGCCGGCGCCGCCCGAGGTTCTGCTTGGCCCGGCGCCGGGCGAAGATGCGGCGGCCGTTCGCGTGGAAGGAGGCACCCTCGTCGTCGCCACCGACCCGATCACGCTGACGGGCCGCGACGTCGCCGCCCACGCGGTCGTCGTCAATGCCAACGACGTCGCGGTCACGGGCGTCCGCCCGCGCTGGTTCCTCTGTGCGGTCATGCTGCCTGCCGGCACCACCGCCGACGATGTCCGCGCCCTGTTCGCCGCCATGCACGAGGCCTTGGAGCGGACGGGTGCCACGCTTCTCGGTGGGCATACGGAGGTGACAAAGGCGGTCACCCAGCCCGTGGTCGTCGGCCAGATGCTGGGTCTTCGGGCGGACGGGGCATTCATCCGCACCGGCGGTGCTGCGCCCGGCGACGTGATCGTGCAGATCGGCCCCGCCCCGATCGAAGGCGCGGCAGTGCTCGCGAACGAGTGCGCGCATCTCTCGAACACGCTCGCGCCCGAGGTCCTCGACGAAGCGCGCCGGGCATTGTCGGACCCGGGCATTTCCGTGGTCGAGCCGGCGCTCGCCGCCGCCGAGCTCGGCGCGAGCGCGCTTCACGACCCGACCGAAGGCGGGCTTTCGGCGGGCCTTTACGAGCTGGCCGAGGCCTCGGGCGTATCACTCGAGATCGCCGCCGACGCGGTTCTCTGGTACGCCCCCGGCGTCGATTTGTGCCGCGCGGTGGACGTGGACCCGTGGGGGGTCCTCGCTTCGGGGACCTTGCTCGCGGCGTTTCCCGAGCGCGTGGCGGCCGCCGCCGTCGAAATTCTCGAGGCGTCTTACCCGACCGCCGTGATCGCCCGCGCCCACCACGGATCGGGCGTTCGCATCGATGGCGGACGGGCGCTTGTGCGCTACGGGCAGGACGAGGTGGCCCGCCTGCTCGGCCCTTGAGCCGGCATCGACCGGGGCTGGGCGTTCAGGCGACGATCTCGGCACGCAGCAACCGATTTGACTGTGACGTCGTTGTGCCAGTAAATAGGGTTGATCATGACCGGCGCGGCCGCTCGGCGCTTGCCACCGGCCGCTCCGTTCCCCAAGTCCCGAGAATGGCCCACGCCGATACTCTGGGAAGAGGCGAGGTAAACGCCATGCGTTACGAGGCCCCGCGCGCGATCGAGGAAGCGGTCGCGCTTCTGGCGGATGCCGAAGGCGATGCGCACGTGCTCGCCGGCGGCACTGATCTTCTCGTCCTATTGCGCGCCGGTCTGGTGACGCCCGCGCTCGTGGTCGACATCAAGCACATCGAGGAGATGTGCGAGATCGCGCAAGCCGACGGTGGCTTTCGCATCGGCGCTGCGGTTACCGGTGCGGAATTCGGAGAGCACGCGGAGCTCAAGCGCGCCTGGCCGGGCGTCGTCGAGGCCATGGAGCTGGTGGGCTCGACCCAGATCCAGGGACGCGCGACCGCGGGCGGCAATCTTTGCAACGCCTCGCCCGCCGCCGACTGCGTGCCCGCGATGATCGCCGCCGGGGCCACCTGCACCATCGCCGGACCCGCAGGCCGCAGGGAGATGGCGGTCGAGGACATCGCGACCGGTCCGGGCGAGACGGTGCTGGGCAAGGGCGAGATCGTGGTCGATTTCTTGCTGCCGCCGCGGCCGCCGCGTTCGGCAGACGCTTACTTGCGCTTGATACCGCGAACCGAGATGGACATCGCGGTCGTGGGCGCCGGCGTGAACTTAACCCTCGACGACGACGGCCTTTGCAAGGACGCGCGGGTCGCCCTTTGCGCGATCGCGCCGCGTGTGCTGCGGGTGGCAGAGGTGGCGGACGCGCTGATCGGATCGGCCATCGACGATGCAGCGCTCGAGCTGGCCGCCGCGGCCGCGCGGGCGGCGTGTCAACCCATCGACGACAAGCGCGGCACCGTCGAGTACCGCACCAAGATCGCCGGCGTGCTGGTACGCCGGGCAGCGTTGATTGCGAAGCAAAGGGCAGGAAACGGATCATGATCAAGGATCACGTCTCGACCACCATCAACGGCGAGCCGGTGGAGTTCCTGTGCGACCCGCGGCAGACCCTGTTGGACGTGCTTCGCGACGAGCTGAACCTGACCGGCAGCAAGGAAGGCTGCTCGTCCGGGGATTGCGGAGCGTGCAGTGTCATGCTCGACGGCCGCGTGGTGTGTTCGTGCCTGGTACTCGGCGCCGAAGCCGAGGGGCGGGAAGTCGAAACCATCGAGGGCATGGCCCAAGGCGAAACGCTGCATCCCTTGCAGCGCGTGTTCCTCGAAGAAGCGGCCCTTCAATGCGGCATCTGCACCCCCGGATTCCTGGTGGCCGCCAAGGCCCTGCTCGATCGCAACCCCGATCCAACGGAAACCGAGGTCCGTTACTGGCTCGCGGGGAACTTGTGCCGCTGTACGGGTTACGACAAGATCGTTCGCTCGGTCCTCGACGCCGCCGCCGAGATGAGAGGAAAATAGCCATGGATATCGAAGCGCCGAGCTACAAGTGGGTGGGGACGCGACCGGTCCGCCCCGACGGGATCGACAAGGTGACCGGACGGGCCATGTTCGGCGCCGATTTCTCGTTGCCCGACATGCTGACGGGAAAGATTCTGCGCAGCCCCCATCCGCACGCGCGTCTCGTTTCGATCGACGTGAGCAAGGCGGCAGCGCTGCGCGGCGTCAAGGCGGTCGCGACCGCCGCCGACATTCCCGAAATTCCGGTGGACAATGCGTTCGTCGGCGATGCGCCGACGAACTTCCGTCACTGGTCGAGCAACGTGCTCGCGCGTGAGAAAGTCCTTTACGACGGGCACGCCGTCGCCGCGGTGGCGGCGACGAGCCCTGCCATCGCCGACGCGGCGCTGGCGCTGATCGAAGTGGACTACGAGGTTCTTCCCCACGTCATCGACGTGAAAGACGCGATGCGGGACGACGCTCCAGTCCTTCACGACGATTTGTTCACCGCGGGCGTCGAGCCCAAGCCGGACAAGCCTTCCAACGTTGCCAAGCGCGTCGAGTTCACCCTCGGCAACACCGAGGCCGGCTTCGCCGAGGCCGACGTGGTGGTCGAACGCGCGTTCCGGACCAAGGCCGTTCACCAAGGCTATATCGAGCCGCACGCGGTCATCGCCAACACCGCCGAGGATGGCCAGTCCCAGGTGTGGTGCCCGAGCCAGGGACACTTCATGATCCGTGCGGCCTGCGCGAAGCTTCTCGGGATCGAGATCTCGCAGTTCCGGGTTTTCCCGGCCGAGATCGGCGGTGGCTTCGGCGGCAAGATCAACCCCTATCTCGAACCGGTGGCGCTCCTGCTATCGCGCAAATCTGGCCGCCCGGTGAAGATGGTCATGACCCGCGCCGAGGTGTTCCGCGCGACGGGTCCGACCTCGGGTGCGGCTTTGACGGTCAAGATCGGGGCCCTGAAGGACGGTCGGATTGCGGCCGCCGAGGCAACCTTGACGTTCGAGGCGGGTGCCTTCCCCGGATCGCCGGTGGGCGCCGGCTGCATGACCGGCTTCGCGCCCTATGACATCACCAACGTCAAGATTGTCGGCTACGACGTGGTGTCCAACCGGCCCAAGTGCTGCGCCTACCGGGCGCCCGGTGCGCCGATCGCGGCCTACGGCATCGAGAGCGTTCTCGACGAAATCGCCCAACGGCTCGATCTCGATCCGATCGACTTCCGGCTCAAGAACGCAGCCAAAGAAGGAACCAAAGCAGCCTACGGACCGCAGTTTGGCAAGATCGGCTGCATCGAAACCCTGACGGCCGCCAAGGACCACCCCCATTATGGCGCGCCGCTCGGACCCAACCAGGGTCGTGGCGTCGCGGCCGGATTCTGGTTCAACTTCGCCGGCCAGGCGAGCGCCGCCGTGAACGTCAACGAGGACGGGACCGCCATCGTAACTTACGGCAACCCCGACATTGGCGGCACCCGCGCGTCAATGGCGCAAATCGCGGCCGAGGTCCTGGGAATCGACTACGACAAGATCCGCCCGATCGTCGCCGACACCAGCTCGATCGGCTTCAACGATATCACGGCGGGCAGCAAGACCACGTTCACCGCCGGCCTCGCGGTCCACGAGGCGGCGAAGGACGTGGTTGGGCAACTTCGCGAGCGGGCGGCAAAGATGTGGGACATCAGCGTCGACGCCGTGGTCTGGGAGAACGGCGTGGCGCGGCCGGCCAGCAGCAACGCCGGCGATTTCGATCCCCTCGCGCTCGCCGACATCGCGGCGATGGCAGGCAAGACGGGCGGCCCCATCAGCGGCCACGCCTCGCTCGCCGCCACCGGCGCGGGGCCCACGTTCGCCGCCCACATCTGCGACGTGGAGGTGGACCAGGATACCGGCCGAATTACCGTTGTGCGCTACACCGCGGTTCAGGATGCCGGCCGCGCCATCCATCCGAGCTACGTCGAAGGCCAGATGCAAGGTGGCGTGGTCCAAGGAATCGGCTGGGCGTTGAACGAAGAGTACATCTACGGTTCCGACGGTCGCCTTCAAAACCCCGGATTCTTGGACTACCGAATCCCCGTTGCCTCGGATCTGCCCATGATCGACACGGTCATCGTCGAGGTTCCAAATCCGAACCACCCCTATGGCGTGCGCGGCGTCGGCGAGGTTCCGATCGTTCCGCCGATGGCGGCGGTCACCAATGCGGTCGCCAGCGCGACGGGCGTCAGGATGACGGAGCTGCCCATGTCGCCGCCCCGACTTCTCGCGGCGCTCGAAAACGGGTCGTGAACCTTGGCCCGGGTGGTGCTCACCAATTGGTTGAACCAGCGGTTCACGGACGGTGAGCCCGAGATCGAGGTGAGCGCCGGGACGGTCCGCCAATTGATCGCCGAACTGGACGGCCGGTTCCCAGGAATCGGCGCCGAGCTTGAAGGCGGCATGGCGGTCGCCATCGACGGAGAGATTTTCCCCGACCCCTTCCTCGAACCGATCCGCGCCGACAGCGAGGTTTTCTTCCTTCCTCCCCTCGAGGGCGGATAGGGAACGTCACCATCCGCGGCGAGATCGGCGACGACGCGATCGTGCATGCGCGCACGATCCACATCATGGCTTCGGCGAAGATCGACGGCGACCTCACCTACCGCTCCGATCGCGAGGCCGAGATCCACCCCGACGCCGAGATCGGCGGCGACGTCACCTTCATCCGCTCGGAAGGTCCGCGCCACGTCATGGGCCGCACCTTCGCCGCCCTCGGCGCGATCGGAATCGCCCTCATCGTCGGGGCCGTATTCGTCGGCATCATCGTCGTCTTACTGTTTCCGAACTTCACGGCGGCCGCGGCCAGCTCGATTCCCCGAATCCCCTGGAGAACGCTCGGCCTGGGGTTCGCGCTTCTGGTCGCGACGCCAGTCGCGATGGTGATTCTGGCCTCGTCGCTCGTGGGTCTTCCAATCGCCTTCGTGTTGTTCGACGTCTACTTGTTGGGCTTGGCCTTTGCCTACTTTATCTCCGCGCTCGCAATCGGGCGCGGGACGGCTCGACTCGTCCGATCCTCGAGCGACGTCACCGCCCGCGGCCGACGGGTCACGCTCCTGGTGGTGGGCGTGATCGTGCTCGGCGTCGTCGTCTTCGTCCCGGTTCCCGGAGCGCTCGTCCTGCTGGC
>JASLLV010000142.1 GCA_030746935.1 Rhodospirillales bacterium | reverse complement strand
CGACTGGTACGACCCGTTCACCGGGATGCGGCCGCGATCGTCGGCGGCGATCCCGGCGGCCTCGAGGTTCAGCTCGCCGGTCGCGCCGGTCCGCCCGACGCTGTAAAGCGCCTTTTCGGTCGTGATCTGCTTGCCGCTGGCCAAATTGATTTGCACCCTTTCGCCGCGATCGTCGGCGACGGGCTCGATGCCACTCACCTTTTCACCGAGGCGCATCGTCACCCGGTTCTGGCGCATCTGATAGAGCAGGGTGTCGGTGATCTCGTGGTCGACGAAGGGCAGCAGCCGGGGCCGCATGTCGATCACGGTCACGCGCACGCCGAGCGCCGCGAAGATGGTCGCGTACTCGAGCCCGATGACGCCGGCGCCGACGACGGTCAGCGATCGCGGCAGCTCGTCGAGCTCGAGGATGTCGTCCGAGGTGAAGACGCGCTTTCCGTCGAAGGGGATGTGGGGGTCCTTCGTGGTCTCGGTTCCGGCCGCGATTACGATATGGCTGGCGGTGACGTCGTTTTGGCCGCGTCCGTCGGCGGCGGTCAGCCGCACCGTGTTGGGGCCGGCGAACGAAGCCTTCGCCGATATCACCTCGACTGCGTTCCGCTGGAGCTGGTGGCGGGTGACGTCCAACTCGTTCTTGATGACGTAGTTGGAGCGGAAGTGGAGATCCGCCATGGTGATGTTTTCCTTCACGGCGTACGACGCACCGTAGACGCTCCGTTCCCGATAGCCGGACAGATGAAGCACGGCCTCGCGCAGTGTCTTGCTCGGGATCGTGCCGGTGTTGACGCAAACCCCGCCGATGACGGCCTTGCACTCGGCGATCGCGGTCCTTTTTCCCAGTTTGGCGACCTGGATCGCCGCCCTTTGGCCCGCCGGCCCGGAACCGATCACGAAGAGATCGTAGTCGAAGTCGTCCATGATGCTCCCTTGCGCGCGCGCCCGCCGCCACCTCTCCCGCTGATTGCGCGGATGGGCGCCCCGACCGTGCCCGTGCCGGGCGCCAGTTGGGGCGCGCGAGGGCCCTTGGGCGGAGTTTGACCGACGAAGCGCGTTCACGCAATCCGACGGCGGCGGGAGTGGCGTGAAGGCCCATCAACCCCCGTCCACTTCGGAAAGCGCCGATGCGTCGGTGAAGGCATGGACCACGTGGCAGCCTTGGACCGAGGCCATCAACAGAAAGACCTCGGCGCCGACGCTAAAGACCTGCACCGTGTCGGACCGGTCCAAGTGCGCCGACCATCCGCGCTCGCGAAGGATCCGCTCGACCGTGTCGGCGTCGTCGGTGCTGGTCATCAGCCTCAGATGAGACGCCGGGTGGCCGGCTGCCCGGATGGCGTCCAACGCCGTCACGCACGCCGACGCCGTTTGCGCGCTCGCCGGCGGCGAAAGCGTCAACGCCCAGACGATCACCGACAGCAGACCGAGAAATGCACGGCGCCCTCGCAGAATTCCGCGGCGCGCGATCGATTCCGTCTCGTGCCCTGCGGACTTGGTTATGTTCGTCACGGTTCAACCTTTCAATTCACTTGCGGCGCCGCGGTCCGCTCCGACGATCCGGAATTTGCCCGGCGGCGTCCGATGGGTGTCGGGCCCGCGGCCTTGCGCGGGCGTTGCGAGAATTCTCGCCATTCGTCCGCGCTGGAAGCGTGACGGCTGTCACATTTCACCATCAGTTGATGGGCTGTGAAGTCCCCGAACGGCGGGTGCGAGAGACCGCGATGTGGCTCCGACGAGCCGCGTGAAGCCGCCCTTTTTCAATGAGATAGACTAGATTCACGCGCCCGGCGGATCGCCGAGGATGATTGCGGGCGACCATGATCGGGTCCACGATCCGGTCTATGCGCGCGGGCCCGCTTGGGTTACCATACGCGCCGGGCCAGCATCGGCGGCGCCATCCCAGTATCGGGGGGGCCGTGCGGCGACGATAGGTCCGCCCCGCAGCCAATCGGCGCCGGTCGAAAGGAGGGGAGCTTTGGCAATTCGATCGCTGATGGTTGCCGCCGTGTCGTTATTGGGCGCGGCGACGTTTGCCGCCCCGGCGGCCGGGGCGCCGCAGGCGCTACTGGTTGCGGCGGGCGGCGGCGTCACGCTTTTTTGCGAACACGGCGAATGCACCGCGGACCTAACAACCATTTGCCTGCAGCCGGACCGCGAAGTGCCGGCGCGCGGTACGGCGTACACGGTGGTCGCGGAGGGGGACACGAATAACGCGTTGGTGTTCGTCGGGCGCCGCGCCGACGGCAGCATCGTTGACCTGCCTTCGGCCGTCGGCGTGCGCATTGCTGCCGAGCGCCATTACCTTGCCGTCAGGGTGAGCGTCGAGAAGGCGGCCCTCGATCGATACGGAATCGAGTCGGTGACCGTGCGCGCCGTCGGTCACCCGGTGCTGGCGCCGGCGTCGGTGCCGGGCGACGCCCGGCCGCTCGCGCCGGACGACGTGGCCCAGGCACTGATGACCCTGCGCCCGATTGCCGAGAGGACGCTTGAAAATAGCGCGGTCGAGGTCACGGCGGCGCGCATCATGCGCGATGCCGCCAATGCGCTATCGCGCAAGCGATCCACCCGCCAGCCCGAGCACGAAGCCGCCTGGAACACGGCGCTGACGCCGGGCGCGCCCGACCAGGCGATCTCGGAACAAGCGCAAGCGATGGCGCGGGACGCGTTCGAGACCTGCGATCCGATTCCGCGCGCCAACTATCCCGTGCGCCGCTGCCTGACTGACCGCCACGACGGCGTCATGGAGCGGGTCAACGACGCCTACTGGGCGTCGCTCAAGTTCGGAAGCTGACGCCGCCCACCACGCCGGGAGGCACAGCGTGGTTGGCGTGCGCAGTCGCACGCGTCGAGGCGATCAAGCGGCCAAGCCCTTCTCCATGATCGACGCCAGGCGGCGCGCGAACGCGCCCGGGTCGGGAACCGGCTCGCCCTCGGCGATGCGCGCCTGATCCAATAAGAGGTGTGCGGAGTCGCCGAGCGCTTCAGCGTCGTCTTCGCGTTCGGCGAGTTCTGCGAGGCGCCGGATCAGCGCGTGAGCAGGGTTGATCTCGAGAACCCGCGGCGTCGTGTTGCCGAGTGTGGAGTCGCGGTGGCGGCGCAGCATCCGCTCGAGTCCCATGTCCATGTCACCTTCATCGGCGACGAGACACGTGGGGCTTTCGGTCAGTCGTTCGGACGTGCGCACGTCCTTGACGGCGTCGCCGAGCGCGTCTTTGAGCGCCGCGATCAGGCGGACCAAAGCGGCAGGCTCGGCCGCGCGTTCAGGCGTTTCACCGGCGGCTTCGGGGGCGTCGGCGATCTTGCTCAGATCCGCGCTGCCTTGGGTCACCGACTTGAACGGCTTCTCCTTGTACGCGCCGACCGCCGGAATCCAGAACTCGTCGATGGCGTCATTCAGCAACAGCACCTCGACGCCGCGCGCCTTAAAGCCCTCGAGCTGCGGGCTCCGGCGAAGGACGTCCAAGTCCTCGCCGGTGATTGTGTAGATCGCGTCCTGGCCATCCTTCATGCGCCCGACATAGTCGTCGAGGCTTGTGAGTCCTTCCGGCCCGGTGGAATGGAAGCGGCTGAGCGCCAGGATCGCTTCGCGGTTCGCGAAGTCCTCGTAAATGCCTTCCTTAAGGACGGCGCCGAAATTCTTCCAGAACGCCGCATAGGCGTCGGCCTCCTTGTCCGCCTTCTTCTTGAGCTCACCGAGGGTGCGCTTGACCAGGCCTGAGCGGATCCGGGCGATCTTGGGATCGTGCTGAATCGACTCGCGGCTGATGTTCAAGGCCAAGTCCTCGGAATCGACGATGCCGCGCAGGAACCGGAGGTACGATGGCAGAAGCGCCTCGGCCTGGTCGGTGATGAAGACCCGCTTGACGTAGAGTTTGACCCGGTGGCGGCGATCGGGATCGAACAGGTCGAACGGCCGCGCAGAAGGGATGAATAAAAGGTTCGTGTAGGCGAGTACTCCCTCGACCCGATTGAAGATCACGTGCCACGGCGCATCAAGCGCGTGCGCCACGTGGTGGTAGAACTCGTTGAGTTGGTCGTCGGTGACCTCGCCCTTGGGTCGCGTCCAGATCGCGGACGCGGTGTTCAGCGTATCCTCCACCTCGCCATCGGCGAACACGATCGGGATCGCCACGTGGTCGGAGTACGCCTTGACGATCGATTCGAGCCGGGACCGGTCGAGGAACTCGTCCTCACCCTTGGCGAGGTGCAGCGTGATGGTGGTCCCCAAGTGGGCGCGGTCGGCTTCGGCGATGGTGAACTCGCCCTTGCCGTCCGAGGTCCAAAGCCAGGCCGTCTCGTCGCCTGCCTTGCGGGTCGTCACTTCGACCTTGCGCGAGACCATGAACGCCGAATAGAAACCGACGCCGAACTGGCCGATCAGGGCCATGTCCTTCTTTTCGTCACCGGTTAGCTGGTCGACGAATCCCTGCGTGCCCGAGCGTGCGACGGTGCCGAGATTCTCCACCAGCTCGTCGCGGCTCATGCCGATCCCGTTATCGGCGACGGTGAGCGTGCGCTCGCTCGCATCAATGCCGAGTGTCACCTTGAAGGTGTCGCCCCCGCCGAGAAGCGAGGGATCGGTCAGCGCGAGGTAACGCAGCCGGTCGCAAGCGTCCGACGCGTTCGAGATCAGCTCGCGCAGGAAGATCTCCTTGTGGCTGTAGAGCGACCGCGCGACGATCTGGAGCACGCGGCTGACCTCGGCCTGAAACGGGAACTTTTCTTTGGCCATGACGCTGGGGCGACTCCTCTTCAGGCGCGTCTGTCAGCGCGTCTTTTGGTGCGGCCGGGGGCCTTCCCGAGACGGGTGGGCGCATCGGCGCTTCTCTCGCAAGCGTCTTATTATGTAGCCCGCGACCTCGACCTTCGCAATCGGCCACGCTCGGAAGCCGGTTTGCTTGCGCCGGCCAGCCGACGGACGGTCGCGCTTTCGCCTTGCACCGGCGGCAGGCGTTCGCCATCGTTCGCGTCGCGGACACGGGCGTTTGGGGAGGGATCACGCCATGGGACGGTTTCACGATCGCAGCTATCCAGGCGAGGAGGGCGCCTATCGCGAGGCGCGCGACGCGCTGCTCGGCGCCGAAATCGAGCTTCGCCGGCGCATCGAAGACGTGGCCGCCATGCGCCGCGCGTTGCCGCTCGGAGGCGCGCTAAAGGACGATTACGTCTTCACCGAGGGCGGCGACGACCTCGCCGGCACCGTTACCGACAAGAAGACCCGGCTTTCGCAACTGTTCGAAGGCGGAATGGACGAGCTCGTCGTTTACAGCTTCATGTACGCACCGGGCGGGCAGGCGTGCGCCGGGTGCACGGCGTTCCTCGACAGCTTGAACGGTAGCGCGCTCCACATCGCCCAGCGCGTCAACCTCGCGGTCGTGGCGAAGGCGCCGATCGCAACGATCCGCGAATGGGCGCGCGGACGCGGCTGGCGGGATCTGCGGATGCTTTCGTCGGGCGGCAGCACCTACAACGCCGACTATTTCGCGGAAACCCCGGACGGCGACCAAATCCCCGCGTTGAACGTCTTTCGCCGCAGCGCGGGCGGCATCTTTCACGCCTGGGGAGCCGAAATGTTGTACGCGCCCGTGGACGACGGCCAGCACAACCGCCACATCGATATTATGTGGCCGCTGTGGAACGTCCTGGACCTGACCGCCGCAGGCCGCGGCGAGGACTGGTTTCCGGCTACGGTCTACGAATAGCGGGCGCGGTCTCCCCCCTCACCACCCCAGCACGTAGGCGCCGCGGCGGTGGTCCGAGCCGCCCTTGACGAGGCCTTTGTCGAGCTCGTTCTTGACGCAGCTCACCGAGCCCACCAGCCAGTGCCGGCTCGGCCACCACACCACCTTGTGGCCGCGGCGCC
>JASLLV010000141.1 GCA_030746935.1 Rhodospirillales bacterium | reverse complement strand
ACCGCTTCCCCAACATCACCGCCATCCGGGTGCGCGAGGCGCTGGAGGCCGCGGCCCGGATCCTCGCCGGGATCGGCGTCGCCATCAGCGCAACGGCAGCGCTCGGTATCGCCGCCGGTGTCCTGGTGCTGGCCGGCGCCATCGCCGCCGGCCACCGGCGCCGCGTCTACGATGCGGTGGTGTTCAAGGTGCTTGGCGCGACGCGGACCAGCGTGCTCAAGGCGTTCGTCGCCGAATTCGGGCTGCTGGGGCTCGGGACCGGCCTTGTCGCGGCCGCCGTCGGGACCATCACTGCCTGGGCGGTGGTGGTGTTCCTCATGCGCGCGCCGTGGGTGTTCCTTCCCGGAGTCGTCGCCGCAACCACCGCCGTGAGCGTGCTGTTGACCATGGTGGCCGGATTCGCGGGCACCTGGCGGGCGCTGGGCCAAAAGGCGGCGCCCCATCTCCGAAACCCCTGATCAGCGCGATTCCTGCGCGCCCTAACCCGTGAACTGCGGTCCGTCGTCTATTGAACTTCGCCCGTTTCGTGCCATATTAGGCGCAAGTTTGGACGTTCACGACCAAAGGGAATTATGATGGCTCTCGGTCCCGACAACCGATTCACGCTTCGCGCCGCGACCGCGCGACCGGGCGAAATGGCGGGCGCCGACGTCGATGTCGGGCTGCGCCAGTACATGCTCCAGGTCTACAACTACATGGCCTCGGGCATCGCGCTCACTGGCCTGGTTGCCTACTGCGTTTCCATGTCGCAAACGGCGATGCAGGTGATCTTTGACTCGCCGCTCATGTGGGTGGTGATGCTTGCCCCGCTCGGCATGGTGATGTTCCTCTCGGCCCGCATGCACGCGCTGAAGGCGAGCACCGCGCAGGCCCTGTTCTGGACATACGCCGGCCTGATGGGATTGTCGCTGTCGTTTATCTTCATCGCCTACACCGGGCTTTCAATCGCGCGCGTGTTCTTCATCACCGCCGGCACCTTCGCCGCCATGAGCCTTTACGGCTACACAACCAAGCGCGATCTCTCGGGCTTCCGCTCGTTCCTGTTCATGGGCCTGATCGGGATCATCATCGCCTCGGTGGTCAACATGTTTTTGCAGAGCTCGGCGATGCATTTCGTGATTTCGGTTGTGGGCGTGCTGGTTTTCGTGGGGTTGACCGCCTACGACACCCAGGCGATCAAGTCCATGTACCGCGAGGCGGATACCGCCGAGGTCCACGGCAAAAAGGCTGTCATGGGCGCGCTCAGGCTCTACCTCGATTTCATCAACCTCTTCATCATGCTGTTGCACCTCTTCGGCGCACGCCGCTAGGTCGCGCCGAAACCTGCACGAACCCATGCCGCCCGGGGCCTTGTCCCGGGCGGTTTTTTTGTAGGGAACCGCTCAGCTCAGGCGGTCGAGCGGGTCGGCGCCGGCGAAGAAGGCATCCAGGTTATCGAGCGCTCGAAAGCCCATGGCGTTCCGCGTCTCGACCGTGGCGCTGCCGAGGTGGGGTGCTAGGAAGGCGTTCTCAAGGCCCATGTAGCCGGCATTCACGTTGGGCTCGCCGTCGTAGACGTCGAGCCCGGCCGCCGCGACCTTGCCCGACTCGAGCGCCGCGATCAGGGCCCTATCGTCGACCACGGCGCCTCGGGCGCTGTTCACCACCACCGCGCCGTCGGGAAGCTTCGCGATCCTTTCTGCGTTCAAGAGCTTGGCCGTCTCGGGCGTGAGCGGACAGTGCAGGCTCAGGAAATCGCAATTGGGTAGCAAGTCGTCCAGGTCCGCGTAGAAGGCCGCGCCGTCCTCGATCCCGGCCGCCAGACGGTTGCGGTTGTGGTAGTGGATCTCCATCGCGAAGGCCCGCATCCGATGCGCCACCGCGCGTCCGATCCGGCCCATGCCGACGATGCCGAGCCGCTTGCCGGTCACCTGGGTTCCCAGGAACTGGGTCGGCGTCCAGCCGGTCCAGGCGCCGGCCCGAAGCGTGCGTTCGCCCTCGCCGGCCCGGCGGGCGGCCGTCAGCATCAACAGGACCGCCATGTCCGCGGTGGCGTCGGTGAGCACGTCGGGCGTGTTGGTGACCACCATGCCGCGCTCGCGCGCCGCGGCGACGTCGATGTGCTCGTAGCCGACCGAGAATGTTGCGATGATTCGTACGCTTTCGGGCAAGCGTTCGATGACGTCGCCTCGAAGCGAATCGTTGGCGGCGACCAGAAGCCCATCCATTCCGGCGCTGGCCTCGATAAGCTCGTCCGCGCCCCAACTGGCACCGGTCTCGTTCACGCGCGCCTCATAATCGCTCAGCGCGCGCGCCTCAACGGCCTTGGGGAACCGCTGCGTTACCAGCAGTTTCGGCTTAGGCGCGCTCATGTTCGCATCTCTTTCGGGCCAATCATCGGCGTATCCTCTTTTGTCGGCGTGGCGGCTCGTACGAAACCGAGGCCCACGATAGTGGTATAAGGCGTGCTTGCCATGAAGGCGATGATCCTCGATAGCATCGTTTCGCTGGAGACTTCGGCCGCGCCGCTGGCGCTGGTCGATCTGCCGGTGCCCGAAGCACTTGCGGGCGAGGTGCGGATCAAGGTCTCGGCCTGCGGGGTGTGTCACACCGAGCTCGACGAGATCGAGGGCCGGACCGCGCCGCCGCATCTGCCGGTGGTGCCGGGCCACGAGGTGGTGGGCCGGATCGACGCGCTCGGCCCGGGTGTGGCGGAGTGGAAAATCGGCGAGCGGGTCGGGGTGGGTTGGATCCACTCGTCGTCTGGCGGGCCGGACGAGAACCTGGACCCGGCCTTCCGGGCGACGGGCCGCGACGTCAACGGCGGCTACGCCGAGTACATGACAGTGCCCGCGGCCTACGCGCATCCCATCCCCGAGATGTTCGCCGACGCCGAGGCCGCGCCACTCTTGTGCGCGGGCGCGGTCGGCTACCGCTCGCTCAGGCTCGCACGCATCGAGGACGGCCAGCGCTTGGGCCTCACCGGCTTCGGCGGCTCGGCGCATCTGGTTCTCCAGCTTGCCAGGCATCTCTACCCGCGAAGCCCCGTCTCGGTCTTCGCCCGCGACGAGACGGCACGCGCCTTCGCCCGCGAGCTCGGCGCGAGTTGGGCGGGCGATACGGACGCGCGCGCGCCCGAGCCCCTTCACGCCATCATCGACACCACGCCCGCCTGGAGGCCGCTGGTCGAGGCGCTCGCCAATCTGATTCCCGGCGGACGCCTGGTGGTCAACGCCATTCGCAAGGAGGACGGCGACAAGGATGCGCTCATGCGGCTCAGCTACCACGAGCATTTGTGGCTCGAGCGCGAGATCAAGTCGGTGGCCAACGTGACCGCGCGAGACATCGCCGAGTTCCTGCCGCTCGCGGCCGAGATCCCCATCCGCCCCGAGATCCGGACCTATCCACTGGAGCAGGCGAACGCGGCCCTCGTCGAGCTCAAGCACGCCGCGGTCAGGGGCGCCAAGGTCCTGGTGATGGATTGAGTGTCGGCCGCCTTCCTATTGGGCGGCCGCGAGCACGCGGTCGAGATCGAGGCTCGTTTCCAAATGATCGGCCAGGGCGTCGAGGGTGTTTTCCACCGCGGCCTCGTAGGCCACCGCCTTGCGCGGGCTTGCGCCGAGCCGGCTGAGGAACGCGCGGCGGAACGAATCGGCCGCGAACAGGCCGTGGAGATAGCTTCCCATCACCAGGCCGTCGGCGCTGAGACTTCCTTCCGGGCGCCCGTCGTCGAGCGCGAACCAGGGCCGCGCCCGGGCCGGCCCCTCGGTCACCCCCATGTGCATCTCGTAGCCGCCCATGGCTGCGCCGCTCACGCCCTCGGTGCCGCGCACCCGGTGCAAAGCCTTGGTCTCGGAGATCACGGTTTCCAGATCCAGGAGGCCCAGGCCCTCGGATTCGCCGGGCTCGCCCTCGATGCCGTCGGGATCGGCGATGCGCCGGCCCAGCATCTGATAGCCGCCGCACAGCCCTACGACCGCGCCCCCGCGGCGCAGGTGCTGGGCGACGTCCAAGTCCCAGCCCTCGGTCCTGAGCAGGGCCAGATCGGCGCGCGTGGACTTCGATCCCGGCAGCACGATCACGTCGGCATCCGCCGGCAAGGGCTCGCCCGCGTCCACGATCCTTACGTCGACGCCCGGCTCGGCCGAGAGGGGGTCGAGGTCGTCGAAGTTGGCGATCCGCGAAAGGCGCGGAACCGCGATCCGGAATGATGCTTCCGCACCGTCGCCCGGTGCCGACCGGGCGCCGTCGAGCGCCATGGCGTCCTCGCTGGGAAGGCGGCGGGCAGGCGCGAAGTGGGGGACGACGCCGAAGCACGCGAAGCCGGTGCGCATCCCGATCAGCTCGATCGCGCCGTCGAACAGTTTTGCGTCACCCCGGAATTTGTTGATCACATAGCCCCGGGTCAGCGCGCGTTCGGACGCACTCATGAGTGCGTGGGTGCCGACGAGGTTGGCGATGACACCGCCGCGGGCGATGTCGCCCACTAAGATCACGGGCGTTTCGGCCGCCAAGGCGAAACCCATGTTGGCGATGTCGCCTTCGCGCAGGTTCGCTTCCGAAGGACTACCGGCCCCTTCGATCAGCACCAGATCCGCTTCGGCCCGCAGGATCGCGAAGCTTTCCAGAACCGACGCCATGAGTGTGGGCTTGAGTGCGTGGTAGTCGCGCGCGTGGGCGTTCCTTGTGGCCCGCCCCTGGACGACCACTTGCGATCCCACCTCGGAGGTGGGCTTGAGCAGCACCGGGTTCATGTGGACCGTGGCGGGGACGCCAGCGGCCTGGGCCTGGAGCGCCTGGGCGCGGCCGATCTCTCCGGTACCGCCGGCGCCGTCGTCGGCGACGGCGGCGTTGTTGGACATGTTCTGCGGCTTGAAGGGACGGACCGCGAGGCCGCGCTTAGCGTAGGCGCGGCAGAGCCCGGTCACCAGCAACGACTTGCCGACGTCGGAGCCGGTGCCCTGGACCATCAGGCACCGGGCGGGACGCGGCTCAGGTGCCGCCAAGGGCGGCCCTCAGGCCGTCGGCGTCCGGGTTCTCCAGGGATCTGTCGATGATGATAGCCTGGGGCGTGGCGCCGGCGCCGTAATAGGCCTCGTTCAGGTCCTTGCGGCGGACGAGCACCGCGCCTTCGAGCGCGACGCCGCCGAACGCGCCGACGACCGAATGCGCAAACGCCAGCACGTCGGCACCCAGGTTCGTCGTCGTCGACGCCTCGAGGCCGCCGCCGAAGACACCGACCGTGAGACCCGCATCGGCGCCCAGCTTTGCCTGGTGATCGAGGAAGGCGCGCACCGCCTTGTCGGTGCGCAGGATCAACAGGACCTCGGTGCTCTGGATTCCGATCTGAAGGCCGAAACTCGCGCCACCCAAGGTGTAGAACGCCGGTGCGCTCCACGCGCCGTCGGCCCCGCGCGCGAGCATGACCCCGCTACCGCCCTCGGCGGCCCCCAGGAACCCCGCCTTGACGACCCTCGGCAGGACGACGACGCCTTGCGCGTCCTTGACGAACCGCCAGTAGGCCGCGAGCTCTGGCAGGGTCTGGAACCGCTCGACCGTCGCCTTCGCCCGCTCCACCACGTCGCGGCCGACGCTTGCGGGATCGTCGCGAAACTCGGCGCAACCGGCGATACTGAGAGCGGCCACGATCGCGACCCAAATTCGCCCGATTCTCGGATGCGCGGTTGTCATTCCCGTCGCCCCCTCACATACGTTCGACCGGCGCGAGACCAGTCTGCCCACCCCACCCCGCCCGTCAAGACCCGTGGCGGGCCGCAAGACGATTTTTGCCCGCGGGCTCGGGCGGCCTCGAATCTCGAGCCGACGTCCAAGAATGGCCAGGTCACCAAATTCGGATCGTCTGATGGGACCGAATCGGATTCGGGCCCTCGAAGGGTTGGCGGGGTGATACGACCTCTAGGGTCCAGACTCATTCAAATCCAATAGCAGACGATGGCTGCGAGGCATAGGGCGGCCATGAAGTTCTGGGC
>JASLLV010000140.1 GCA_030746935.1 Rhodospirillales bacterium | reverse complement strand
ACGTGGGCGAACAACGCCTCCTCGGCGTCGTTGCGTCGCGTCGCGTCGCTGTCGGTGTCTCGCAAAGCCTCGAGCTGCTCGAGCGCGTCCGAGAGCTCGTCGGCGATCAACAGGCTCGCCATCACCAACAAGCGATCGTCGCCGACCTGGCCGACTGCCGCGGCCAGTTGGCCGATGCGCCGGTCCACGTATTCGCCGAGCCGGGTAAGGTTGTCTTCTTGTCCCTCGTCGCACGCGATGTTGTAGGCGCGCTCGTTGATGGTGACCGACACGCGGGGCACGGGCCTAACCTTCCAACACCGACTTCAGGCGAGTGATCGCGGAATCGAGACGGCCGGAGACGGCACCGCTTGTCTCGCGCAACCGGTCGTTCTCTGCGCGCAGCGCCGCGATTTCCTTGCCGTCGGCATCGTCGGACGCGTGATCGCCGATGCGCTCCGGTCTCGCCGAAGCCGCCTCGAGCAATTCGACGGCGCGATCGAGCCGCTCGCGCAGTTCCTGATAGCGCTTCGATGGGCCTTCTGTGGGTATCGTCATCGGCGCCGAGATCGGTTCTCGTCAACGCCCGCACCATAGGCGGAGCGCCGCGAGACCGTCAACCATTCCGGCGGGCGGGCAGGCGCAGGGGATGGGGTAGAAAGCCATTGACCGTCAAGGTCATTCCATCAATTCTGCCCGTCACCTGAACCCGATCTTTCGCGCAACGTTCCTGGTGCTGGCGCGCCGCCGCGCCTGTGGGCGGCAAACGGTAAACGTTCGGCGCACCCAATTATCGAAGGAGGTGGATATGGCGGTCCGGGCTGCAATCAACGGTTTTGGGCGCATCGGCCGGCTGGTGCTCCGCGCGATCATCGAGAGCGGGCGCCGAGACATCGAGGTGGTCGCGGTCAACGATCTCGGCCCGGCAAAGACCAACGCGCATCTCCTCAAGTACGATTCGGTGCACGGAACGCTTGCCCACAATGTACGGGTCAAGGATGAGGCCATCATCGTCGGCCGCAAATCGATTGCGGTCACCGCCGAACGCAATCCCAAAAAACTTCCCTGGAAGAAGTACAAGATCGATGTCGCGCTCGAATGCACGGGCCATTTCACCGACCGCGATTCGGCTGCCCAGCTATTGGACGCGGGTGCGAAAAGGGTCCTGATCTCGGCCCCGGCCAAGGGCGCCGACATCACCGTTTGTTACGGCATCAACCACGACCGGATAACGCGCAAGCACCGTGTGATTTCGAACGCGTCGTGCACGACGAACTGCCTGGCCCCGGTGGCTGACGTCCTCAACAAGCTGGTGGGGATCGAACACGGGTTCATGACGACGATCCACGCCTACACGGGCGACCAACGGATCGTCGATACGCTGCATGGAGACCTGCGCCGAGCCCGCGCCGCGGCCCAGTCGATGATCCCTACGTCCACCGGCGCGGCGCGCGCCGTCGGCCTGGTATTGCCCGAACTCGTCGGCAAGCTCGACGGCACCGCGATCCGTGTCCCGACGGCGAACGTTTCGATGATCGATCTTACGTTCGTCGCGAGCAAACCGACGAGCGCCGAGCGGATCAACCGCGCCATAGCGTCTGCGGCGCGCGGACGCCTCAAGGGCGTCCTTGGGGTCGTCGACGAACCCCTGGTTTCGGTCGACTTCAACCACTCCACCTACAGTGCGGTCTTCGACCTGACGCAGACCCAGGTGATCGGCGACACTTTCGTAAGGGTGCTGGCGTGGTACGACAACGAGTGGGGATTCTCCAACCGAATGGCCGACGTCGCCGTGGCGATGATGAAGGTGCGTTGAGGAAGGGGCGGCGGCGCGCAGCCGCGCTCGCCGCCGGTCGCGCCCACGCCGCCGCGGAACCGGCGGTCGTCGTTCACAGTGGCGCGCACGCCAAAATCGCGTTGTCGGTGGCGGCGGAGCTTGGGGTTCCGATCATCCTCGAGAGCCCCGCCGGTGCCGGCCGCTATCTGGGCGCCAAGGTATTCAAGCAAATGCTTACCGAGGCGGCGCGCGAATTTCCGCGGGCCCGCTACTCGGCCGTGCTCGATTGCGGCGACAGTGCGGGGACGGCGATGAATGCGTTGAGGAACGGCGTCGGGGCGATCCGCATCGAGGCCCCGGACGACGTGCTCGTGCGCCTCGCCGACATCGCCGCCGCGCTCGGCGCCCGGATCGTGTCCGGCGGGCCGCGGGCGCTCGACCTCGCTCGTATCGACGATCCGCGCGCCGCCTGCCGGGCCTGGCTGACCGCGTGCGACCCGCACGAATGACGGCGCCCGACGCGACCGATCGCGCTTCCCGCCTGACGACCGACGGGTGCCGCCTCTATCTGATCACGCCGCCGCGTTTCGAGCTGGCGGCGTTCGCCGATGTTCTCGCCGGTGCCCTCGACGCCGGCGATATCGCCTGCCTGCAACTTCGCATAAAGGGGGCGGACGACGATTCGGTTCGCCGCGCCGCCGACGCCCTGATTCCGGTGGCCCATGCGCGCAACGTCGCGGTCGTCATGAACGATCGTCCCGACCTCGCCCACGAGACCGGATGCGACGGCGTTCACATCGGCCAGTCGGACGCGCGTTACGACCAAGCCCGGCGCGCGCTCGGTGCGGGCGGGATCGTCGGCGTCACTTGTCACGCCTCGCGACATCTCGCCATCGCCGCAGCCGAGTTGGGCGCCGACTACGTCGCATTCGGTGCGTTCTTCGAAACCGGCACCAAAATGACGGCGCACCGGCCGAAGCCCGAGGTTCTTCGCTGGTGGAGCGATACCACCACCGTCCCGAGCGTCGCCATCGGCGGCATCACGCCCCACAACTGCGCCCCGCTCGTCGAGGCCGGCGCCGATTTCCTGGCCGTCGTATCGGCGATATGGGACCATCCGGTGGCGCCGGCTCGGGCAGTGCGAGAGTTCGCCGCCGCCATCACCCGGGCCACCTCAAGCGCCATTCGCTGAGGCGCCGCGCCCGGAACGCGCCCGCGTTGCCTTGGCGCGGGCGAGCTGATAGCCTCCGCGCCGTCCACAGCGGCACGCGCCCGCGATCAAGGCAAAGAGAATGAAAATCAACGGAAACGCCATCCGTCCCGGCATGGTGATCGAACACCAGGATCGTCTTTGGCGGGCGGTGAAAATCAGCCACACCCAACCGGGCAAGGGCGGGGCCTACCTGCAAGTCGAACTGAAGGACATCCGCGACGGGACCAAGCTCAACGAGCGGTTTCGATCGTCGGAATCGGTTGAACGCGTGCGCCTCGAGCAAAGGCCCTATCAGTTCCTGTACGCCGACGGCGATTCGTACACCTTCATGAACAACGAGACATACGATCAGATCTCGCTCAGCGTCGAGGCGCTCGGCAGGGATCGAGTGGCGTTCCTCAAGGACGGATTGGCGGTGACCATCGAGATGTTCGAAGACACGCCGCTCGGCGTTCAGCTCCCCGATTCGGTGGTCCTCGAGGTGATCGAAGCCGACCCGGTGGTGAAGAGGCAGACCGCGTCGTCCTCGTACAAGCCGGCGGTCCTTGAGAACGGGATGCGGATCATGGTGCCGCCCCATATCGGGGCCGGCACGCGCATCGTGGTAAACACGGCCGAGGGCACCTACATGGAGCGCGCCAAGGACTGAGGCGATCGTCAATGCCCCTCCGCTCAGCCCTGATCAACGTGATGACGGGTGCCGCCCGCAAAGCGGCACGCAGCTTGATCCGCGACTTCGGCGAAGTGGAACAGCTTCAAGTCTCGAAAAAGGGACCCGCCGATTTCGTCTCGGCGGCCGATCATCGCGCCGAGGAGGTTCTGCACGGCATTCTCGCCAAGGCGCGTCCCGGCTATGGGTTCTTGTTCGAAGAGCGGGGCGCGATCGAAGGCGACGATCGCAACAATTGTTGGATCATCGATCCGCTCGACGGAACGACCAACTTCCTGCACGGCGTTCCGCACTTCTCCATTTCGATCGCGCTCGAACGACAAGGCGAACTTATCGCCGGCGTCGTCTATGAGCCCATCCGCGACGAGCTGTTTTGGGCTGAAAAGGGTGCCGGCGCCCATATGAACCACCACCGGTTGCGGGTCTCCGGTCACCGCGGGCTCGAGGATTCGGTGTTCGCCACGGGTTTCCGCTACACGGCCAAGGGCGACGAGACGGTATTCCTGGAGCAAATTGCCGCCGTCATGGCGGCGACGCTGAACGTCCGTCGCCTCGGATCCGCGGCGCTCGATCTCGCCTACGTGGCGGCGGGTCGCTTCGACGGATTCTGGGAGCTACATCTCAATCCGTGGGACATGGCGGCCGGCATCGTCCTCGTGCGCGAGGCCGGCGGGTTCGTCAACGACTTCGCGGGCGGGCACGAGATGCTTGCGACGGGCGGAATCATCGCCGCCAACGCGTCCGTGCACGCCGCCTTCACAGACGTGGTGCGCGCGGCGACTCCACCTTCCGGATCGGACTGCTGATCGCCGAAAACCACGGAAAGACAAGCGTTTTACCCGCATTTGCGGATCGCATAACCGGTTGTCTGGCTGCCCCCCGTTCGGTATGGTGACGCGATGGTCGGGTCGGGCCATGGACATTGGGAACCACTCTTGGGGAGCGCGGGATTCATGACCACAAGGTGGCGCGGCGCACATCCCGCGCGTTTGGGCGCGGTCCTCGTGTTCGGCGTTACGGCAGTGGCGTTCTCGCCGCCGCCAGCCTTTGGCCAGGCGATCGACTCGGTCAGCGTCGATCTCGGTGCGATCGAGTCCGGCGGTTTCGCCTCCCTGACCTCTGGAGCACCCGGCGCAAGCCGGATCCGGCTAGTACCGCCCAAGGATTCTCCGGTTTCGACGCTTCACGTGTCACCCCCGTCGGGCACTTCCGCGGCGGTGCAGCCCGCACCGCGCGCGACGCCGTCGACCCCGGCTCCCGCGCCAACCCCTACCCCGACCAAACTCCCCGCCGCCGAGCCGCCGCCGCCACCGGCCAAGCCCGTCGAAACGGTGAAGGCGGAACCGTTGGCGCCACCCAAACCCGAGGCGGCGGCCGAGCCGCGACTGCCCGCGCCGGCAGCGCCCGAAGCCGCGGCGCCACCCCCGCCACCCCCGCCACCCCCGCCTCCGACAACCACGGCAGCGCCAGCCGCAAGCGCCAAAGTCGCGCCAAAGGCGCCGGAGCCGTCCCCCGAGCAGGCCATGCGGACCCCGGGAGCGATGACGCTCGAACCGGGAAGCTCGCTGAAACTCACCTTCGCTGCCGACGCCGCGAAGCTGACGGAGCCCGTGCAAGAGGAGCTGATCGCGCTGGCCGCTGGGCTCAAGGATCGCGACGGGTTGCGGGTGCAGCTTCTCGCTTACGCGGGCGGCGAATCACTCTCGTCGAGCAAGGCGCGGCGATTGTCGTTGTCGCGCGCCCTTGCGGTACGGTCGCTATTGATCGACAACGGCGTGCGCAGCACCCGTATCGACGTTCGCGCGCTGGGTAACAAGACCACGGAAGAGCCGGTAAATCGCGTAGACGTAATCGTCGCCGAGCGATGATGCGCGGTCCCCCATCGAATTGACCTTGGAAACCATCGAACGATGACCAGGCCACGACGATTTCTGGTCCGGATGTCGCTGTTCCTGGCCGCGGTCTTGGTCATTCTCGGATTGGTGTTCGTGCCGCTTCGCGAGGCCTTCCTCGCCAACACCCCACTCAACGGGCTGATCCTCGGCATCCTGCTGATGGGGATTTTTTACAACATTCGCCAAGTCATCCAGCTTTATCCCGAGACCGACTGGATCGAAAGCTTCCGGCGCGACCACACGGTGATGTCGCAAGCTCGCGGCCCGAAACTCCTCGCGCCGATGGCGACGATGCTGGGCGATCAGGGACGACCCCTCAAGCTCTCGGCGCTGTCGATGCGTTCGCTCCTCGACGGCATCAGCGCTCGACTCGAGGAATCGCGCGACATCTCGCGTTACACCATCGGGCTGCTCATCTTTCTCGGTCTTTTGGGAACCTTTTGGGGGCTCCTGCAAACGGTCTCGGCGGTCAGCGACGTGATCGCCGGGCTGTCGGTGGAAGGCGGCGATCTGGCGACCATGTTCCGCGATCTGAAAAGCGGATTGGCGGCACCGCTTTCGGGGATGGGGACGGCGTTCAG
>JASLLV010000013.1 GCA_030746935.1 Rhodospirillales bacterium | reverse complement strand
ACAGCGACGGCGATGGTCTCGACGACCTCGTCCCGGCTCGCCCCTTTCTCCAGCGCCGCGCGGGTGTGGTAGACGATGCAGCCTTCGCAGCGCAGCCCGACGGCGATCGCGAGCGCCATAAGCTCCTTGATTTTCGCGTCGAGCGCGCCGGCCTTGGTGGCTTCGGCGACGAGCTGTTGAAAGGCGCGCATGGGTCCCGGTGCGGCCTTGAAGAGCGCGGCGGTGCGCGCGTCCATTTCGCGCCCGTACGCAACTAAATCCTGGGACATGGGCTTCTCTCCCTATTTTCCGCGGTGGTGAATAATTGGCGGCGCCCCTCGCGGCGGGCCTTATCAATCTGACTACGGGCCTCTCGCCGATGTGCCGCCGTCGACGGAGAACTCGGTTCCGGTCACGAACGCGGCGCGCTCGGAGGCCAGGAACAGGATGACGCGGGCCATCTCGCCCACTTCGGCGACGCGCTTCAAGGGCATCCGTTCCGAAAGCAGGGCGAGTCCTTCCGCCTCAGTCATTCCGCGTTGGCGGATCGAGGATCGGAGCATCCCGGTCAAGACGTCGCCGGGACACAGCGCCACGACGCGGATGCCGAATTCAGCCAGGTCCAGCGCCATTGCGCGGCTGAGCTGAACGACGCCGGCCTGCTGACGCAGTACGACACCGTGCCCGCCGCCGCGACGAGGCCGAGATCGGACGAGAGGTTGACGATCACGCCACTGCGCCGCGCCGTCATGCGGCGTGCCGCCGCCTGGCCCAGAAAGAAAACGGCGTTGAGGTTCACCTGCATGGTCTCGAGCCACTGGGCGTCGGTGGTCTCCAGCGCGCCTGCGCGATGAAGGGTTCCGGCGTTGTTGACCAGGACGTCGAGCCGGTCCAATGCCTCGATTGTCGCGATGATGCGGTCCACGCCGTCCGATGTGGCCAGATCCGCTCGCACGAATCGCATGTCGCTTCCACGCGCTCGGGCGGCGTCGGCCGCCTCCGCACCGGCCTCGGCATTGCGCCCGGTGATCACCACGCTCGCCCCGGCATCGGCAAAGGCCCGCGCGGTTGCGGCCCCGATGCCCGAGGTGGCGCCCGTCACAATGACCGTTTGGTTCGCGAAATCCATTTCCCGCAGGTCGCCGAAATCACGCGAACTCGGCGTCCCAGTCGCGCCCTTCGACGATCTCGCCGACACGCGCGAGAAAAGCGGCCGAGTAAGCCCCGTCGATCGCACGGTGATCGAATGATTGGGCGAGCACGGCCGTGGGCCTGGCGACGATGCGGTCCTCGTCTCCGTCGGTGACGACGATCGCACGCTTGCGCACCGCGTCGAACGATAGGATCGCGACCTGCGGCTGGTTGATGATGGGAACCGTGAACAGGGTCCCGAAGGCACCGGCGTTCGAAAGCGTATAGGTGCCGCCCGCTACATCGTCGGCGCCGAGCGCGCCACCCCGCGCCTTGGCGACGAGGTCGCGGATCGCACGTGCGAGCGCCGGCACCGGCATGGTCGCCGCGTCCGAGATCACGGGTGCGACGAGGCCTTCGTGATCGAGGTCCACCGCTATGGCGAGATTGACGTGGCGATGGAGGATAAGGTTTTCCGCCTCCACGCTCGCGTTCACGCGCGGGAAGTCGGCGATCGCGAGGCAAAGCGCGCGGGCGACGAAGGGAAGCGCGGTCAGCGAGGTCCCCTCTTGGCGCGCCCAAGCCTCGCGGCGTGCGGCGCGCACGTCTTCGATCCGGCGAAAGTCCACGTCGATCGCCTGGAACGAATGGGCGCTGGTCGCCTTGGAGCGGACCATGTGCTCGGCCGTCATCTTTCGCAGGCGGTTGAACGGGATCACTTCGCGGTCTGTGGGCGGCGCGGCGTCGGTTTGATCGCCACGAGGAATCGAGCCTGGGCCTTCGCGCTGGGCGATGTGGGCGAGGACATCGCGACGCGTGATCCGGCCGCCGTCGCCCGAGCCGGTGACCGCGCCCGCGTCGATACCGTGCTCGGCCAGTAGCCGGCGGACGACCGGGGACAGCTTGGCTTTCGCTCGCCCGGCGGGACGTTTTCGGTCCGCCTCTTCGATCACCGCGAGCCTGGCGCCGACAACCACCGTCTCGCCCTCGGGAACCAGGATCTCGCGAAGCGTGCCTGAGGCCGGGGCGGGAATCTCAGTTTCGACCTTGGCGGTACCCACGTCGAAAAGGGGCTCGTCGGCCTTGACCGCGTCTCCCACCCGTTTGCGCCAGGCGGTGACGGTACCCTCCGTCACCGTCTCGCCCAGCTGCGGCATTACCACGTCCATCTTGGTCCTTTCCGGCCGGCAATTCGCCGTCAGTCGACGGTCTTGCGCACCGTTTCGACGATCCTGTCCACAGAAGGGAGCGCCAGGGATTCGAGCTCGCCGGCGCAAGGCAGCGGCACGTGCGGGGTCGTAATGCGGACGATCGGTCCGTCGAGGTCGAAGAAGCATTCCTCGGCCGCAATCGCGGCGAGTTCCGCTCCCCAGCCGCACAGGCGCGGATTCTCCTCCACGGTGACCAGGCGGCCTGTCTTGCGGACGGCGTCGAGGATCGTAGCGGTGTCCAAGGGAACGAGGGAGCGGAGGTCGACCACCGTGGCCTGGACGCCGTCCTCGGACGATAGGCGGTCCGCGGCCTCCAGGGCCTTGGGAACCATGGCGGCCAAGGCGGCGATGGTTAGATCACTGCCCTCGCGGATGATCTTGGCGGTCCCGAGCCGGTCCACGTGTTCGCCGTCGGGAACGTCGCCCTTGGTCGCCATCATGAACTTGTGCTCGAAGAAGATGACGGGATCGGGATCGCGGATCGCGGCGGCCAACAGGCCCTTGACGTCGGCCGGAGTCGAAGGCGCGACGACCTTGAGGCCGGGAACCGCCATCGCCCAGTTCTCGACGCTTTGCGAGTGTTGGGCGCCGAAACTGCCGCCGCCGCCGTTGGCGGTGCGGATGACCAGCGGTAGTGAGACCTGGCCACCGGTCATGTAGCGGGTCTTCGCGATCTCGTTGGCGATAAGGTCCCAGCAGACCGCGAGAAAGTCCGAGAACATGATCTCGGCGATGGGCCGAAGCCCGGTCATGGCGGCCCCCATTGCGGCGCCCACGATCGCCTGTTCCGAGATCGGCGTATCCTTGACCCGGTCGGGACCGAACTTCTCCAATAGGCCGACGGTGGTCTTGAAAACGCCGCCGGCGGCGGCCACGTCCTCACCAAGGAAGACCACGCGGTCGTCGCGCGCCATTTCCTGGGCGATGCCCTCGGCCACCGCCTCGCGATAGGTCAGTTCCGCCACGCGGCACCTCCCTCGGCCCACAGGTCCGCCTCGACCTTGTCCGGCGATGGCGGCGGCGCGGACCGGGCGATCTCGGTCGCTTCGTCGATGGCTTCCAGAACCTCGGTCTCCATCGCCTCGAGTGCCTTGGCGGCGACTCCGAATTCCAACAATCGCGCCCGATAGAGATCGAGAGGATCGCGCGCGAGCCACGAATCCAACTCTGCCTTCGGGCGATAGGTGCCGGGATCGGCGCGCGAGTGGCCCCCGTGACGATAGGTCTTCGCCTCGATCAACGCCGGCCCGCCGCCGTCCCGGGACCGCTCGATCGCCACGCGCGCCACCCGCAAGACCGCATCTGCGTCGTTGCCGTCGACGATGACCGCCTCGAGTCCGTATGCCGACGCCCGGTCGGCGGCGGGGTGCTCGACCGCGGTGACGGTATGGATCGGCGTGTATTCCATGTAGAGGTTGTTTTCGCAGACAAATACCACTGGCAGCTTCCAGACCGCGGCCAGGTTCAACGCCTCGTGGAACGCGCCGATGTTGGTGGCGCCGTCACCGAAGAAGCAGACGGTCACACGGTCGTTCCGCTGGTACTGGGCCGACCAGGCGGCGCCCGCGGCGATGGTCATGTGCGCCCCGACGATAGCGTAGCAGCCCATCATGCCGTGCTCGACGCTGGTGAGGTGCATCGAGCCGCCCTTTCCCCCCAGAAGTCCGCACTCGCGTCCCATAAGCTCGCCGAGGACGCCGACGATCGGCGCGCCGCGGGCGAGGGTGTGGTGGTGGCCGCGATACGTGCAGAACGTGAGATCGTCATCCCGCATGGCCGTGGCGAAGCCCGCGGCCACCGCTTCGTGGCCGGTCGCGAGGTGTATCGTTCCCTTGACTAGGTTCTGGAGGAACAGGTCGTTGGCGCGTTTCTCGAACATGCGCGCGGTAAGCTGCGTTCGGTACATCCGAAGCCGTGTTTCGGTGCCGATGTCGTCGTTGGCCGGATCCGCGGGCGCCGCACCCGATCCGCGTTTCTTCGCCATGCTTGGCTCCAATGTGCCGCACCGGCCCCTGATGCGGGGCCGGGCGCGTGCACACTAATGCGCGCAGCCGCGCATCCGCAATCGGGAATCGCGGCGATCGGCACTTCGGGGCACCGATTGACAGGGGGCGTCGTCCGCGGCTAGCGTTTTGCCGGGAGCGCGGGAGCATTCGCCACCGCAAGCCCCGACCATCGAACCCGTTCCCAAGCGCGCGTGTCCGCAATTCGCACAGCGCGTTTCGAGCTAGAGAGGTCCCAGGCCATGCCCATCCAGAAGACCTATACCGATTCACCCTTCACGAGCGAGGTCCACTGTCCCGCCGCCGTCACCCCGTTCGATAAGAACGGCGATCTGATGGTGGACGAATTCAAAGAAGTTCTGCGCTTCCACCTCGACGTGAACCGGGTGGACGCCTTTCTCATCGCCGGCGACAACGGTGAAGGTTACACGCTTTCCACCGACGAGCTTGCCCGGGTTACCCGCACGGCGGCCGAGGAGATCGGAAAGCGCGTACCCTTTTACGTTCACGTGACGCGGACCTCGAACGCAGAAAGCCTGGAACGCGCGAGAGCTGCCGCCGCCGCCGGTGCCTATGGAATCTGCCTTATGCCGCAGCCCTACATCCACAAGGCAACGTTGGCCGAAATCGTCGCCCGCTACGCGATGGTGGCGAAGGCGGTCCCGCTGCCGATGATGGTGTACAACTCGCCGAACCATACCCAGATCGAGATGTCCACCGACGTGCTGCGTTCGGTCTGCGACGTGGCCCCGATCGAAGCGGTGAAGGACGGAAGCCGAGACTTCGTCCACATCACCGAGATGATCGAGAACTTCGGGCACCGGTTTCCGTTCCTGTACGGCGGTCGCATGACGCTGGTTCCGACATTGCTGCTGGGGGCCGGCGGCCTAGTGTCCACCGGACCCGAGCTTTTCGGATCGCGGGTGCGCGAGCTGTTCGAGGTCCACGACATGACGCCCGAGCAAAGGCTGGACGTCCACGTCCGGTACGGCACCGTCAATCACGCGGTGCTCGAAACGGTGACGCCGCCGGCGGGAATCAAGGCCGGGCTCAACCTGATTGGCGTCCCCGCGGGCGTGCCCCGAGAGCCCGTACAGGCACTTAGCGCCGACGAAGAAGCGCGAATCCGCGACGTGCTGGTCTCGGTGGGGATCCTCGAAGGTCCGCTCGCAAAGACGACCTGAGCGGAGGCGGCGCATTCGACGCCGCGATCGAATTCGGTTCCAGACTGCAAACAGCCCGAAAACCTCAGGGGAGGGGAGGGACGATGGCTCAGGCTATCAAGCAAACGATCACGTTCGACGCCGCGCCCGTGAACGCGCTGTGCTGGGGCGGGTATATCAACGGGCACACGCTGGAGCTGATCAAGGACAAGGAAATCGTCCAGGCCTGGCGCGGCAAGGATTGGCCCCCGGGCGAGTGGTCGCTCGTCAACTTCAAGCTGGAGAAGCTCAAGGGCGGCAAAACCCGGCTCAAGTTCTCCCACGTCGGCCTACCGGCGGCCAAGGTCAAGCACCTCGCAGCGGGCTGGCGGAGCCACTACTGGACGCCGCTTAAAGCCGCGCTCAAGGCGGCGAAGGTACCGGCGCCGAAAACCAAGGCGGCAAAGACCACGGCAGCGAAATCCGCGCGTCCGGCGCGGTCCAAGGCGCGGGCGTCGTCGCCGGCGCGCGCACGAAGACGCTAGCGCGGTGGCGGGACGAGCGGGCGCCACTCAAATCTCGTTACGCTCGCCCAGACCACCAACGTCTCGCGCTTCGCCCTCACGCCTCCATTCTTCCCAGGCCGGCGTCGGCGACGTGCGCGGAAAGCGCTTCGAATCCCATCCGCGCGTAGGTCAGGGGATGAGCCTTGGCCGGGTCCTGTTCGGCTTCGACCACCAGCCAGCCGGCGTAGTCCAACTCTGCAAGCGCCTGAAGGATTGAGGAAAAATCGAGTGATCCGTCGCCGGGGACGGTGAAGACGCCGGCGAGGACCGAATCGAGAAAACTGCGATCCGCGGCACGTGCGTGCGCGAGTTCGTCCGCGCGCACGTCCTTGCAGTGTACGTGGTTGATCCGCGCGCCGTGGCGGCCAATGACGTCGTTGGGGCTGGCCCCCGCAAAAACCAAGTGAGCCGTATCGAGGAGCAGTCCCACGGCGCTACCGCTCGCCGCCATCAGGCGGTCGATTTCTTCTTCCGATTGGACCACGGTTCCCATGTGGTGGTGGTAAGCCATCGTCACCCCGGCCCCGGCAAGGTGCTCGGCCACCCGGCTCAACGCATCGGCGAAACGGGGCCAGTCCTCGTCCGACAGCCGCGGCCGGGCACTAAGGGGAATCCCCCGCTCCGTGTGAACGCTGCCGGTTACCTCGGCGAACACCATGACGTTGGCGCCCATGCGCGAAAGCAGATCGAGGTGGCCTTGCACGGCTGTGATCTCGTCGTCCGCCGAGCGCTCGAGCAGGCGGCTTCCGTACCAGCCCGAGACGAGCCGAAGCCGGTGCGCGGTCAGCAAAGGGTTCAACGCGTCGTAGGTGCGCGGGAACTTGTGCCCCATTTCGATGCCGGCGTAGCCCGCCTCGCGAGCCTCGCTCAGGCACGTCTCGAGCGGAGTATCGCCGCCGAGCTCCGGCATGTCGTCGTTGGTCCAACTCAGCGGGTTGATCCCGATTCGGACGCTCATGGAACTACGCCTTTGTGCGTTCCTTCACCTTCGCCGCATACGCCTTTCGGGCTCGGGCGACGCCGGGGCTCTCAGACACCTCGGCGACGGCGACCTCCCACCAGGCGCCGCCGGCTTCGGTGCTGGCGCTGGGGTCCGTGGCAATCGCGATCACGGTCGTGCGTTCCGCGGTCTTGGCGCGTTCGAAGGCCTCCTCGAGCTCGGCGATGCCCGAGACCCATTCGGATAGCGCGCTGAGGCTGGCGGCGTGGGCCGCGAAATCGATCGCCGGCGGCTCACCGTCGGCGATGACGAATTCGAAAAGGTTGTTGAAGCTGGCTGCGCCCACGCTCCGCTGGAGTCGGTCGATGCACCCGAAACCGCGGTTGTCGAGGACCACGATGATCAGCTTGCGGTCCATCATGACCGACGTGGCGATCTCGGAGTTCATCATCAAATAGCTGCCGTCGCCGACGAGGACGAACATCTCGCGGGTCGGATCGGCCATCTTGACCCCTAGCCCGCCGGCGATCTCGTAGCCCATGCAGCTGTACCCGTACTCCACGTGGTAGCCGCCCGGACCCGGGGTGCGCCAAAGCTTGTGCAACTCGCCCGGCAGTCCGCCGGCGGCGCAGACGAGCACGTCGTTGGGGCCGGCGGCACGATTGGCCGCGCCCAGCACCTGGGCGTCGGTGGCGAGCGGCGCGTTGCCCGGCGCCGTGGCTTTGTCGACGTCGCGGTTCCAGGCGTCGGCCCGTTCGCGTGCCGTCGCGGTCCACGGCGCCGGCGCCTGCCAGTCCCCGAGCGCCGTGTCCAGGTCCTCGAGGCCGCGCCCGGCGTCGGCGAGAAGCGGAATTGCGCCATGCTTTGCCGCATCCAAGGCGACGACATTGAGCTGAATGATGCGGCACTCCGGATTGGCGAAAATCGTTCGCGACGCGGTCGCGAAGTCGCCGAGCCGCGTGCCGACGGCGAGCACCAGGTCCGCCTCGTGGGCGAGCGCATTGGCGGCGCTCGATCCGGTCACCCCGAGCGCCCCGACCTGGTTGGGGTGGCCCCAAGCCAAGGCTCCTTTTCCGGCCTGGGTCTCGGCGACCGGGATGCCCCGCTTCTCGGCGAATCCTGCCAGCGCGTCGCAAGCCAGCGCGTAGTGGACCCCGCCGCCGGCGACGATCATCGGCTTGTTTGCGCGCGAAAGCATCTCGGCCGCGCGGCGAAGCTCGGATGCGTCGGCTCGAATGTGGCGGACGTGGTGCACCCGCGCGGCGAAGAAGGATTCCGGATAGTCATAGGCCTCGGTCTGGACGTCCTGGGCGAGCGCCAGCGTCACCGGTTCGCACGATGCCGGATCGACGAGCGTTTCCATCGCCGCGGGCAGGCTCGCCATAAGTTGCTCGGGCCTGAGGATCCGGTCGAAGTAGCGTGAGACGGGCCGAAGGCAGTCGTTCGCGGTTATGGTGGCGTCGGCGAAGTCCTCTACCTGCTGCAACACCGGGTCGGGCAGGCGAGAGGCGAAGACGTTGCCCGGCAGCAGCAGCACCGGTAGCCGGTTGACGTGGGCGACGGCCGTGGCGCTCACCAAATTGGTTGCGCCCGGCCCGATTGAGGTCGTGCAGGCCATCATGCGCCGGCGCATGTTCGCCTTGGCGAAGGCGATCGCCGCGTGCGCCATCGCTTGTTCGTTGTGGGCACGAAAGGTGGGGAGACGCGCGCGTTCGGCATACAGCGCTTCGCCGAGGCCGGCGACGTTGCCGTGGCCGAAAATCGCGAACACACCGGCAAATAGCGGGACCTCGCCCGCATCGGTCTCGGCCCGCTGGCCGGCGAGGAAGCGGACCAGTGCCTGGGCCATGGTCAGTCTGAGGGTCGGCATTCGCGTCTCCTCCTGGCCGTGGGATGCACCGCACGATTCGGCGGCGATGCGACCCCCCTGCAGCATACTCGCCCGGGCGGTGCGTCTGGGTTAATAATTGTTCGATTCCGCTCGACCGACAACACGCAAACGCCCAGGCTGCGCATTGTCCTTGGGACGTGGGTTGCCGAAGCAAGAAAACGAATGGATCGCGGAAACGCCATGATCAATCTCTGCCAATTCGGCGCCGGGCGGATCGGCCGCGTCCACGCCGGCAACGTAGCGGCCAGTTCGAGGGCAAGGCTCGTTGGCGTCGTCGACGTGGATGAGGCCGCGGCGACCGAGCTTGCGACACGCGTCGGCGCCCAAGTCGTGGACGCCGACGTCGCGTTTGCCGACCCCCAGGTCGCGGGCGTGATCATCGCCTCGCCCACCGACACCCATGCCGAGCTTATCGAGGCTGCAAGCCGCGCCGGCAAGGCGGTCTTCTGCGAGAAGCCCATCGACCTCGACATCGCCCGCATCGAAACCGCGCTCGCGGCGGTCGAGAAGGCCGGGGTGGTGCTGATGGTCGGATTCAACCGCCGTTTCGACCCCAGCTTCGCCGCGCTTCGCGTCGCCGTTCGCGAAGGCCAAATCGGCGCGGTCGAGCTCGTCGCCATCACCAGCCGCGATCCGGCGCCACCGCCCGTAGACTACGTCGCCGCCTCGGGCGGGCTGTTTCGCGACATGATGATCCATGATCTGGACATGGCGCGCTGGCTTCTGGACGAGGAACCGGTCGAGGTGTTTGCCGCCGCGAGCTGCCTGGTCGATCCCGCCATCGCCGCTGCCGGCGACGTGGACACCGCCGTCGTCACCCTGAAGACCGCGCGTGGCGCATTGTGCCAGATCAGCAACAGCCGGCGCGCGGCTTACGGATATGACCAGCGAATCGAGGTGTTCGGCTCGGGCGGCATGCTGCGCGCCGAGAACCGTTTCCCGACCACGGTCCAAAGGATGGACGCGAACGGGGCCGCGACGGAAAAGCCGGTTTACTTTTTCCTCGAGCGCTATGCCGACGCCTACCGCCTGGAGCTCGAGCACTTCCTCGACTGCATCGCCGAAGGCCGCTCGCCCAGTCCCGGCGCAGACGACGGCCGCCGCGCCCTTGTCCTGGCCGACGCGGCGACCGAATCGGCGCGGAGCGGCCTACCGGTCCGCTTGTAACGCAAGTCTGCGTCGGGTGCGGGCCGAAGGCGGGATTCGTCGAGTAAGGGGCGCCGGGGCTCAGCCGGGGTTGTGGCAGGCGGCCTCGTGCTCGCGCTCGACCCGGCTTAGCTCCGGCCGATCCTGGCGGCAGATGTCGAGCGCGTAGGCGCAGCGGGGGTGGAAGGCGCACCCCACCTCGGAGACGCGTTCGCCGGCGGCGATGTCGCGTTCCCAGGGCCAGTCGGGCTTGTGGGCCTCTTCGTCGCTCGAGACCACCGGAATCGACGACAGCAGCATTTGGGTATAGCGGTGCCGAGGCCGCTCGAATACCGCGATCGTGTCGCCCGATTCGACGATGCGCCCGCGGTAGAGCACGGCCATCCGGCCGGCGATGTTGCGCACCACGCTCAAGTCGTGGGTGATAAACATGTACGTGAGGTTCAGCCGCTTTTGCAGCCCGACCAGAAGCTCGAGCACCCGGGCCTGGACCGAGACGTCGAGCGAGGACGTGGGCTCGTCGAGGATGATGCAGTCGGGTTCGGCGGCGAGCGCGCGCGCGAGCGCGATGCGCTGGCGCTGGCCGCCCGAAAGCGCCGATGGGAAACGGTCCATGTATTCGGACGACATTCCCACCAAATCCAGCAGTTCGGCGACACGCTCGCGCATGTTCCGTCGCCGAACGAGATCGTGGACGGCGAGGGGCAGCGAGACGCTTTGAAAGATGGTCCGCTTGGGATTGAGGGTCGACATGGGGTTCTGCTGGACGAACTGCAGCCGGCGGCGCAAGCTTCGGCTGCGTTTCGCGGGCAACTCCTCGCCCTGAAGGACCATACTTCCTGCGGTCGGCGGCTCGATGCCGAGAACGAGCCTCGCAAGCGTCGTCTTGCCGGAGCCCGATTCGCCGACGATCGCCATGCAGGCCCCGTGCTCCACCGAAACGTTGACGCCGCGAAGCGCGTTCACCGTGGTGGGACCGACGACGTAGTCCTTGGCGAGGCCCGTGACCTGGAGGATCGGTTCAGGCATGGACTGTCGATCTTTCGGCGCCTTCGAAAAGGACGCAACGAACGCCGCGCCCCTCGCCGAGCTTGACCCATGGCGGGGTGCTCTGGCACTCGGGTTTGGCGTGGGGACAACGAGGGTGGAAGCGGCAGCCCTCGGGCGCCTGGGTGTAGTCGGGCACCATGCCGGCGATCGCCTTCGGCAAATCGCCGCCCCAAAGCCGGGGGACCGCACCGAACAAGGCCTGGGTATAGGGATGCAGGGGCTCGTTGAAGATCTCCTCGACCGAGCCCTCCTCGACGATCACACCCCCATACATCACGTAGAGGCGTTCGCAGAACTCGCGGACGACGCCCAGGTTGTGGGCGATCAGCAACACGGCGGCGCCTGCCTCCTGGGTGAGCGTGGCCATCAGGCGAAGCGTTTGCTCCTGGACCGTGACATCGAGCGAGGTTCCGGGCTCGTCGGCCAGCACCAGCTCGGGGTCGTTGGCGAGTGCCATGGTGATGATGACGCGTTGCGCCATGCCGCCGCTCAGCTGGAAGGGGTACGAGCGCAACACCCGGTCCGGATCGTCGATGAAGACGCGCCGGAGCGCCCCGCGCGCGATGTCGAGGCACTCTTCGCGCTTGCGCTTGCGGTTGCCGCCGCGCTGGATCACCTCGACCATCTGGTCGGCGACCGTGAAAACCGGGTTCAGCGCCGCGGTCGGGTCCTGGAAGATCATGGTGATCCGCCGCCCGCGCAAATCGCGCCACTCGGAGCCGCGCATGGCGAACAGATCGCGCCCGTGGTAGCGGATTGCGCCATCAATACGGATGTTCTTTTGTTCGAGCAGCCCCAGGATGCAGCGCGCCAGCAGCGACTTGCCGCAGCCCGACTCGCCGACGAGGCCGATCCGCTCGCCGTTGCGGATGGTGATCCCGACGCCGTTCAGCACGTGGCTCACGCCCTCGAACAGATCGAAGCGGACGTGCAGATCCTCGACCTCGATTAAGGTCCCTTCGGTCATACTTCCACGTCCAAAAGATCGCGCAAACCGTCGCCCACCAGGTTGAACCCGAGGACCGCGATCAGGATGCCCAGACCTGCAAACACCGGTAACCACCACATCGCCGGAAGGTAGTTGGCCCCTTCGGCGATCATGGACCCGAGCTCGGGCGTCGGCGCCCGGACGCCGAGGCCGAGGAATCCCAGGCTGGCCGCCACCAGGATCACGAAGCTCATGTCCAGCGTCATCTTAGTCAATAGCGAGGGGACGCAATTGGGCAGGATTTCCTTGATCAGGATGTGCCAATGGGAGGCGCCGACAACCTGGGCCGCCGTCACGTAACCCTCGTTCTTGAGCTGGCGGGTGATGTTGTAAAGAAGCCGGGTGTACCAGGGCCACCAGAAGAACGCGATGGCGAGCATGGCATTGGTGAGCGAGGACCCGACCAGGCCGACGACGATCAGCGCCATCACGAGCGACGGAACGGCGAGGAACACGTCGACGATCCGCATGGTGATGGTCTCCCACCAGCCGCCATAGTAACCGGCAAGGAGGCCCGGGATCACCCCGAGAGGAACCGCGATCGCGAGCACGATGATGCTGAGGCGGAGCGAAATGCGATAGCCGAAGAGGACCCGGCTAAACACGTCGCGGCCAATGAGATCGGTGCCGAACATGTACTTCGCGGACGGTGGCTGGTTCGCGTTCGCGAAGTCGATGAACGATTCCGCGTGTTGCGGATAGGGTGTAATCCACGGCGCCAGCAGGGCCATCAGGATAAAGCTGATCACAAGGAACAGCCCGAATAGCGAAAGCCTGTTGCGGCTGAACTTGTACCAGCCGCGGCCACCGAAAAATGCGCCCGCGATCATTGTGCCAACGCCCCCAAGCGAATGCGCGGATCGACGAAAGAGACCACGATATCGACGATCAGGTTGATGACGATGAAGAAGAAGCCGATGATGGTCACGGTGCCGACGATGGCGTTCAGGTCCTTAAACAGGATGACCTGTACCCCGTAGCGTGCCATGCCGGGCCACGAGAAGACCGTTTCCACGAGGAAGGCGCTGCCGAACTTGATAGCGATGTCGAGACCCATGATCGTCAGGACCGGGATCAGGGCCGGGCGAAGCGCGTAGACGGCGGCCGTCCGGAACCCTTTGAAACCGTACGCGCGGGCGAACTCGATGTAGGTTTTGTCGAAAGATTCGCCGACATTGGCCCGCGTCATGCGGGTCGTCTGGCCGACGGAAGCCATCGCCAGCGCGGTTCCCGGCATGACGATGTGCGCCGAGGCATCGCGGAAGGTCGCCCAATCGCCTGCCACGATCGAATCCACGAGATAGAGGCCGGTCACGAAGGCGGGCGGTTCGACCCCCTCGGAAAGCCGGCCCTGGGCTGGCAGAACGTCCAGGTAGAAGGCGAAAACGAGCATCAGGAAGAGCGCCCAGACGAAGCTCGGCGTCACGACGCCCAGCAACGAGAAGACGCGGGTGAAGTTGTCGATGAAACCGTCGCGGAACCGACCGGCCAACACGCCGAGCGGGATTCCGATGGTGATCATCAGGACCGTCGAGAACAGGATGAGCTCCAGGGTGGCGGGAAATGTGTGCGCGAGATCATCCAGAACCGCGCCGTGGGTGTAAAGAGAGTCGCCGAGGTCCCCGTGAATCACCGACGTGATGTAGACCACATACTGGACGAGCAGGGGCTCATTGAGGCCGAGCCTTTCGCGGTAGTTCGCAATCTGCTCCAAGGTCGCCGTTTCACCCAGCGCGATCATCGCCGGATCGCCCGGCATCACGCGGGCGAGGAAGAAAATCAGGACCGAGACACCGAACAGCGTGATCAGTGCCGCGATCGACCGGCGGATGATGTAGCGCCTGAGCATCCGATCAGACCCGTGCCTAGCCGATCACGAGAATTAGCCCGAACGGCGAGAGCTTGTTGCGGCTGAACTTGTGCCAGCCGCGGCCGCCGAAGAACGCGCCCGCGATCATTGCGCCAGCGCCCCCAGGCGAATGCGCGGATCGACGAACGCCACGACGATGTCGACGATCAGGTTGATGACGATGAAGAAAAAGCCGATGACGGTGACCGTGCCGACGATGGCGTTCAAATCCTTGAACAGGATGACCTGCACGCCGTAGCGCGCCATACCGGGCCAGCCGAAGACCGTCTCCACCAGGAAGGCGCTGCCGAACTTGATGGCGATGTCGAGCCCGAGGATCGTCAAGATCGGAATCAGGGCCGGGCGCAGGGCGTAGACGGCGGCCGTCCGGAACTCCTTGAAACCGTACGCGCGGGCGAACTCGATATAGGTTTTGTCGAATGATTCGCCGACGTTGGCCCGCGTCATGCGGGTGGTCTGACCGATGGACGCCATCGCCAATGCGACCCCCGGCATTATGATGTGGGAAAGCGCGTCGCGGAAAGTCGCCCAATCGCCGTCGACGAGCGAATCGATCAGATAAAGCCCGGTCACGAAAGGGGGCGCCACGGCTCCCTCGGAAAGCCGGCCCATGACCGGCAGAACCTTCAGGTAGAAGGCGAAAGCAAGCAGAAAAAAGACCGCCCAGACGAAGCTCGGCGTCACCACGCCCAGCAGCGAGAAGACGCGGGTGAAGTTGTCGATGTAGCCGTCGCGGAAGCGACCGGCCAGTACGCCGAGCGGGATCCCGATCGAGATCATCAGGATCGTCGAGAACAGGACGAGTTCCAGGGTGGCGGGAAACGTGAAGGCAAGATCGTCAAGGACCTTACTGCCGCTGTAGAGAGATTCTCCGAGGTCACCGTCGATGACGTCGGTGACGTAAACCCAGTACTGGACGTGGAGGGGCTCGTTGAATCCGTGCCTTTCGCGGTAGGCCGCGATCTGCTCCAGGGTGGCCGATTCACCCAGCGCAATCCCTGCCGCATCGCCGGGCATCACGCGGGCGAGGAAGAAAATCAGGACCGAGACACCGAACAGCGTGATCAGTGCCGCGACCGACCGGCGGATGACGTAGCGCCCAAGCATCCGATCAGAACCGCGCCTAGTGGAGAGAGAACGTGGCGGCCACGACGTGGCCGCCACGCACGCGAGAGGGAGTTAGCTCAGCCTCCCTTCATCTCCATGAGACGGAAGATGTGGTTTCCGCCCATGAGGCCCGTGTTCATGTTGGGCTTTTCCATGTTTGGCCAGGAGAATCGGTCCGACCTCGGGTAGGTGTTGATCACCTCGAAGCCCGTGAATGTCGCCTGGAGATCCTGAACTCGGCGGAGGATCTTCGCATACAGAGCGTCGCGCTTGGAACTCGGCAGCATGGTGCGCGCCTTGTCTAGCATCTCGTCGACCTGATCGTCCGCGAAGAATTCCGACGCCGAGTACTGCCCGTGACGCGACGAGTGGAAGATGTTGTAGAGGTACGCGTCGGCGTCCGGGATCCGGGCGAACGTGTAGACTTGGCCGATCATCGGCGCCGTCCCGGCACCACCCCTTACCTTCTGCGTCCAGTGCGCCCACACGATCGGCTCGACATAGGACTCCCACCCGAGCTCCTTCCAGTTCACCTGGGCTATTAGCGCAAACCGCTCTTCCTTGGCCACGGTGCTTATCCAGGTAATCTGGATCTTGTGTGAGCCGGGCTTGTACTTGCACTTCGCCATGAACTCCTTGGCCTTCGCCATGTCCTGCTTGATCGGAGGCATGGTCGGGTCGAAGCCAGGATGGGAGCTCGGCATCGGCGACTTGGCCGGGATCGCGCCCCGGATCTTGTCCGTCACGTGCTCCTGCAACATCATCGCCTCGTAGTCGAGCGCGTAGGCGAACCCCTTACGGCAGTTGACGTCGTCGAAGGGCGGCTTGGTAACATTCGGCTTCATGAAGAGCATGGCGATGCCGGGCTCGCTGGCGATGGTGACGCCCTTGACCGAGAGCAGCTGCTTCTTGGTCTCGGACGCGATGAAGCTACGCGCGATGTCCATCTCGCCGCGCTCGAACAGCGCGATCACCGTCGGGTCCGTCTGGCCGTATTGCAGGCGCACCAAGTCCGGGGCCTTGTCCGGAATGCCGAGGAAGTAGTCGTCGAACTTCACCAGCTCCGAGCGCTCTTGGGTGTTGTGGTAGCGGGCCTTGTAGGCGCCGGTGCCGGCCGAGTTTTTTCTCGTCCAGTCCAGCCCGTAGTCGCCGAGGTCGCCGAAGTCGCCCTTGCCCAGGTGGGCCAAAACGGTCTTGCTGTCGATGATGGAAAGTCGGGCGAGCGCCGAGTAGAACGTGCCGTAGGGATTGGTCAGGTTGATGACCGCGGTGAGCGGATCGGGCGTATCGACCGACTTGACCCAGCCGTCGAACATGTACGAGAAGCCCGTGTTGAGTTCAATAATCCGATTCATCGAGAACTTGACATCTTCGGACGAAAGCGTGTTGCCCGAATGGAACTTAACGTTCGGGCGCAGCTTGACGGTAAACACGGTGCCGCTCTCGTTGACCTCGATGCTCTCGGCGAGGTGCGGCTTCATCTCGGTCGACTTGCCGTCGAGCGACGGAAACACGAGCGTGTCGTACACGTTGTACATGAGGATCGAGTCGGCAACGAGCGTCGCCTCGTGCGGATCGAGCCGGCCGATACTGCCCTCGCCGATCCGAAGCACCGTCTCGGCCTGGGCCGAGATGCTCGCGACGAGGAATGCCGTCGCTATCAGCGCAAAGAACCGTTTCATTGCATTTCCTCCCTGAGATAGTCCTCTTGCGGCGATCCCGTCCCTCGCGGAACGGCGGCCCGCCGACGAGCCGCGCATGTTATTCGACACTGGCACGTGAAGTCCACCATCCGATGGACGGACTCGAAAATCGCCCGAATACGGCGCGTTCTCACGCGAAATCTAACCGAAGCATGATTGGCTGGTGGTCCGAAGCCATGGTCTCGGCGTCCACCGTCACGGCTTCGATGCGGGCCGCGATATCGCCGGTCACGAAAAAGAAGTCGCGGCAATGGGGCCCTTCGGACCACGTTTCGCGGTCGTGGACGCCGCAGGTGGCGCGCGGCGGCGCCCCGGTGCCGGCGTGGGCCCAGGCATCCGACAAGGGCGGCGTTGCGGTCTCGAACGGGGCGGTAAGTCGGGTGTATTCCGGGCTTTCGGGCGTCAAATTTAGGTCCCCGCACAAAACGAGTGAACTGGGCCTGGGCGCGATGGCATAGGGGCCGGCACTCGAATCGCCGGGCCCCGGTGGTCGTTGCGTGCAGGCTTCCGCGTGCAGTGCCCGCAGGCGTTCCACCTGGGCGGATCGCTGGCGGGCGCTGTAGTATTCGAGGTGGGTCGTCATCACGCGCATGGTCCCGCCGGGTGCGGCGACCACCGCTTCGATGGCTTGGCGCTGCATGTGGCGGACGTGCGCGTCGGCAGGCCGCGGCAGCAGGTGGTGGAATACCTCGAGCACGGGCAGTCGCGAAAGGATCAGGTTGCCGAACGACCATCGGCGGCCGTCGTCGCCGAGTCGGTCGCACGCGGCGCCGAAAAACGCTTCGTGATCGGGAAATGCGGTGGCGAGCGCTGCGGCTTGGTTGGCCCGATGGGCGGGCTCGAGCGAGGGGTCGAAGTTAGCGACCTCCTGGAAGCAAAGCACGTCGGCGTCGGCCATCGCCTTGGCGGTCTCGGCAATACGGGATATGTCGACGGCACCGTCGACGCCGCGGCCGTACTGGATGTTCCAACAAAGGATCGCCGTCATCGCGCGTCGTTAGCGCCGCGCGAGCGGCCGGACCTTGCGCTGGGGCGGACCGGTATATGCGCTCAACGGCCGGATCAGGCGGTTGTCGGCGATCTGTTCCAGATAGTGGGCCGACCAACCCGTGATCCGGCTCATCACGAAGATGGGCGTAAATAGGTCGATGTCGAAGCCCATCAGGTCGTACGCGGGACCCGACGGGAAATCCAGGTTGGGGTGGATCCCCTTCTCCGCGATCACGACGCGGGCCAGGGTTTGGGTGATGCGGAGCCACCGATCGTCGCCTTTCCAGGCCGAAAGATCCTCGAGGCACTTGTTCATGGTAGGCACCCGCGAATCCCCGGTCCGGTAGACCCGGTGGCCGAATCCCATGATCAGGCGCTTTCGCTCGATCGCCCCGCGGATCCAGGCCTCGGCGCGGGCGGGCGTGCCGATCTCACCCAGCATGTGCATCACCGCCTCGTTGGCGCCGCCGTGCAACGGTCCTTTGAGCGCGCCGATCGCCGCCGTGACCGCGCTGTAAATGTCGGAAAGGGTCGAGGCGACGACGCGGGCCGCGAACGTCGAGGCGTTGAAGCCGTGCTCGGCGTAAAGAATCAGCGAGGTATCGAGGGCGCGCGCCACCTCCGGCGCAGGCTTCCGACCGAAGCACATGTAGCAGAAATTCTCCGAGAAGCTCAGATCATCGCGCGGACGGATTCTCCGCTTGGCGTCGCGGAAGCGGTAGTCGGTCGCCATCACGGTCGGGATCTTGGCGAGTAAGGCCATGGCCCGGCGCTTATCGGTGGCCGGCTTCTCGCCGCCCCAGGCGACCTCGCGTGTCCCCAGATAGCTTACCGCCGTGCGAAGGGTGTCCATGGGGTGGGCCGCGCGAGAAAATCGGGCGATGACGCCCACATGGTCGCGGTCGATCTCGCGCAGCGCCCTTTCGGCGCGCCGGAAACGGCTCAATTGCGCGCGGCTCGGAAGCTCGCCGTTCGCCAGCAGATACGCCACCTCCTCAAAGGTGCAATGGCGGGCGAGGTCCTGCACCGGGTATCCGTAGTATGTGAGCGAATTGGTCTCGGGATTGACCCTCGAGATCGCCGAATTGTCGACCACCAGACCGACGAGCCCCTTGTGGATCGCAGGTCCGGCCTTCGCGCGCGTCGCCCGAGCGGCCTCCGCCATTCCTCTCACTCCTTCTTGACGGTCCTCAGAGTTCGAAATCGAACAGCGTCTTATCGTAGTTCGCGTACTCCGCATACCGGACCAGTTCGTACAGGCGCTTGCGGTGTTGCATACGATCGACGATTGAGGCCTGCGTTCCCTCGCCGCCGAGAACGCCGAGACCGTCCTCGACCGCCTTCATGGCGAGACGCAGTGCGGTGACCGGATAGATCACCAGGTTGTAGCCGAGATTTTCGAGCGTGCGGCGGTCGAGAAGCGGCGACTTCCCGAACTCGGTCATGTTGGCGAGGAGCGGTGCGTCGACGGCCTTGCGGACGGTCTCGAACTCGCCCGCGTCCTCGAGGGCCTCGGGAAAGATCACGTCGGCGCCGGCATCGGCGTAGGCCCGGGCCCGTTCGATCGCCGCATCCAGACCTTCGACGGCGCGGGCGTCGGTGCGGGCGATGACGGCGAAGTTGGGATCGTGGCGCGCGTCCACGGCGGCCTTGAGCTTGCGCGTCATCTCCACCGTCGCGACGAGCTGCTTGCCGTCCAGATGTCCACAGCGCTTGGGGCTGACCTGATCCTCGATGTGGCATCCGGCGAGGCCGAGTTCCTCGAACTCGGCGACGCTGCGCGCCGCGTTCATGGGCTCGCCGAATCCGGTGTCGGCGTCGATGATGGCGGGCAGGTTGGTCACGCGGGCGATCTGGCGTCCGCGCTGGGCGACCTCGCTGAGCGTCGTGAGGCCGATGTCGGGAAGGCCCAGATCGGCCGACAGCACGGCGCCCGAGACGTAGACTCCGTCGAAATTCAGCTCTTCGATCACGAGCGAGACGAGCGGTGAGAAAGCGCCCGGAAAGCGCAAGAGCCGGCCCGACGCCAGGCCGGCGCGAAAGGCTGCGCGCTTTTCTGTGGCGGAGGTTTCGGCGCTCAGCATCAGAAGATCCCCCTGTTGTCCCGAACGGCGGCCTCAAGCGCGCCCGGCGCCGATTCGAGAGAGAGCGCGCACACGTCGTCCACCCCCACGTCCGGCAAGCATTGGGCGAGGTCGAGGAAGCGCCGTGATTCGGCGGGCGTGATCAAGCCTTCGGTCAGGGCCTCGAACTTTCGGATGTAGTCCGCGCGAACGAACGGATGCGCACCCGCAGGGTGGGCGTCGGCGACGGCGAGTTCGTCATCAATCCGGCTTCCGTCGGCCATGATGACCTCGGCGCGGGCGCCGAAGGCGCGCTTTGCGGGATCCGCGGCATGGTAGCGGCGCGTCCATTCCGGGTCCTCGCGTGTCGAGATCTTGCGCCACAGCCGGACCGTGTCGGGGCGCTGGGCGCGCTCGGGCGCGTACGACGCGATGTGGTGCCACGCACCATCGTGCAGCGCGACGGCGAAGATGTACATGGCGCTGTGGTCGAGCGTTTCGCGGCTCGCCCGGGGATCGAACTTCTGGGGGTCGCCCGAGCCGGTGCCGATCACTGCGTGGGTGTGGTGGCTGGTGTGGATCACGATCGATTCCACCGCGTCCCAATCGGGGATGCGGGCGCGCAAGCGGAATGCGAGGTCGATCAGGGCCTGGCTCTGGTATTCCGCCGAATGGGCCTTGGTATAGGATTCCAAGATTGCGCGCCTGGGCTCGCCGGGCTCGGGCAGGGAGACCTCGTAGGCGGCGTCGGGGCCGTCCAGCAACCAGGCGACAACACCGTCCTCGCCTTCGTAGATGGGGGACGGCGCGCGTTCGCCGCGCATCGCCCGGTCCACGGCCTCGATCGCCAGCTTGCCGGCGTGCGCCGGCGCGAATGCCTTCCAGCTCGAGATCTCGCCCTTTCGCGATTGACGCGTTGCCGTGCTGACGTGGAGCGCGTGTTGCACTGCCTGATAGATGGTGTGCGCGTCGAGACCGAGAAGCGCGCCGATCCCGGCCGCCGCCGACGGTCCCAAATGGGCGACATGGTCGATCCGGTGCGCGTGCAGGCAGATCCCCTTGGCGAGTGCGATCTGGATCTCGTAGGCCTTGACGATGGCGCCCAGCAGCTCCGCCCCATCGCGGCGGCATTGTTGGGCGACCGCGAGGATTGGCGGGATGTTGTCGCCCGGATGGGCATAATCCTGGGCGAGGAAGGTGTCGTGGAAGTCGAGCTCGCGCACCGCCGTTCCGTTGGCCCAGGCCCCCCACTCGGCCTCGACGCCGGCGCCGGGCGAGAGCCCGAAGACTGCCGCGCCCGGTTCGCGGGGATGGGCAAGGGCCTGCGCCCGGGCGCACGCGACGGGGCGGCGGTTGATCGCCGCGATCGCGACCGCGGCGTTGTCGATGATCCGGTTGACCGCCATCGCGGCGGCGTCCAAGTCCAGCGGCGCCGGGTCCGCCGCGACGGACGCGATCTTCCAGGCCAGTTGTTCCTCCCTAGGCGGCGTGTCGGCCGAGGAATGGACGTGAACGACGTGGGTTCTCATGGCTCCTTTATAGCAGAGGGGCCTCGGCATCGGGACTGCGGCGTGGCGTTCTCCGGGGTCGCTCCAGCGGCGATGCAGAGCCGATCGGCGGGTCTTCCATCTCGCCCGTTCCTCTTTCACGAGCCCTTGGGGGGGGGCGCGCGCCGAAGCGCTATAATCGACCGTCGTTGCGGCGCTGTGACGCGTTTCGACATGGGGACATGAACGATGAAAACGATTTTGGTGCCGGTCGAGGAATCCGAAGCCTTACCCGCCATATTGGAAGCAGCACTTCACGTCGCGCGACGATTCGGCGCCCACATCGAGGGGCGCTGCGTGAGCCTCGCGTATCCCGAGGTCATTCACGCCTTCGGCGTCGAGTCTCCGGCGTTGATCGAAAGCTTCAACAAGGAAAGCGCCGAACATATCCACCGCGCGCGAGCCCGTTTCCACGAATTCATGGAGGCGCGTGGCGTCCGGCGAAGCACCGGGGTCGGACCCGCATCGGAACCGACCGCCGGGTGCGAGGAGGAAGTCGTCCCCAGCTACGCGGCGTTCGGCGCGATCGGGCGTCTATTCGACCTGATCGTGGCGGGGCGGCCTACCAAGGGCGTTGAACAGCCATCCTTCGCGGCAGTCGAGAATGCGCTTTTCGAAAGTGGACGCCCGGTCCTGATCGCGCCCCCCAAATCCCTGGACATTATCGGCGAGACGGTGGTCATTGCCTGGAACGGCAGCGTCGAGGCGGCGCGGACCACGGCGCTGGCCATGCCGATCCTGGCGCGCGCCGCGAAGGTCGAGGTGCTGACGGTGCGCGACGGCATGGTTCCGGGACCGAGCGGCGCCGAAGCGCGCCACCATCTCCTGCGAAACGGGATCGAAGCGAATGCCACTCAGGTGTCCAAGGACGAACGGCCGGTGGGCCAGATAATTCTCGAGACGGCGGGCGAGCTCGGCGCCGACCTTCTCGTCAAGGGCGCGTTCACCCACGGCAGGGTGCGTCAGATCATCTTCGGCGGAGCGACCCAGCACATTCTCGATGAGGCGACGCTGCCGGTGCTCATGGCGCACTGAGCCGGGCCAGGACGGGCCCTTATCGGGCCATCAGGACCGGGATCTCGGCCGCCGGAAGGACGTCGCGCGTGACCCCGCCGAGGATCAGCTCGCGAATTCGGTGATGCGAATACGCGCCCATGACCAGAAGGTTGATCTTCTTTTCCTGGACCTCGGTGAGAAGAACCTCTCCGACCCGTCGGTAATCGGGCGGAACCTCGGTCACTGTGGCGACGACGCCGTGCCACGCGAGCCAGCGCGCGACGTCGGCCGTCGCGGGGCCCTGCTTTGCGCCCGTGGTCACCGAGAAGACAACGACCTTCTCGGCGCGGCGCAGGAACGGGATGGCGGCGGAAACCGCGCGCCCCGACTGGATGCTGCGGTTCCAGCCCACCAGGATCCGCTGGCCGATTGTCTCGGGCGCCCGCGGCGGCGCCACGAGTACGGCCGTTCCGGTGGCTAAAAGCGCGGCCTGTACGGTATCGTCGGAAAGATACCCCGAGCCGTCGCCAGGATGGCCGACGACGATCAGATCGAAGCCTCCGCCGTAGTTCGCCACGATCTGCGCCTCGTCGCCGTTGATCGCGCGCCACGACGCGCTCGGCGCGTCCGAGGCGCCGGCATCTTCGCGCAACGGTATGTCCCGTTTGGCGATCGTGCGTTCGAACAGCTCGCGCGCTTCCTTGGCGGTCCGCTCCATCCGCACTTCGGCGTGGGAGATCGCCTCGCGGATGCCGGCGACCGCCTCGTCGGTCGCGACCCCACCGGACGCCGAAAACGCGAAATGGCGATCGCGCGGACTCGACGATGGCGCGAAACGCGGAACGTGCAGACCCTCGACGTGGGCGTGAAACGTCTCGGCGACGATCAAGGCCGCATGAAGCGCGGGCGCCGAATTGCCGTCGGGGACCGGAACGAGAATGCTTTTGATGGCCATGGCGGTTTCCTTCCCACCCGCAACCGCCGTGCCGCGCCGTCGCCCCGTCGTTTCGCTCGCCGTCCGGACGATACGCCGCGATCACGGCTCCACCATTATATCGCAATTGCAGTGGCGAAAACGCGTTGGCGAATGCCGCGTGAGCAATCAATGGCGCGAAGACATCTCGCGACGGGTGTGCGAACTTGCTAAATTATGTGGGACGCGGCACCAAGTGCGGCGAGTCTTAAGGCCGCGGATCGGCTGGGGGCGAGGCGAGGCGCGAGCGACCCGGAAGACGGGACCCGCGCGGGGGGAATTGGAGATGCGTGTCACGAATATACTCAAGGCGAAGGTGGACCGGTTGGTCACGACCCGACCGGACGCTACCCTCGGCGAAGCTGCGGAGATCATGCGGCGAGAAGGGATCGGCGCGGTCATCGTCACCGAGGCCGAAAGCGAGCAATTGGCCGGCATCATCTCGGAACGGGACATCGCTCGCGGCCTCGCCGTGCATGGCGATAAGCTCGCCGACATGAAGGTCGCCGAGGTGATGACGCCATCGGTGGTGACCTGCGGGCCCGACGATACCCTGGAAGAGATCATGCAGATGATGACCTCGGGTCGCTTCCGCCATCTGCCGGTGATTCGTGACGGCGGGTTGGTGGGCGTTATCAGTATCGGGGATGTCGTGAAGATCCGCCTCGAAGAGCTCGAGGCGGAGACCCACATGCTCCAGGATTACATCCGCGGCTGAACGCCGACCCGGCGCGATTGCCCGTACTCGCGCCTGTATGCTCGATCGCCGCCCCGTCACTCGCCAAGCAAATGGAGGACGATCTCGCGCGGACGTGGCGTCCGCCGGTGCTCGAACACGAACAGCCCTTGGTAACGGCCCAGCATCATCCGGTCCTGGCTCACCGGAATTGCGAGCTGCGTTTGCATCAACGCCGCCTTGATGTGCGCCGGCATGTCGTCGGTTCCCTCGGCGGTGTGGCGGTAGAGCTCGAGGCCCTCGGGCGCAAGCCTGTCGAAGAACGCTTCGAGATCCTCGACGACGTCGTCGTCGATGTTCTCCTGTATCAGGATCGAGGCCGAAGTGTGGCGGATGAAGACGGTGAGCAGGCCGTCGTGCATATCCTGGGCGTCAATCCACTGGGCGATTTCGGCGGTCACCTCGTGGAGGCCTTGGGATGGGGCGCGAACCGTGAGCGTGTGGCGAATTTGTCTCATGAACGTGCGACCGCTTCCGCGGCTGTTGCGAAGGTCCACATCGAACGCCCGGGCGCCGGTCGCCGCCCGTTCGCCAACAGGGGTCTCTCGCCCTATGCCACGGGAAAGTAGGGTGATACGGCCCGGCGTTCAACGTCGCCTGGCGGTGCCGGCCTCGACGGCCGGCGCGACAGCACTCAATCAGTTCGGCGCCCGTTCCTGCGCGGCGCCGGGAAACGGATTTAGCTGCTGGCGTCCTTGGGGAAAACCGGCGGCAGCGGCTGCCACGCCTCCCCGGCGGCGACCAGGCAAGATCTTCCCGCGGGGTTGGTAACCACGATCGTCCAGCTTCCCGCCGCCGACGAAAAGACTTCGACCACGTTTCCGTCGTTGGCGAGTCCCACCGAAATCGGGGTTTCCTTGTAATTCCTTTCGAGGGTCGCCGCCATCGTGGCCCGGCTTCCGCAAGGAAGCGACACTTGAGCGTCGGCGCCCGACGGAAGGCCGCAAAACGCTATCACCACAATTCCCAGGACAAAACAACAATTTCGCATCGGAACCGGCTCCTTCCAGTTCGCGTTCGATCGTCAACGGCCCCAAGAGCGACGCGTCTTGCGAGATTTCGGCGTCTTTGAAGTAATCATCAAATGATATTCCGGTTCAAAGAGCCTAAGCCCATTTAACACCTTGTAAATCAACGATTTTGTTTCGCTACCAAACCGCGCAAGAAAATTTCCGCATGGTGCAAAATACCGGCAATCCATTAAAAACAAGTAAACCGCCGGACGGCATGCCGATACACGATTGCGTGAACCGTCGATCATTCGATTTTTATTGCGCTAAAGCGTTATCCACCCAATTGGAATCGCACCAAGCGCGCACCCCCGACCGCTTGGGACGGGCGTTTCTGGGCCGCGTACCGGTGCACGCCGGCGAGACCAGATCGCGGTCTCTCGGGTTCGCCCGTGGCGATCCGGCGCGATCCGCTTTAAGTGCTCGCGGGCGTCGAGGTGGGACCACGCCGGGACGATTCAGGCGTCGGCAGGTCGCTTAGCGATTGATGTCCCGAAATCTTTCCCATAGATTTGGCGCATCGGGGCCATCTCGCCGAGGGACGCGACGACTGCGTGGAAGGATCGGCGTTCGGCTTCTTGAAACCCGAGACGAAGCGCCCGCGCGGAATGCCGGGTGCCGGTTATTTATGGATTAAAGGGAGGACGATGACATGAAACGAATATCTGCCCTCGTAGTTGGCAGCGCCGCCGTGCTTTTGGCGGGAGCTGCGTATTCGGCGGATTTGCGGTTCGGGGTCAAGGTCGAGACGCCGTCGGTGGATCCCCACTGGTCGACGAACACCTCGGCGATCGCCGTGGGCCGGCATGCGTTCGATCACCTCATTGCCAAGGACGAGTTGATGGGCCTCGAGCCACAACTCGCCGAATCGTGGAAGGCGATCGACGACCTGACCTGGGAGTTCAAGTTGCGCAAGGGGGTCAAGTTCCACGACGGCACCCCGTTCACGGCTGACGACGTCTTGTTCTCGTTCGACCGCGCGACGAACATCGAAACGCCCACCAGCTTTAAGCAGTACCTTGCCGACAAGAAGGGCGAGAAGGTCGACGATTACACCGTCCTGGTCAAAACCTCGACGCCCAATCCGCTCATGGAAACCGATCTCGCGGCCTTCGCGATCGTCTCGAAGAAGCACGGCGACGGGGCGTCAACGGCCGACTTCAACTCCGGCAAGGCGACAATCGGCACGGGACCCTACAAGTTCGTCGAGTGGAAGCGCGAGGACCAGCTGGTTTTCGAGGCGAACTCCAGTTACTGGGGGCCGAAGGCCACCTGGGACAAGGTTACGTACAAGCCCATCAAGTCCAACCCGACCCGGGTCGCGGCGCTGAAAAGCGGCGACGTCGACATCATCGACCAGGTGCCGACGACCGATATCCCGAGCCTGAGGAAGGATCCCAAGGTCGTCCTCAGCGCCGGCACCGGCAACCGGCCCTTCTACGTGTGGCTCGACAGCCGCCGCGATCTATCGCCCTACGTCTGGAACAACGACGGATCTCCGGCGTGGCCCAACCCGCTTCGCGACTGGAAGGTCCGCAAGGCGCTTTCCAGGGCGATCAACCGCCCAGGGATCGTCGATCGCGTCTTCGAAGGCTCGGCGACGGTCGGAACCCAGCTCCTGCCCGAGGGCTTCTACGGCTACAACGAGGATCTCCTGCCCGAGCCCTATGAGCCGGATATGGCCAAGAAGCTGCTTGCCGAGGCCGGGTATCCGGACGGCTTCAAGGTGACCCTGCATTCGACGACCGGTGGCTATCTCAACGACGTCAAGGTCACCGAGTCCATCGCCCAGATGTGGACCCAGGTGGGCGTCAAGACCGAAGTGGTCCTGAACCCCAAGCAGGTGTTCTTCTCGAAGATCACTGGGGCCATGAACAACAGCACTGCGGTCCGGACGTATAGCGTGGCGTCGGGCGAACCCTCGATCCAGCTCAAGGCCGTGGTCCACACCGGCCCGATCAAGGGGACGGTCTATTGCTGCCAGCCCACGGGCATGAGCAATCCTCGCTCGGACGCGGCGATCGAAGAGGCGATCGTCACCATCGATCGCGACAAGCGCGAGCAGCTTTTCAAGGACGCGATCGGAATCGCGGTGAAGGACTACGGCATCTTGCCGATCTACTTCGAGGTCTATACCTGGGCGTCGCGTCCCGGGATCAAGTACATCCCGCGTCTCGACGGTTTCAGCATGGCGATAGACGTCGTCGCGACCAACTGACGATAGGGGACGTGCCGGGCGGTTCCCTTGAACGGGGGCCGCCCGCGTCCTTCCTTTACAGGTCCGATCAAGGGACGACGGGGTGACCGTCTTCATCATCCGCCGGCTGCTTCAGGCAGTCCTGGTGGTGATCATCATGACGCTGCTGGTCTTCTTCGGCGTCATGGTGGTCGGCAATCCCGCCGACATCCTGATCAGCGAGGACTGCCTCGGCGAATGCTACACGCGCGCCGTGGAGTATCTTGGCCTCAATCTGCCGCTCTACGAGCAGTATTTCGTCTTCCTTAAGAACGCCCTTCAGGGCGACCTCGGCACCTCGTTCAAGTACGGGGTCTCGGCGCTCGTTGTGATTGTCGAGCGCATGCCGGCGACATTCGAGCTCGCGGTCTCGGCGATGACGATCACCATATTCGTCGGCATCCCGCTCGGCATGTGGGCGGGGTTGAAGCCCGACTCCCTCAGCGGAAAAGTGATCATGGGGGGCTCGATCCTGGGCTTCAGCTTGCCCAGCTTCTGGGTCGGGCTGATGCTGATCTTGCTATTCGCGGTCGAGCTCGGTTGGTTCCCGGCATCAGGCCGCGGCGAAACGGTCGAAGTGCTGGGGATCCGGTTCAGCTTCCTCACGGCCGACGGGCTTTCGCACCTGGTGCTGCCGGCGTTCAATCTGTCGCTCTTTTTCACGGCGCTCGTCATCCGCCTGACCCGGGCGGGCGTGCGCGAGACCATGTTCGTCGATTTTATCAAGTTCGCGCGCGCCAAAGGGCTCCAGGTTCGAAGAGTCATCTTCGTCCACGTCCTGAAGAACATCCTGATTCCCGTGGTGACGGTTCTGGGCCTTGAGTTCGGGGGATTGATCGCGTTTGCGGTGGTCACCGAGACAATTTTCGCCTGGCCCGGCATGGGCAAGCTTCTGATCGATTCCATCGACAACCTCGACCGGCCCGTTGTCGTCGCCTACCTGATGATCATCGTCTCGCTTTTCATCGTCATCAATCTGGTGGTCGACATCATCTACTCGGTGCTTGATCCCAGGGTTCGATTGCAAAGGGTTCAGAATTGATGGCCTACGCCGAAGATTTGACCGTCGGCACGGCCGGCACGCCAGTGGAGACGCCGTTCCGCCGCTTCATCTCGGATTTTGCCGAGAGCAAGCTTGCGATCCTGGGAATGGCCGTCTTCTCGGTGGTCTTGTTCTGCGCGGTCTTCGCGCCCTTCATCTCGCCGACCGACCCCTACGACCTCAGCCAGCTCTCGATCCTCGAGAACACCTTGCCGCCCGGCTCGGCCAGCATGAGCGGAGGCACGTTCCTCTTGGGCAGCGACGCCCAAGGACGCGACATCCTGAGCGGTATCTTCTACGGGCTCAGGACCAGTCTGTTCGTCGGCGCCATGAGCGGGTTCATAGCGTTCCTCGTCGGGCTCACGATCGGCCTGACCTCGGCCTACTTCGGCGGCCGCGTCGACAACGTGATCATGCGCGTCGTCGATCTTCAGCTCAGCTTCCCCTCGATCCTGATCGCGCTCGTGCTGCTCGCGATCCTCGGCCAAGGCGTCGACAAGATCATCATCGCCCTGATCGTGGTGCAGTGGGCGTACTTCGCGCGCACGGTGCGCGGCAGCGCCCTGGTGGAGCGCCGGCGTGAATACATCGAATCGGCCGAGTGCTTGGCGCTGGGTCACCAGCGCATCGTATTCAAGCACCTGCTTCCCAACTGCATGCCGCCGATGATCGTGATCGGAACCGTGCAGGTGGCGCACGCGATCGCTCTCGAGGCGACGCTGTCGTTCCTCGGCCTCGGCTTGCCGCCGACCGAGCCGTCGCTGGGGCTCTTGATTTCCAACGGGTTCGACTACATGCTAAGCGGACGGTACTGGATCAGCTTCTTTCCC
>JASLLV010000139.1 GCA_030746935.1 Rhodospirillales bacterium | reverse complement strand
CATCATCGAAAAGGTCAACCGTGGGAAACGAGCGTTGGAATCGCAACACTAACGCGCGCCTTTCCCTTGGGCGTCGCGGCCGGCGCCCGCTTCGACGACCGCCAGATCCGCCAGATCAACCTTTAAGGCTGAGTTCGCTATCGGGGCGATCGGCCTTCGGGCGAGTTTCGAAGGGGGGAGAAATAATGAGGCCGCGACTACCCGCACTGGGCGCGGTGTCTCAGCAGGTGGTCGGCGAGCACGCAGGCGACCATGGCCTCGCCGACGGGAACCGCACGGATGCCGACGCAGGGGTCGTGGCGGCCCTTGGTGACGACCTCGGCCTCTTCGCCCGCGGTCGTGACGGTGCGCCGCGGCACCGTGATCGAGCTCGTCGGCTTGACCGCGAACCGGGCGACGACATCCTGGCCGGTGGAGATGCCGCCCAAGACGCCTCCCGCCTGGTTGCCGAGGAACGTGACCGCGCCGTCGGCCATGCGCATCTCGTTGGCGTTCTCTTCGCCCGAAAGGGCCGCGGCCCCGAACCCGGCTCCGATCTCGACTCCCTTGACCGCATTGATGGTCATCAGCGCCTTGGCGAGATCGCCGTCGAGCTTGTCGTAAACGGGGGCGCCGAGGCCAACCGGCACGCCCGAGGCCACCACCTCGATCACGGCCCCGGTCGATGATCCCCGCTTTCGGACCTCGTCGAGGAAGGATTCCCACAATTCCACGGTCATGGCATCGGGGCACCAGAAGGGGTTCCGTTCGACCGTATCCCAGTCCCAGCGCTCGCGCTCGATTGCGTGTGGGCCCACTTGGATCAGCGCCCCCCGGACCCTGATGCTCGCGCCCAGGATCTTGCGCGCGATCGCGCCGGCGGCGACCCGCATGGCCGTCTCGCGGGCGCTGGCGCGCCCGCCGCCGCGGTAATCGCGAATTCCATACTTCTCGTAATAGGTGTAGTCCGCGTGCCCCGGGCGGAACATGTCCTTGATCGCGCCGTAATCCTTGGCGCGGGCGTCCTTGTTGCGGATCAAAAGGCCGACCGGCGCCCCCGTCGTCAGGCTCTCGAAGACGCCCGAGACGATCTCGACGCGGTCGGGCTCGCGGCGCTGGCTCGTGTGCCGGGATTGGCCGGGCCGGCGGCGGTCGAGATAGAACTGGATATCGGCGTCTTCGAGCGCGATGCGAGGCGGAACGCCGTCCACCACGCACCCGATGGCCGGACCGTGGCTTTCCCCGAAGGTGGTGAAACGGAAAGTGTGGCCGAAGGTGTTGCCGGACACCCGTGCCTCCCGCGAGTGCGTTCAGACGACCGAGATGTCGGGCGCGTCTACCGCCTTCATGCCGACGACGTGGTACCCGCAGTCGACGTGGTGGGTCTCGCCGGTGACCCCGGTGGACAAGTCGCTCAGCAGGTAAAGCCCGGCGCCACCGATGTCGTCCATGGTGACATTGCGCCGAAGCGGAGAATTGTATTCATTCCACTTCAGGATGTAGCGGAAATCGCCGATGCCGGATGAGGCCAGCGTCTTCATCGGCCCCGCCGAAAGCGCGTTTACCCGTATCCCGTCGCTCCCCAAGTCCTCAGCCAGATAGCGCACGCTCGCCTCGAGCGCCGCCTTCGCCACCCCCATCACGTTATAGTGCGGCATCACGCGTTCGGCGCCGAAGTAGGTCAACGTCAGCAAGCTGCCGCCGTCGGCCATCAAGGGTGCGGCGCGCCGGCAGGCGGCGGTGAACGAATAGACCGAAACGTTCATGGTGGTCTGGAAGTTCTCGGCGCTCGTGTCGATGTAGCGGCCCTTGAGCTCGTCCTTGTCCGAAAACGCGATGGCATGCACGACGAAGTCGAGCGTGTCCCAGCGCTCGGCGATGGCCGCAAACGCCGCGTCCATGCTGGCCTCGTCGGTGACGTCGCACGCAAGAACGATTTCGGAGCCGACCGAGTCCGCGAGCGGCACGACGCGCCGGCGCAAAACCTCGCCCTGGTACGTGAAGGCGAGGTCGGCGCCATGGGCGTGGGCGGTACGCGCGATCCCCCAGGCGAGCGAACGCTCGTTGGCGACGCCCATGATCAGGCCGCGTTTGCCGGCCATCAGAGGCGCGGGCTCGGTCATGGGAACTCCTCATCCGTGGTTGCGGCGAGCCGACTCGGCCGACGAAGCGCGGCATCCTACACGATGCGCCGGGGATTCGGAACCAACCGGAAACGCGGGCGCGCGGCGAACGCAACGCTTACGTGCGCGCCGCGCCGCGCCCTTGGTGAAGGAATGCCGGGGCGGGGCGCGCCGTCCCCGGTGCCGGGCCGGCTACTGGACGATGCGCCAGTTACCCGCGTCGTCGCGACACGCGCGCCCGGTCGCGGCTTCCGCCTGGCCGTCGATGTCGATGGTGGTTTCGAAGTCGCGACAGTACTGGCCGCTCGCCATCTGGTACGTGCTCGTCGGGGTGAAGCTCCCGGCGTGACCTGAATCGGGGTTGCGCCAGGTCGATGTCTGGCCGGTACGGTTGGATTCCATCGAATTCTGGACGGTTTCGGCCGCGTACGCTCGATCCGCATTGTCGAGCGATTTGCCGACCTCGCTTCCGAACCAGCCGCCGGCAAGCGCGCCGATGGCGACCGCCGCAAGTTGCCCCTTGCCGCTGCCGATCTGCGAGCCGGCCAGCGCACCGATTCCGGCACCGGCGATGGTCCCCATCGTCTGTTTCGGGTTGTCCTGCATCTGCTGGCATGCGACGAGCAACGATGCAGCCACCAGCGTCGCGGCGATCGATTTCACGTTCATGTTCGAAACCTCTTACTTCGTTCAACCCGAACCTCGGCCGATTCGGCCCATCCCGCGCGACCGCCTCCGCTCTCGGAATGCGGAAAAACCGCTTGCGCGCGGCCCGCGGCTCGCACGACAAAGGCGGGCGCGTTCCGCCGAGTTTCGGAATCTGCTTATATTATAGGGCATGGCCCCCATGACTGCCACCCAAAACGCCGATCCCATGGATCAATTCAGGGAGTGGTTCGGCGAAGCCGAGAAGCGAGAGCCCGGCGACGCTAACGCCATGACCGTGGCGACGGCAGGCCCCGAGGGCAGGCCGAGTGCGCGGATGGTATTGCTCAAGGGCTTCGATGCGCGCGGGTTCGTGTTCTACACCAATCTCGGCAGCCGAAAGAGCGAGGAGCTGGCGGCCAATCCGTATGCGTCCTTGCTATTCCACTGGAAATCGCTGGAACGGCAGGTGCGGATCGAGGGGCCGGTCGAACCCGTCACCGACGCCGAGGCCGACGAGTACTTCGCCACCCGGAGCCGGCTGAGCCAGATAGGGGCCTGGGCTTCGAAACAGTCGCGACCGCTGAACAGCCGGTTCGAGCTCGAGCGCAAAGTCGCCCGGTTCGCGGCGAAGTTTCATGTCGGAAAGGTTCCCAGGCCCGACTTTTGGTCGGGGTTCCGGGTAATCCCGGAGCGGATCGAGTTTTGGCAGGCCGAGGAGTTTCGGCTGCACAACCGCCACGTTTATCATCGCAGCGGCGATGGCTGGAGGACGGAAATCCTGTACCCTTAGACACCCGGGGGCCGATTCCCATGCCGGACGACAGAGGGACCGCGACACCGATACCGGAGGCAAGCACACCGTCGCCCGAGAGCGGCGGGCGCCTTATGCGATGGGCGAGCTACGCCTCGGTCACGGCGGCCTCGGTGATGATCGCGGCCAAACTCGCAGGCTGGATCGCCACCGATTCGGTGAGCGTTCTTTCGACGCTGATCGATTCGTTTCTCGATGTCGGCGCGTCGATGGTCAATCTTATCGCCATTCACCACGCGCTGCAGCCAGCCGATCGCGAGCACCGCTTCGGTCACGGCAAGGCGGAACCGCTCGCCAGTCTCGCGCAGGCGGCCTTCATCACGGGCTCGGCGGCGTTTCTGGTGATCGAGGCAGGGCATCGGTTGTTCGAGCCCCGCGAGCTCGCCCGAACCGAGTTCGGGATCGCGGTGATCGTGGCCTCGATCGCGATCACGCTGGTGCTGGTGGCCTTCCAAATGTACGTGGTGCGGCGCACGGGGTCGGTCGCGATCCGCGCCGATTCACTCCACTACCGCTCGGACTTGCTGTTGAACCTCGGGGTCCTTGCATCGCTGTTGCTGGTACGCGAACTGGGCTGGACGCTCGCGGACCCGGTGCTCGGCGTCGTCATCGCCGGCTATATTCTGCACGGCGCGTGGGGGATCGGAAGGACCGCGTTGGACCATCTGATGGATCGCGAACTTCCCGACGAGGACCGCGAGCGGATTCGCGGGATCGCGACCGCCCATCCCGGCGTCCACGACCTCCACGACTTGAGAACGCGGGCGTCCGGAACCCAGGTCTTCATTCAGTTGGATCTCGAAATGGACGGCGAGATTTCGTTGAACGCCGCCCACGCCATCGCCACCGAAGTCATGGAACGGGTCGCGACCGCGTATCCGAAAGCCGAAGTGTTCATCCACCAGGACCCGCGAGGGATCCACGAACCCCACCACAGGGTCATCTGAGGAATCCCCGTTGGCCTCGGCCGCGGCGGCGCTCGCTAGAGGACCTTGTGATCGGCGACCGGAATGGAGGCGCGGACCGAGTCCAGGTAGTCGAAGTCGAGGGTCGCGGATACGAAACCGACCTTGTCCTGGGATTGGGCGACGATATGTCCCCAGGGGTCGACGATCATGGAGTGGCCCCAGCTCGCGCGCGTGCCGTTCGCGAACCACCCCCATTGTGCCGGCGCCAGCACGTAGCACTGGGTTTCGATGGCGCGCGCCCGGAGCAGGATTTCCCAGTGATCCTTGCCGGTCTGCATGGTGAAGGCGGCGGGAACGACGATCACGCTGGCGCCCTTCTTGGCGAGCGCCTGGTACAGCTCGGGAAAGCGCAGGTCGTAGCAAACCGAACAGCCGACCGTGATCCCGTCGATAGCGTAGTCGACCACTTCTTCGCCGGGCGAGAACGTCTCCGATTCCCGGTATTCCATTCCGTCCGGCGTCGTCACGTCGAACATGTGGATCTTGCGGTAGCGCGCGATACGGCGGCCCTTGGGATCGACCACGATGGTGGTGTTGAACATGCGGTTGCCGTCCGCCTCGAGGATGCTTCCGCCGTGGACGTAGATCCCGTGGCGGACGGCCAAGTCCCCGAGCAAGGCGAGAGCATCGCCGTCCGGGGCGGTTTCGGCGGCGCGGCGCCGGCCGTCGTCGTCCATGGAGAGATACGGGAACATCTCCGGCAACGCCACCACGTCAGGGCGCGCTTCCGCCACGGCGTCGTCGACCAGGGCCTCGGCCGCCTTCAAATTCGCGTCCTTGTCATCTTGCGAATTCATTTGGATCAGTGCGACTTTCATGACGACACCTTCGCAATCGCGGTCCCACGGCGTTGCTGCCGATCGGGGCGCCCGCACCGCCGAGACCCGTTGATAGCGCCGTTGCGCCCGGCGGCGCAAGCGGTATGCGTTGACGTGGGACGCGGCGCGGCTGATCGAAATCATGGACGTTCGGCCGTGTCCGTTCGATGGTTCGCGAACCCCCCAATGAACCCGCCGATGCCCATCTACGACAGCCATTCCGACGCAGGCCTCGCCGTTGCATTGGCCCTTGTGGGAATCCATATCTTGGTGGTGGCCCAAATGGGAAGATTCAAGGTGTCGTTGAACTATCCCTGCGCCCGCCTCCGCGACGACCACCCGACGGCGGCTAGGCGGTAACATCAGGGCCGGAGTCGAGACAATGTCCGGCAAGCGGCACGCCCGCCGACAAACGCCCGACCGCGCGGCCATTGGACCGGCCGACGATGGGGCGCAAGCCGAAGTGATCGCGTTCCTTTCGCGCCCCGACACCTACGGTCACGCGGTCGCGGCGGTGGATCGCGTCGAGACCCACATTTCGGTCGTGTTCCTGGCCGGCGATCGCGCCTACAAGCTCAAGCGTGCCGTGCGTTTCCCGTATCTCGATTTCTCGACCCCGGCGCTCCGAGCCGCCGCCTGCGAGGCGGAACTCGCCGTCAATCGGCGGACCGCGCCCGACATCTACAAAGGGGTCGTCGAAGTGGTGCGCGACCGCGCCGGGCGCCTGCGACTTGGCGGCGAGGGGACGGCCGTCGATTGGCTGGTCGAGATGGTCCGCTTCGATCAGGCGTGTTTGTTCGACCGGC
>JASLLV010000138.1 GCA_030746935.1 Rhodospirillales bacterium | reverse complement strand
TGTCTGGGCCGCATCCGCCAGTTCCATCATCGAAAAGGTCAACCGTGGGAAACGAGCGTTGGAATCGCAACACTAGACCAGATTCACGTGGTCGGCGGATCGCGCTCAAGCGATTCCGACCGACCACGATCTGATCTAGGAGCCGGCGAGTATGCGGCCGCAATCGTGCCCGCGCAAGCGCACCCGGCCCGGCGCTCCCGGTGGTGTCTCAGTTCGAAATTCTGCCGAATAACGCCCGAAACGCCGGCTTTTCAGCAGATCATGTCCGCTTTGCGCCCGACGCCAGATCCCGGCGCACAGTCCTCGCTACAGCCGCTCATGACCCTGACCGGACTTTAATCGCATGTGGAACCCGTTCGCGCTGAAGGCGCGGCCCACGTAAAGCCGACGCCCCTGCCCGTTCAAGCCGATTTGCTCCGACTAAGCCCAGCGGACTTGTAATCCGCGGGTCGGAGGGTCGAATTCTCCAGAGCGCACCATCTTGCCGACGCGCTATTGCCCGTGGCGTCGCGCTACGCCACAGTGCGTGAACATGGACGATGCAATCCGTATCCTTTGCGTCACGCGCATTTCACCTGCTGAGCGCGCCCGAATCGAGGCGATAGATCCAAGGTTTCGGATCGTTGAGGCCGACGGGCGGTTCGATGGCGAGATCCGTGAAACCTGGCCCCGGGCGACGTCGGAGCGGCATCTGGCGCCGAATGCTATGGGGCATGGGACGCGGGCGGAGCGCGATGCGCTGCTCGCAGAAGCCGAGATCGCGCTCGTGACGTTTCCGTTCCCGCTTGATTTGTGTGCGCGGGCGCCGAGGCTCAAATGGGTGCATCAGCGACCGGCCGGGGCGAGCAATCTGAAGGTGGGGGATCTCTGGGGCAGTGACGTCATGGTCACGACGTCGCGTGGGTACGCGGCCAGCTTGCCGATCGCGGAATATGCCATCGCGAGCTTCCTCCATTTCGCGCGCGGGCTGCACCGCGCCTCCGAAGATCGGTTTGTGCAGACGTTCGATGCGGGGGCGTATCGGCCGGTGCAGTTGGCTGGCAAGACGGCCTGCATCGTCGGTGCGGGCGGGATCGGGCAAGAGGTCGGGCGGCTGGCGTCGGCGCTCGGGATGCGGGTTGTTGGCACGCGCCGCGGTGCAGGAGGCGATCTGCCGGCGGGGTTTGAAGAGATTCGCGGGCCGGACGGGCTCTATGATCTGCTCGGTGCTTCCGATTTCGTCGCGGTCTGTTGCCAGTGGACGCCGGAGACGGAACGGCTGATCGGACCGAAGGCGTTTGCGGCGATGAAGCCGGGCGCGATTCTGGTCAATGTGGCGCGTGGCGAGATCGTCGACGAGGCCGCGCTGATCGGCGCTCTGGCCGCCGACAAGCTGCGCGGCGTCGCGCTCGACGTCTATGTCGGTGGGTTCGAAGGTCCACCTGACGAACGGCTGTGGAAGGACCCGCGCGTCCTGATCACACCGCATGTCTCGGGCGGCGCGGACGTGGCGGGAAGATCCCGCTATATGGAGGTGTTCTGCCACAACCTCGAAGCCTATCTCGCCGGCCGGCCGCTGGAGAACGTTATAGACTGGGCGCGCGGGTACTAAGCCGGGATTCCCATGCCGATCAATCGGCCGCGGGTTATCGGCGAACAGGTGACGCGGAATGGCAACCTCGGCCATCTGGAACGTGACGTAACGGCCACGGCGGCCTATCTTCACCACCTTTGATCGGTCCTGGCGCTCGAGCCCGAAGCGTGGTCAGCAACTTATGCTCAGTCTGGCTCAGACGGACCAACTTCCGGAATTGTCTAACCTCGGACTCAATGGCCGCACCCGAACGATGACCGCTTTCGGACGCTCAGCCGACAAACGAGTCCGCTTCGTGCTTTCAGCACGCCAAGAACCAACCTGATACACGAGCCGAGGCCGGCGAGGCTGGTGATTGGCGGGCAACGGACGTAGCTTGGGCGGCCATGCCACTCCGCCAAAGCCTTGCGGCGCTCAGCACCCGCATCCCCGGACCCGTCCGGGGAGCGTTGTGGATGGTTACGTTTTGTTTCCTGCTCGCCTCGCAAGCGGTTTTCATCCGCCGCGTTTCGGCCGATATCCATCCGTTCGAGATTGTTCTCTTCCGCAACGTGTTCGCACTCCTCTTCCTGGCACCGGTCTACTGGCATTTCGGGATCGAGGGGATGCGGACCCGCGCTTGGGGCCTCTACGCGCTCGCGTTCATCCTAATGGGAATCTCGCCGCTTGCTTGGTTCCTGGCCATCGCGCTGATGCCCATTGCGGAGATGATCGCGCTCACGTTCACGTCTCCCTTGTTCGGCACCATCGGCGGGGCGCTGATCCTGGGCGAGGTCGTGCGCTGGCGGCGCTGGGCAGCGATCGCCGCCGGCTTCGTCGGCGCCATGATCATCCTGCGCCCCGGGATCGCGGCGGTGAGCCCGCCCGCCCTACTCGCGCTTCTCGCGTCGGTGTTTATCGCGTCCAGCGCGCTGACGCTGCGCAAGCTTTCTGCGACCGAGAACCCGACCGCGATCGTTCTTTGGGCGTCCCTCGTGATCACCCCGATCTCGGCGGTCCCGGCGGCGTTCGTCTGGACGATGCCGTCGCTCGCGTCCTTGGGATGGATGGTGGGGCTCGGGCTGGTGTCGCTGCTCGCCCATGTCGCCTGGGTCCGCTCGTTCGCCGCCGCCGACGTCTCGGCAGTAATGCCGTTCAACTTCACCAAGCTCTTGTTCGCGGCGTTGTTCGGCTATCTGTTCTTCGCCGAGAAGCCCGACGCCTGGATGTGGGTCGGGGCGGCGATCATCTTCGCGGCCACACTCTATACCGGCCACCGCGAGGCGACCGCCAAGGTCGAGGCGAGTGCTGCCGGACCTCGCGGCGGCGGAACAGAGAGATGAGGCAAACGGGGTGGCGGCCGTGACCGCGGGGCAGCCTCGTGGTGAAGGCGCGCCGGCGCGCGCCGGGCGCCCGGCGCCGGTCCGGGCGGCCATGTGGATGGTTCTCTCGGCCGCCGGCTTTTCGGCCATGACGGCGCTGATCCGTCACGTTTCGTTCGGGATGCATCCGTTCGAGATTGCGTTCTTCCGCAGCTTGTTCGGGATGTTGCTGTTGGCGCCATGGGTACTGCGCCTCGGCGCGACGCACTTGAAGACCCGGCGGCTCGCACTCCACGCCTGGCGGGGGGTGGCGAGTGTCGGCGCGCTGCTCGCCTACTTCTTCGCGGTCACGCTCATTCCGCTCGCCGAGGCCGCGGCGCTCACCTTCACCGCGCCGCTCTTCGCCACCGCTTGTGCGGGCCTGGTTCTTGCTGAACGGGTCGGCTGGCGCCGTTGGTCCGCCGTGGTCGCCGGGTTCGCAGGCGTCCTGATCATCCTTCGGCCAGACGTGCAGGTCGTCTCCTGGCCGGCGATGCTGGTCCTGGTCGCGTCCGTGTTCGTCGCCGCCGAAATCCTGTTCACCAAGGCGTTGACGAGCACCGAATCGCCCGAGACCATCGTGTTCTACATGGGAGTGCTCGTGACCCCCTTCGCGCTGGTGCCGGCAATCACGGTGTGGGTGACGCCGACGCTGGCCCAACTCGGGTGGCTCCTCGCACTGGCCGCGGCGGCCACGGCCGGGCATATCGGCGTCGCCCGCGCGTTCCGCCTTGTTGACGCAACCGCGGTGCTGCCCATCGACTTCACCAAGCTGATCTTCATCGCCAGTTTCGGCTATCTGTTCTTCGACGAGGTTCCCGACGCCTTGACCTGGCTCGGCGGTGTGGTGATCTTCTCGGCGGCGTTCTACACCGCGCACCGCGAGGCGAGGCGCCGGGTCGGCGCACGAGCGGAGGCACGCTAGCCTCGCTTAGTCGGCGCCTAGACCAAATCGCGGTCGCTCGGTTTCGTCTGTGGCGATCCACCGGGCGCGTGAATTTGGTCTACACTATTGAGGTCGAGCGGGTCGGCGCGTTTGATTGGAACCGCAATGCGGCTCCAATAAAACCCGATCCGCTCTGGAGCTGGGCTAAGATCGCGCCATGGAGCAACGCCGCTCGGTCCCGCCGGATGCATCGGACATCGAGGCGATGGCACGCGCCGCGCTCAAGACGATTCCGGAGGAGCTTCGCCGTCACGTCGGCAACGTGGTCGTCCGGGTCGAGGAGTTTCCGGACAGCGCGACCGAACGCGAGATGGAGCTGGAAAGCCCGTTCGGCCTTCTTGGCCTTTATAGGGGCGTGTCGATGGACCGCAAGAGCGTTCACGACGTGGCCGACGACTTGGACATGATCTTCCTCTACCGCCGTCCCATGCTCGACTATTGGTGTGAGACGGGAGACGACATCGGGGCTGTCGTGCGCCACGTGCTGATCCACGAGATTGGCCATCACTTCGGCCTCAGCGACGAGGACATGGAACGAATCGAGGAAAAGGCATGACCGGGGCGATCAAGCCACTCCGGCCCGAACAGATGTTCACGGCCTGTGACGCCGCCGAGTTAGGGTTCGAGACCACGAACGAGCTCGAACCGCTCGAGGGCGTGATCGGCCAGGACCGCGCCGTCCAGGCGCTCAGCTTCGCCATCGGTATGGGCCACGAAGGCTACAACCTTTTCGCGCTGGGACCGGAGGGCCCGGGCAAGGCGAGCCTCGTCATCAGCACGCTCGAACGCCGGGCTGCCGAACAGCCCGTCCCCGGCGATTGGTGTTACGTCAACAACTTCGCCGAGCCGCACCGGCCGCGCGCACTTGGCCTGCCGCCGGGGAAGGGGCGACCTTTCCGCACCGACATGGAACGCTTGATCGAAGAGCTCCGCGGCGCCATTCCGGCGGCGTTCGAAAGCGACGAGTACCGCAACCGCAAGAGCGTAATCGAAGAGCGTGTCAAGGAGCACCACGAGGAGGTCTTCACCCAGCTTCAGGAACGGGCCAAGGGGCGCGATATCGCCGTCATCCGCACCCCGGTCGGCTAGGCGCTGGCGCCGGTGCGCGAGGGCGCCGTCCTCAAGCCCGACGAATTCGAGGCCCTGTCCGAAGAAGAGCAAGCCGAGCGCCGCGAGAACCTCGAGGTCCTGCAACATGAGCTCGAGGACACGCTCAGGGAGATTCCCAAGTGGGAAAAGGAGCTGCGCGAGAAGATCCGGGCGCTCAACCGCGAGGTGACGCTCTATGCCGTCAGCTTCTTGATCGACGAGGTCAAGAAGCGCTGGGAGGAACATGCGGACCTGCTCGAGTATCTCGACGCGGTGCACGAAGACGCGGTCGAGTGTCCCCCGTCAGCACCTGTGAGACAGATTTAGCGGGTTGAATAAAGGAGGATTTCTGGCTCATCGTAACCGCCAAGGAGTGGAGATGAGACAGAAATCCTCCCTTATGAAAATCCCTCAATGTGTCCCAGGGGCGCTGACGTCAGACAAGCGATACCGCCACGGCCCTGTCCCGCGAGGCCAACAAGATCGTGTCCGAAACCGGGGCGGCAGTCGTTGTGGCGGCCCACATCGCCAAGGTCAACATCGGCGCCCAGGGTGTTAGTCACGGGTTTACGACAGGGTCTCTCGCATTCGAGAACGCCGCACGCCAGCTAGTTGGCATCATTCCCATGCCGGATGAGGATGCTAAGAAGTACGGTATGGAACACGTTAAACGCAATTACATGCGCCTTGAGATGCCCAAGAATTCGTACGGGTCAGCCGATGGTGGGGCATATCTGGCGAAAGTTCCCGTTCCCAACTTCCACACGATCACCGTGGAGCCGTTCACCCCGCTCCAGCCTGTATTCGGCATGGTGCAGACCCGCCAAGAGCGATTGAAGCAAGAGCTTCTCGATCACATCGCCATCACCACAGGGGTTACTCCCAACGCGCTCGACGGCCTCGCCGGGATGAAGGGGCAATTCAAGGCAAGCAAGAAAACGATCAGGGACGTGATGAAGGAACTCGTGACCGACGGCGTTACGTGGTTACGGAATGTAAGTAAGGACGAACGCAGGACCCTCAAACTTTCGCAGCAAGTTACGCAAGTTTACGAGGTGGTGGAATGAATCCTTGCCCGTCGCCAAGCCCGCCATTTTCATGCCCGCCGACGAAAGCTGAGTTCCATATGTCGGGCATGAAAGCCACGCTCAGTAAGGGTTTAAGCCCGCTTTTCCATGCCCGCCGAATATCTAGGCAATCGGCGGGCTTGAAACCCGCAGAAACAAAGGGATTAAGCCCGCCGCCGAACAACCACGTCTTACGACGTGTGTCCGCTTTGGCGGGCACGCCGTCTAGACAAAAAAATTGATAATTCAAAATCTGGGGGCCGCTACCGCCACCAGTCGGAAGACGTAATGTTATGAGGGAAGCGTATCTTGCAAAATTACGGGCTGCATCCGACGAGGCAAACTTACGTCACGAAGCCGAAGCTAGTGTTCCGCTCGAAACAAAGGATTCCCAACAGGCGGATTTGATGCGAATCTGGCGGTATGGGCAAGAAAG
>JASLLV010000137.1 GCA_030746935.1 Rhodospirillales bacterium | reverse complement strand
TGGTTGAGGCAATAGATGCCACGTTGGCCGGGGACGAGTTTGAAACGGTCGGTCACGTCGATCACGGTCTCGGCGTCGCCCACGAATAAAAGGCCGTCTGGGGGCATGACCCGGGCGATGCCTTCGAGCACCCGCGCCTTGGTCTCGGGGTCGAAGTAGACGAGGACGTTGCGGCAGAATACCACGTCGAATCTTCCGAGTGGCCGCAGGTCATGGAGCAGGTTGTGCTCCTGGTATCGGATCATCGCCCGCAACGACGGGTCGATGTGCCACATCTCGCCATGCTTCTTGAAGTACTTGACGAGAAGGGTGATGGGCAGCCCACGCTGGACCTCGAACTGCGAATACACGCCGGCCCGCGCCTTCGCCAGCATCTCGCCAGAGACGTCCGTCGCCAGGATTTCCATGCGCCAACCGGCGAGCATTTCCGTTTCTTCCTTCAGCACCATGGCGATTGAGTATGGCTCCTGGCCGCTGGATGCGGCCGCCGACCAGATGCGAATCGATCGGGTGTCGGCGCGGCTTTCGCGAAGGCCCGGCAGGATCGTGTTACGGAACAGATCGAACGGCTTGATATCGCGAAAAAACGGAATCGTTGGTCGTCATCGCCTCGGTGACCTCGCGCGCGAGCCCTTCGTCGCGGCGGGCGCGCAGCGCGCGGACCAGCTCGTCCAACCCCTTCATGTTGCGTTTGCGCGCCAACGGCAGTAGGCGGCTCTCGATCAGATAAGCCTTGTCATTGGTCAGGACCAGCCCGGAGCAGCTCTCGACGAGATCGCTCAGGAACGCGAAGTCGTCGGCGATCATCGCGCCCCCCTCCGAAAATACCTGGACACGTACGGTGCCAGCGCGTCGAGCGGCAGCGCCGACAACGCCGCCCGGCCGTTGGCGACGAACGCGACGGGTTCGCATTCCTGCATGGGTGTGATCGGTCCGCGCGCGATCGCGGGTCCATCCACCACCATGATCCGCTTGCGACCCATCGCTATCTGATCCGCCATGCTCAACATCGCCTTATGGGTTTCGTTTCCCGGTCACACGCGCCTTTGCCCCGGTTACAGCAGGCCGACCAGGGCGAACTTGGCCCGAATGATCTCGCTGTCGAACGGCTTCATGACGTATTCGTCCGCCCCTGCCTTTATCGCTTCCTGGATATGCTGAAGGTCGTTTTCGAGCGTGCAGAAAAGAACCCGCGGCGCCTCTCCGCCGGGAAGGGCGCGTAAGGCGCGAAGAAATTCGATCCCGCTCAATACCGGCAGGTTCCACTCCACGAGGATCGCCGAGGGCATTTTCCGCCTGCACGCCTCAACTGCGCTTTGGCCGTCGGTCGCCTCTTCGGTTTCGAACTCGAGGTCTTCCAGAATTTTCCGCGTGACCAAGCGGATTACCTTCGATTCGTCGACGATCAGGCACGATTTCATGGCAAGACCCATCCCGACCGGGGCGCTTCCACCCGGGGCCAAAACGACGTCAGCGGCCGCGACGATGATAGAAGCCGCCTCAAGCGTGGACAACCGGGCGGATCGCGGTCGTTGCCGCACCGTTCATTCGAAGTTCTTGGCGCTGGTAATCGAGAGGGCAAGCGAGCGGACAAGCCCTTCGCGGTCGAACTTGGCAACGTAGTCGTCGAAACCGACGGCAAAGCCGCGCGCGAGCTCTGGTTCGGTGGGATGAGAGGACAGCGCCACCATCGGCGTATCCCGCCAGAGGCCGTCATTGCGAACCGCTTCGGCGAACGCGAAACCGTCCATGCCGGGCATGTCTAGGTCGCTGACGATAATGTCGAAGCGGGCGCCGGTTTCTCGCAGCCGCAACGCGTTGTCGGCACTCTCGACTGTGGTCACGCTGTAGCCGTTGTCAGAAAGCAGCGGTACGAGCAGGTTGCGGAAGAAGGCGCTGTCGTCCACCAGCAGCACCGACCGCGCACCGCCGGCGGCGCTAGGTGTCTGTCCGTTCTCGGCGGCGGACCAATCGGGGAAGACCTGCGTCAGGTAGTAGCCGGCGTCGATCACGTCGGTCGCCTTGCGGTCGATGAATGCGCTTCCGATCAAGCCGGGTCGGTCCTCGCTCAGCTCGACGTCGAGGACGTTTTCGACGGTGTCGACGATCTCGTCGACGGCGAGGCCCATCGAGCGGACGCGGTCGGTGAAAACCAGGATCGGCTGGCGCCCCTCGGTCTTCCACGCGTGCGCCGGATCGAAGTGCACCAGGGGCATGAGCCGGCCGCGGTACTGGACGACCAAGTTGCCGTGGGCACGTTCCACGTTCGCCATGTCGATCTCTTCCAGTCGTGCGACGAGACCGAGCGGCACGGCCTTCAGTTCGTTGCCGCCGGCCCGGAATATCAACAAGCTGGTTTTTTCTTCTCCGGCGGCGCTGACCCTTGGGGCCGTTTCCGTTGCCTCCGCCCCGCCAACCGCGACCTTGCCCGCGTGCGGTGCAACGCCCTTCGGATCGAGGATCATGATGACGTTGCCGTCGCCGAGGATGGTATTGCCGGAATAGATCGAGAGGTGCCGGAGAATAGGCGGGATCGGCTTGACGACGATCTCTTCGGTATCGAGGACCCGGTCGACGATGATGCCAAATGTGTCGTTCCCGGCCTGGGTGACGACGATGATATCTTCGTCGCGTTCGCTCTTGCGATTGTCGCCGAGCTTCAACAGATCGTGAAGCGACACCAGGGGCAGGAGCAGGTCGCGAAGTCGCAATATCGGAGAATCGTTGATTCGCTGGATCGCGTTTTCGGCGTTGCCCGAGGCCCGTACCAGCTTGAGGACGCTGATCTGGGGAATCGCGAAGCGCTCGCCGCTGCACTCGAGGATCAGGGCCGGGACAATCGCCGGCGTCAACGGGATCTTGATGGTGTAGGTCGAGCCGCGGCCCGCCACCGATTTCAACTCCATCACGCCGCCAATCTTCTCGATGTTCGCGTGCACTCCGTCCATGCCGCGGCCCGAGACCGACGTCACATTCTCCGCGGTCGAAATGCCCGCCTTGAAGATGAGCTGTTGAACCTGCTGATCGCCCATCGCGTCGAGTTCGGCGTCGGTCGCCAGCCCGTTCGCAACGATCCCTTCGCGGACCCGGTCCATATCGAGGCCGCGCCCATCGTCGCCGATGTCGATGATGATGTGCCCATCTTGGTGATAGGCGTTGAGCGTGATCGTGCCGGTTTCGGGCTTGCCGGCGATCGTCCGGTATTCGGGGGCTTCGAGGCCGTGATCGGCCGAGTTCCGTACGATGTGGGTGAGCGGGTCCGTGATGCGCTCGAGAATTTGGCGGTCGATTTCGGTGTCGGCGCCGAGCATCACGAGCTCGATCTTCTTGCCCATTTCGACCGCCAAGTCGTGCACGATTCGCGGCAACTTCACCCAGGCGTTGCCGATGGGCTGCGTGCGCGCCTTCATCACCCCTTCGTGAAATTTGGTGGTGATGTGGCTCAAGCGCTGCAAGGGCACGGTGAATTCGGAATCGTCATGGTCCCGAACCATGTGCAGAAGCTGGTTGCGCGTGAGCACGAGCTCGCCGATGAGAGTCATGAGATTTTCGAGAAGGGCGATGTCGAGCCGGTTCGATTGGGTGGCCAGCGATGCATCCTTTGCCGCCTTGTCCGCCGTTCCATTGCTTTCAACGGGCGCGCTCTCCGGTCTTTCGACGAGAGCCGTTCCGGTCACCGGCACCAGCGGCGACGGTTCCGGGGCAGGCTGCGGACCCGCACGCGTGTCACCTTCCGATGCGCGTTCCGCGGTGATCGACGCCGCGATCTCGCCCTCCGATGTCGTGGTCAAGTCCGGGTCCCATGCCGCGGCAAGTTCGTCCAGAAGCTCGCGGGCCACGGGGAAGCCATCGACGGAGGCCGCCGGTTCCACATGCGCCGAGGATTGCGCTTCTCTCGCCGCGGCCACCGCCGACTCGCCTGCGGCTTCGACTCGCGTGCGCCGTGACGGCATTTTCCCGTCCGCCACCGTCCGCAACTCGGCGATCATCGCGGAATCATCGCCCCGCGGTTCGGATCCCGATTCCTCCAGTTTGCCCAAAAGCTCGCGTACCGTGTCGATGCATCTGAGGATTAGCGTCGCCGCATCGGGTGTGACCTGAAGCGCGCCATCGCGGAATTTTCGGATCACGTCTTCGCCGACTAGGGCCACACCCTCAAGGCGGGCGAGGCCGAGGAACCCGCTGGTTCCCTTGATGGTGTGCATCAGCCGGAAGATGTTTCCCAAGATCTCGGGATCATTCGGATCCTGTTCGAACTTGACCCGCTCCACGTCGAGGACGGCAAGGTTCTTGGCCGTCTCGTCGAGAAACTCGCTTAAGAGATCGTCCATCGCGCCAGGGATCACGCGTTTCTCGGCACTTCCGCGCTCAGTTCGACGATGCCGTCCCGGACGGCTGAAATCCGGACCGTCGTTCCGAGTTCGCGCGCGAGCCGGGCGAGGAAGTGCCCGTGGATGTTGTGCGGCGAAAGCAGTTCGACGGATGCCGCGAAATCCAAGGCGGGAACGACGTCCTCGCGAACCCGCGCCCCGTCGCCGGCGGCGTTCACCGTAACGGCGGTGGCCGCGGATCGGGTCGCGACGCGAACAACGAGCGTTCCGCCCCTCGGAAGGGACTCGACCCCCAACAGGATCATATTGAGCACGAGCTGCGAGATCGAGGGTGTGCCGGCGACAGACTCTTGCGGGCCGGGATCGTCCGGCCAGTCCAATACGATCCCGCTTTCGACGAGAAACCCCGACGCAAGCCGCTTGGCGTCGTCGAGCGTGGCCCGGCCCGCGCGGCCGAAGGCGACTCGGTGGAATTCGAGGCGTCGGGTCATCTGGTGCGCCGCCTGCAATGCGAGGTCGACGGCCTCGCTTGCCTCGCCGACGCCGTCGCTCAGGAATTCGACCCCGGCGTTGACCGCCCCTGCGGGGCCGGCGAAGTCATGGCAGAGTCGGGAGCAAAGCAGTTGGGCGATCCGGATGTTCGCGTCCATGTCGTCTCCCTCGCGCGACCCTGGTTTCTCGTTTCTCCAAGGGTGCCTGCCAATCACGACCGAACCGCTGGGCACCGTCTCGACGACGCTTCCCAACCCCACCGTCAGCATATCGAAATGACGTCGCGGGTCCCACCGCTTCCTTGTCATCGCCAAGCGGAACGAGATAATGCCGAAACCGATCGACTCGCTTTCCGTGGCGGAAGGCGGATCGAAACTGCGAGGTGTTCTTTGGCGGACGACGGCGGTACGAGTACCCGGAAAGGCGGCGGCAATAGCGGGGGCAAGTCCCGGAGATGGGCGTACCCCAAGGGGCGCCAAGTCGTCGCCCAAGCCCGCGACGAGATCGGTGCGCTTGTTCCCGCTTCGGCTCTCGGGCGCACCGATCTGATCGAGAACCTGCATCGGATCCAGGACTATTATGGTTGCCTTTCGGCCGCGCATCTCGCGGCCCTTGCCGAGCACATGGGCCTCGCGCAGGCCGAAGTCTACGAGGTCGCGACCTTTTACGCCCACTTCGACGTGATGAAGGAAGGCGCGGAGCCGCCGCCCCCGGCGACCGTCCGGGTGTGCAACGGGATCGCCTGCGAACTCGGTGGCGCCGAGGATCTCCGGCGAAACCTTTTGGATGGGCTGGACGGCGGCGTCCGTGTCGTCGCGGTGCCCTGCGTGGGCGGGTGCGACCGCGCCCCCGTCGCGGTCGTCGGCAAGAATCGGATTCATGACGCTACCGTGGACCGGATCGCTCGGGCCGTGAAAGCGCGTGCGTACACGCCCGCGTCGCCGGCTCACAAAGACTTCGCCGCCTACGTAGCCGGGGGCGGCTACCGGATCCTCGAGACGCTACGAGGCGGCGGCCGCCCGCGCGACGACGTGTTGCAAACCCTTGAGAGGGCCGATCTCAGGGGGCTTGGCGGCGCCGGCTTCCCGATGGCCCGCAAATGGCGATTCCTTCTCGATGCGCCGAAGCCGCGCATCCTCGCCGTCAACGCCGACGAGGGCGAGCCGGGAACGTTCAAGGACCGCTTCTGCCTCGAGACCGATCCGCACCGGGTTCTCGAAGGGGCGTTGATTGCGGCCTGGGTCGTCGAGGCCGAAGAGATCTACATCTATCTGCGCGACGAGTACCCGGGGTTGCACGGGGTCCTCGCGGTCGAGATCGCGCGGCTCGAATCGGAGGGCCTGACCACGAAGACCCGGTTCCATCTGCGCCGCGGCGCCGGGTCCTATGTCTGCGGCGAGGAATCGGCGATGCTGGAGAGCATCGAGGGCAAGCGGGGCCTGCCCCGCAACCGCCCGCCGTATCCGGCCCAGCGCGGACTGTTCGGCCGCCCGACGCTGATCAACAATGTCGAGACCCTGTACTGGGTGCCGGAGATCCTCGAGCGCGGCGCCGATTGGTTTCTGTCCGAGGGCCGGCCGCATCTCTATTCGGTCTCGGGCCGGGTCCGCGCACCCGGCGTCAAGCGCGTTCCCCTGGGCGTGAGCGCGCGGCAACTGATCGAGGATCATTCAGGCGGCATGGCGGCCGGGCACGCGTTGAAGGCGTATCTCCCGGGCGGCGCGTCCGGTGGCATCCTGCCGGCGGAGCTCGCGGACCT
>JASLLV010000136.1 GCA_030746935.1 Rhodospirillales bacterium | reverse complement strand
CAGCCCACACGCCGGCCCGGCCGCCCCAAAATTTCGATGCCGCGGGTCCCGGGCGGGGATGCGGGCTCGTGCGATTCCACGGATGCGGACGATGCTCAAGAGACGACGTGAATGGCTGGGCCTAACCCGGCCATAAAAAAAAGAGCCGCCGCTCACCACGCGCTGGCGGCGTCGTCGATGAAGAACTGGACCCGCGAGCGCCCCCGCCATCGGTCGTGGCGCAACCTTCCCGCCACGTGCACAGGCGCCCCTTGGGCGTTCAGCAGCCCCTGGCCGAGCCCGCTCACGAGAGAGCGGAACGCAATCGCCTGCAGGCGGCCGCCGCCCGCGCCGGCCAGCGTACAGCTGACGTGGTCGTCGCCGACCACGCGGGCGCCGGAGACCCGGGTGCCGGCGATTACGAAACGGGGCTCGGGATTGCCGACGCCGAAGGGCGCGAGGTGTTCGAGCGCATCGATCAACTCGAGCGTCGCTGCGGTCACGCTCAACACGCCGTCGAGGCGAAGCCGGGGAACGCGGGCATCCGCTCCGATCGCGCCGTCGAGGCGCTCGGCGAGAAAGCGGTGCAGATCGTCGAGCTTCTCGCGCGCGAGCTTGAACCCGGCGGCCATGGCGTGTCCGCCGCCTTCGGCGATCAGGCCGGTTTGGCGGGCGGCAATGATCGCGGCGCCCACGTCCACGCCTTCGACCGAACGCGCCGAACCGGTCGCCGCGGCGCCTTCGACAGAGACCACGAAGGCGGGACGGTTGAACCGTTCCTTCAGCCGGCTGGCGACGATGCCGACGACGCCCGGATGCCACCCCTCCCCCGCCACGAAGACCACGGGCCCGATCTCCGCGGACGCCTCGAGCGCTTGCAGCGCCCCCTCCAAGACATTGGCCTCGATAGCCTGGCGGTCGCGGTTGTGCTCGTCGAGGGTGTGGGCCAAGCGTGCCGCTTCGGCCGCGTCCTCGGTCGTGAGCAGCCGCACGCCCAGGTCCGACCGCCCGACCCGCCCGCCTGCATTGACGCGCGGCCCCAAGACGAACCCCAGATGGTAGGCGCCGGGGCGTTCGCTCAAACCGGCAACGTCAGCGAGTGCCCGCAGGCCACAGTTTTCCCTTCCTGCCATCACCCGAAGGCCTTGCGCCACCAGCGCCCGGTTGAGCCCGACCAGCGGCATCACGTCGCACACGGTCCCCAAGGCCACCAGATCGAGGCTCTTCATAAGATCGGGCTCGGGACGGTCGGCATACCATCCGGCACGCCTGAGAGCGCGGTTGAGGCCGACGGCGAGCAGGAACGCCATCCCCACGGCGGCCAGGTTCCGGTGCGGGCTGGTCTCGTCCAAGCGGTTGGGATCGACCACGGCGGCGGCGCGGGGCAGGCGCGCTTCCGCTTCGTGGTGGTCGACCACGATCACATCGAGACCCGCGTCGGCGGCCGCCTCGAGCGCTGCGAACGCGGAAACGCCGCAATCAACGGTGATGACGACGCCGGCACCGCCCTCTTTCAGCGATATGAGAGCGCGGGCGTTGGGCCCGTAGCCCTCCCGCTGGCGATCGGGGATGTATATTTGGGGCACCGCGCCGACGGCCGTGAGAAACCGCGCGAGTAGCGCCGACGAGGTGGCACCGTCGACATCGTAATCGCCGAATACCGCAATGCCCTCGCCGTTCTGAATCGCGCGTGCCAGCCGGTCGATGGCCGCATCCATGTCGAGCATGTCTGAGGGATCGGGCAGGAGATCGCGCACCCGCGGATCGAGAAAGGATTCGGCAGACTCGGGCCCGATCCCGCGCGTCGCCATTACGCGGCCGACGATCTCGGGTACGCCCAGGCGTTGCGCCAATGCCAGCGCCTGGCGGTCGTCCGACGCGTTTACGATCCACCGCTTCGACGTGAACGAGCGTTCCACGTCGGGCAATGCTATAGCCGCGGCGCCGAGCCCCAGGTTTTGCGACGCGGAAGGTGCGCCCATCGCCCGGTGCCGGGCTTCAGGCGCCCGCGCGCTGCACTCGCGCCTCGTTCGCGAAATTCCGGTGGGCCTCGACATAACGCAGCGTGCCGGTCGTCGAGCGCAACACCATCGAATGCGTGATCGCGCATCCGGCGAACGTACGCACACCGGTCAGCATCGCCCCCCCGGTTACGCCCGTGGCGGCGAAGGTCAGGTCGCCCTGGGCCATCTCCGGCGCCGAATACTTGCGCCCGAGCTCGGTGATCCCGAGTGCCGCCGCCCGCTTTTTCTCGTCGTCACCGCCAAACACCAAGCGTCCCTGCATCTGGCCGCCGATACAGCCGAGCGCCGCGGCCGCGAGCACGCCTTCGGCGGCACCGCCGACACCCATATACGCGTCGATGCCGCTTTCGGCCTGGGTCGCGGCGACGACGCCGGCGACGTCGCCGTCGGCGATCAGCATGATACGCGCGCCGGCCTCGCGGATTTTCGCGATCAATTCGTGGTGCCGCGGCCGGTCGAGGATGCAGACCACCAAATCGCTGATTGCGGCGCCTGTCGCGCGCGCCAAGCTGGTGAGATTCTCGGCCGGCTCGGCGTCGAGATCGACCACGTTCTCGGGCAGGCCCGGGCCCACCGCCAATTTCTCCATGTAGCGCGATGGGATCTGGAGGAATCCGCCGTTTTCCGCCATCGCAATCACCGAAAGCCCGTTGGGTTCGCCCTTGGCGATGATCGTCGGGCCCTCGAGCGGCAGCAGGGCGACGGCGACTTCGGGTCCGGCGCCTTGGCCGATCCGCTCGCCGACGAACAAGTGCTCGTCCTCGGCACCGCCCGCGTGACCGATGACGATGGTACCGTCGATCGCGAGCCGAGAAAGCGCCTCGTGCATGGCCCGGGCCGCCGCGCGATCCGCCGCCTCTTCGTCGCCGCGCCCCATGAAGCGGGCCGCGGCGATCGCCGTCGCCTCGGTGATTCGGACCGCCTCCATGGCGAGGTTTCGGTCGACGGTCGTCGGTTCAGCCAATGCTTCCTCGCTCGCTCGCCGGGGCCGGGGCGTGTTCACAGGGGCTCGATGCGGATCAGTCGCGGGGATTCCGCCACCGTGTCCATGCGTTCGATCGCCTCGACGGCGCGCATCATCGCCGCCTCGTCGGTCTCATGGGTCGTCAAAACAACGGGAACGGTCTCTTCCGGGGCCCGCGCGCGCTGCAAGACCGCTTCCATGGAAATCTCGTTGTCGCGGAGCGCCGCCGCCACGTCCGCGAAGACGCCGGGCCGGTCCACCACCATCAGTCGGACGTAATAGGCGCCGCGGTGGCGCGCCATCGGCGCCGCCGTAAGGGCTCCGAGTTCACGCGCCGGCACCCCGAAAGTCGGCGTCGTCCGCCCCCTGGCAATGTCCACGAGATCGGCAACCACAGCGGACGCGGTAGGCCCGGCGCCGGCGCCGCGACCTTCCTGCATCAAGGTATCCATAAAATCGCCGTCGGCGACGACGGCATTGAAGACGCCGTCAATGTTGGCGATGGGAGCGCTCAACGGCACCATGCACGGGTGCACGCGCTGCTCGATGCCGTCCTTGGTTTGCGTCGCGATTCCGAGCAACTTGATCCGATAGCCGAGTTCGTCGGCAAACCGGATATCCAAGGGCGCGACGCGACGGATACCTTCGACGTAAACACCGTCGAAGTCGATCCGGCATCCGAAGGCGACGCTGGCCAAGATGGCGAGCTTGTGGGCAGCGTCGATGCCGTCCACATCGAAGCTCGGATCGGCCTCGGCGTAACCGAGGTCTTGGGCTTCGCCGAGCACGTCTTCGAACTCGCGTCCGCTCTCGCGCATGGCCGTCAGGACATAGTTGCTGGTCCCGTTCAGTATGCCGTACACGCGCGTGACGCAATTGCCGGCCAGGCCTTCGCGCAACGCCTTGATCGCCGGGATTCCGCCGGCGACCGCCGCTTCGTATGCCAGCGTCACCCCGGCATCCTCGGCGGCGAGGGCGAGCTCGCTCCCGCTGTGGGCCAAAAGCGCCTTGTTCGCGGTAACGACGTGACGTCCCGCCGAGACGGCAGCGCGGCACACCTCCTTGGCGATACCGTCGGCACCGCCGATCAGCTCGACGACCACGTCAGCGTCCGCCTCGCGCGCCATGGCCACCGCGTCGTCGTACCAAGCGAAGTCGTCGATCGCAACGCCGCGGTCCTTGGAGCGCTCGCGCGCGGAGACGGCGACAACCGTGATCGGGCGGCCGGTCCGCCGTTCGAGCGATCGGGCATGCTGGGCGAGCAGCGTGAGCGTCCCGGCCCCAACCGTTCCCAAGCCGGCGACCGCAACCTTCAGGGCATTTGTCATCGTGGACCAAGGGCAGCCGAAGAGCGAACCCAGTCTACCGGCAATAATGCGGCCGAGCCAGCGGCCCGGCGAACAGGCGGAAAGGCACGCGAAGGCGGACCGGACGGTCGTGCCTCAATTCACGAAATAGATCTCGGTCCTGCGGTTCCCCGCCTCGCCTGAAGGCATGAACTCGAAATAGAGGGGCTCGGCATCCGACTTCGCCTGAATCGCCATGCGATCACGGGAGACGCCGTTCCGCTCGAGCGCCCGCGCCACCGATTCCGCGCGATCCGCCGATATCTGGAAGTTCACCATCGCGTGACGAACCGCATCCATGGTGCGCGTGCGGCTGCTTGCGTGGCCCACGATTCGCACCGAACCGCCGCCTTGCTGACCGTACAGGAGCGAGACCTGCCGCAAGACCCGTCGCGCGCGATCGCCGAGATTGGCCGAGCCGTTAGTGAACTGGATCGTTGCGATCTTGCGCACCCCGGCCGTGGCCGCGGGCAACGCACCGGCAATCCGCGCCGGCTCCGCCGCGGACGGTGGTAACGACGGGGGCGGTTGAACCCGAGCCGGGGCGCCGAAACCGATCTGCACGCCGGTTGACGAGACGACCACCGTCTCGAGCGCGCCCAAGGCCTCGGGCGCGAGCGCGTTGGCCGGCGCGGCGACGTCCTCGGCGCTCGGAAGCCGCTGCGCGAGCCGCGCGAGATAGGTCTCCTGCACCCCACCCGGCGCTGCGGAGGACGAATCCGTCCGCGGCGGCCGACGAGAAGGTGGCGGAGCGGCGGCCGGCGACGGCGCCTCGGCGACCGCGACCGACGGGCGCGATGCCGTGATCGGAGGCGGGGGCGGAGGCGCACCCGCCGCCGATCCTGTGGATCGGAGCGTCTCGGTGGGTTCGCCCTGACGGCGGATCACCTCGGATGAATACTGCGCCCTTTCGCGATCCGCGACCAAGCCCTCGACGACCGCTTGGCGCTCCACGCTGCTCGACGCGCTCGGCCTTTCGGGCACCGTCGCGAGATCGGGAAACGGTCGGTCCGCCCCCGGGGCGGGTTGATCGCGTTCGGCGGCTAACCGGCCCTCGGTCCCGGTGGCTTCGCTTTCGAAGTCGTCGTCGGTGAACAGCCTCTCGACGCTCTTGAACCATTCGGCGGGATTGAGCGCATCAGGCATGTCGGCGCAACCGCCGAGCGAGAAGGCGAATACGAGGACCGCACCAATCGCACGGGCCCCTGGCTGCAGGGTCTTCAAGAACGGGCTAGGCCCGTGACTGGCTTGTGTCATCCCCGTTTCTCCGGTGGCGGTTCCGATGCGGCTTCGCATCTCGCCCCTCGATCGCACGTTGCTTCACGCAAATTAACGACTTATGAAGGCGTCGCGTCGTCGTTTGTAACGGGTATTCGCGCCCGCGCGCGACGGAAATGATAAAGGATCGCCCTATGAACGATCAACCGGACGCAGAAGAGCAGGCGACTGACGGCGCCGGACTGGCCCATGAGATGGCCGACATCGCCCAGCGCACCCAGCGCCTGGTGGCGGACTTTGCCGCCCGCCAGGCGGCTCTCGGGCCCATCGGGAACGTCGATCCTCTCAATGTCTCGTCCGCCTTTCTCGAAATGACCCGGCAGATGATGATGAATCCCGCAGCCCTTGTCGAAGCGCAATTCGCGCTCTGGCAGGATTATATCGAGCTGTGGCGATCGACGGGCCAGCGCATGTTGGGCCAGGAGGCCGAATCCGCGATTCTGCCCGACAAAGGCGACCGGCGCTTCATCCACCCAGATTGGGAAGAAAACGAGCTGTTCAACTTCGTCAAGCAGTCCTACTTACTGTCGGCGCGTTGGGTTCAGTCACTGGTCGGAAATGTCGAGGGGTTGGACGAAAAGACGGCGCAGAAGGTGACCTTCTACACCCGCCAATTCGTCGACGCGCTGTCGCCGAGCAACTTCGTGCTGACGAACCCGGAGGTGCTACGGACGACGATCGAGACCCACGGCGAAAACCTCGTTCGTGGCACCAAGAACCTGCTCGACGACCTGGAACGCGGGCGTGGCGTGCTGTCCATCCGCATGACCGACGATACGTCCTTCGAGGTCGGCGGAAACCTCGCCAATACGCCCGGCAAAGTGATCTACCAAAACGAATTGATGCAGTTGATCCAGTATGCGCCGCTGACCGAGACCGTTTACGAGCGCCCGCTTTTGATCATCCCGCCCTGGATCAACAAGTACTACGTCCTCGATCTCGGCGAGGAAAAATCGTTTGTCCGCTGGGCCGCCGAGCGCGGTCACACGGTCTTCGTGATCTCCTGGGTAAACCCCGACGAGACCTTGGCCAAAAAGTCCTTCGACGACTATCTGCTCAAGGGTCCGATCGACGCCATGGACGCCATCGAACGCGCCATCGGGGCGACCGAATTC
>JASLLV010000135.1 GCA_030746935.1 Rhodospirillales bacterium | reverse complement strand
AAGCTCGACCGTTGCCTCATGGCCTTCGGCGTCGAAGGGCGCACGCCTTTTCTCGACCCCGACGTCGCGCGCATGGCCTTTCGCCTCCCCGACCGGCTCAAGGTGCGCGGGCGCATGGGCAAGTGGATTCTCAGGCGCTGGCTCGCCGACGCGTTGCCTGAAGCCAAGCCGTATACGACCAAACGCGGATTCACGGTTCCCGTGGGTGCCTGGATCGCGCGCCGCGGGGCCCGGCTCGGCCCCCTGGTCGCGACCCAGCCCGGCGTCGCCGAGATCGGTCGCCGGGAAAACGTGATCCGGCTGTTTGCCGAGGCCGGCGCGCGCCGGGAGCACGCAGCTTGGCGGCTGCTCTTCTACGCGCTCTGGCACGATCGGCACATCCTCGGACGTCAGCCACGGGGCGACGTTTTTGAAACACTGGCGGAGGCCGCATGAGCGAGCACATCGAGACTCTGACCATCCGGCGGCCCGACGACTGGCACGTCCATCTTCGCGACGGCGCAATGCTTGGCGCGGTGGCGGATTTCACCGCGCGTGTGTTCGCACGCGCGATCGTCATGCCCAATCTGGATCCGCCGGTGACGACGCCCGAAGCCGCGGCGGCCTACCGCGCGCGCATCCTGGACGCGGTTCCCAAGGACAGCGGCTTCACGCCGCTGATGACTTGTTATCTGATGGAGGACACCGACCCCGAGGTCGTCGCGCGCGGCTTCGCGGACGGTGCGTTCGCGGCGGTCAAACTATACCCGAAATACGCGACCACCAACGCCGCCTACGGGGTCAACGACGTGCGAAAAGTTTACCCGGTGCTGGATCGGATGCAGGCGATCGGCATGCCGCTCCTTCTCCACGGCGAGGTCATGGATGCGGACGTGGACATCTTCGATCGCGAGGCGTTGTTCGTAGACCGGGTTTTGGGGCGCCTGCTCGCGGACTTCCCGGCCTTGAACGTGGTGCTCGAACACCTGACCAGCGCCGCTGCGGCCACCTTCGTCCGCGACCACCAGACGGGCAGGGAAGGGCGACTTGGCGCAACCATAACCGCGCACCATCTGCACATCACCCGCAACGCGCTGTTCGAAGACGGGTTCCGGCCGCACATGTACTGCCTGCCCTTGGCCAAACGCGAAGAGGATAAGCGCGCGCTTCGCGCCGCGGCGACCTCGGGCGAATCCGCGTTCTTCCTTGGCACCGATTCCGCGCCGCACGCGGTGGACGCCAAGGAAGCAGACTTCGGCTGCGCCGGCGTTTTCACCGCGCACGCGGCGCTTGAGCTCTATGCGCGGGCCTTCGCGGAAGAAGAGGCCTTGGACCGGCTCGAGGCCTTCGCCTCGCTCAACGGTCCGGCCTTCTATGGCCTTCCGCCCAACGAGGGGCGCGTGCGCTTGGTCCGCGACGATACGCCGATTTCCGAATCCATCGACGTCGAAGGGAGGGCGCCCGTGCGCCCGTTCTTCGCCGGGCAGCCCGTCGGCTGGCGCGTCGAGACCGAGAATGGTGATCACGCCCAGGCCGGACGCACCGCTCACGGCGGCGAGGCGCGGCCTTCCGGATCGTAGAACGAGCCCGCCGCCGCCGCTTCGAGGGTCTTTCCCCCGGAGGCCACGGTCCGGTCCCACGCCGCCAGCGCGTCGCGGGCCGGCGCGAAGTCGCGTCGCCTCGCCATGCCGATCACGCCGTCGAGCGCCCGCGACCACGCGACGAGGATGTCGCGGACACCGGCGTGCCCGGATCCGGGGAAACGCTCGTGGATGCGCCCGAGTTGACGGCGCACCATCGCCGAGATCACGTCTGCGGTGGCGACATCCTCGCCGGCCAGCGGCTCGTCTAGAAGCTTGGCGAAATCGCGTATGTCGGCTAAGTCGCCGGCCAAGGTCCGGGGCGCGCGCGCTCGTTCGACTGCACCCACGGCCGCCAAGTAGGCGTGCATGTCTGCGCGCTCGTTGGCGTCGTATCCGAGCTCCAGGACGCCGTCGAAATGCGCGATCGCGGCGTCCAGATCGGCCGCGCGTCCGTCGTGGAAGTAGGGCGCCGTTTCGGCAAGACCTAGCAAGCTCGGGGTATCGAAGACGCCGCCCGTGCCGACGTCGTGGCTCGAGCGGTCGGCGAAGGCGGCCGAGGGGAGGTGGCAGCGGGCGCAGTCGCGTACAAACGACGCCTCGCCGCGTAGAGCCGGCGCCGGCGCGTCAGCCCCGAGCTTACCCAGCGGGCCGAGATTTGGATTCGGTGGAAGCGCCAGGGCCTGCTGGTATGCGACGAGCGCATCGAGCAGCCAGGGCTCGGGCTCCGCGCCCCCGAACTCAGCTACGATGACGTTGCGAGTGAAGGACGCGAGATCGAAGAACCGCCCGTCGCGGCCGTAGGGCGCAGTCCAGCGAACGCCCCTGAGCGACGGGAAGTTGACGGGATTGGCGAGGCCGTCTTCCCTGGGACCCCGCCAAAAGGCGTGGGTGACGTCGGCGTTGCCGGGCCTGTCGGAAACCTCGGCAACGAAGAACTGGACGTTGGCCGCGCCGCCGGTATGGCAAGTCTCGCACGCGAGGCCGAGGCGGCCCACCCAGCCGCCGAGAATCGCCGGCGAGCGGAAGGCGAGGTGGCCCAGCCGGACGGCGTATGGCGGCCGCGCGTCCGTCTCGGCGAGCACCTCTCTCGGCGGCGCGGCGAGGAACGCCCGTCCTTCCGGCGTCGGCGCGGTCCAGCGGGTCTCTAATGGCGGGGCTTGCGCGAGCGCGGCCGTGCCGGTTAGCGAAAGGCAAGCCACGATCGCCTGAAAAACAGGGGTGCGCCGGGCCATGATGATGCGATCCGCGTCTACGATTGGCCTTCAGGCGAAAAATCATAGCACGCCCGGCGGGTAGCGATCGGCGGCACCGTTGCTGGCGGGGAGTCGCGCGCGGGGGTTACCGATGGGCGTCGCTCGGAATAAAGTGCGCGGTGATGCGTCTCAGCGTCCTCGATCAGTCGCCGGTGAGCGCCGGCGGCGCCCCGGCCGACGCCGTCAGCGAGACGGTCCAGCTTGCGCGGGCCGCCGAACGACTCGGCTACCACCGCTTTTGGGTGGCCGAGCACCACGGCTCGGCGGGGCTCGCCGGTACCGTGCCCGAGATCCTGGTTGCCCGCATCGCGTCCGCCACCACGTCGATGCGGGTCGGCTCGGGCGGCGTGATGCTCAGCCACTACAGCCCGTACAAAGTGGCCGAGACCTTTCGCATGCTCGAGACCCTGTTTCCCGGCCGGATCGACCTCGGCATCGGCCGCGCCGCGGGCGCCGATCCGCTGACCGCGCTGGCGCTTCGGAACGGCGCCGAGCCGCTGAGGCCCGAACGCTTTCCCGACCAGGTTGCGGACCTGATCGGCTTCCTTTCCGGAAAGCTCGATGCGGCCCATCCGTTCGCCGGGCTCAGCACCATGCCTTCCGGCGCCGGCGTGCCCGAGATCTGGCTATTGGGGTCGAGCGATCAGAGCGCCCAGCTCGCGGCCTTTATGGGACTCGCGTTCTCGTTCGCCCAGTTCATCAACGAAGGCGGCGAGGGCGTGATGGAAGCCTACCGGCAATGCTTCCGTTCCTCGCCCCATTGCCGGACCGCAAGCGGCAGCGTCGCCGTGTTCGTGATCTGCGCGGACTCCGAATCCGAGGCCCTGCGCCTGGAGGCCAGCCGCAACCTGTGGCGCCTCAGGAGCCGGCAGGAAGGGGAGCTTCCGCCCTATCCGAGCGTTGCCGACGCCCTGTCTTACGCATACGCCGAGGCCGACCGGGTGCAGATCGAACGCAGCCGCCGGCGCAACGTGGTGGGCGCGCCCGAACAGATAAAAGCGCGCCTCAACGAGATCGCCAACGCGTACGGCGTCGACGAGCTGGTCATCGTGACCATCTGCCACGACTTCGGTGCGCGTCTTCGATCTTACGAGCTGCTCGCCCAGGCGTTCCAGATCACGAAGCAAACAGACCGAGGAGAGGGCCCATGAGCGAAAACACCTTTCGGGCGCTGGTGCTCGACGATGGCGACGGCGCGCCGGCCGCCTCGACGAAGATCCTCGAACTCGACGCGCTCCCTGACGGCGACGTCACCGTTGCCGTCGCCTACTCCGATCTCAACTACAAGGACGGGATGGTCCTGAAGGGGATCGGCGGGCTGGTGAAGTCCTATCCCCATGTCCCCGGGATCGATTTTTCGGGAACGGTCGAATCCTCGCGATCGCCGCGTTTCAAGGAGGGCGATCCGGTGATCCTGACCGGCTGGCGCGTGGGCGAGGTTCGCTGGGGCGGCTATGCGAGCCGCGCCCGCGTCCCGTCCGACTGGCTGGTTCCCCTGCCCCAGGGGATGACGCTGCTTCAGTCCATGGCGCTCGGCACCGCCGGGTTTACGGCCATGCTCGCGGTTATGGCGCTCGAGGAACTCGGACTTTCGCCTACCGGCGAAGGCGAGGTGCTGGTGAGCGGGGCCGCGGGCGGGGTCGGCAGCGTGGCGGTGGCCCTGCTGGCGGCGCGGGGCTACCGGGTGGCAGCGTCGACGGGACGCGCCGAGGCGCACGCGTATTTGCGCGAACTTGGGGCGACGACCATCGTCGATCGGGCCGAGCTCGAGGCGCCGCCGACGCGGCCGTTGGCATCCGAGCGGTGGGCGGGCGCGATCGACAACGTCGGCGGAACGACGCTCGCGAATGTGCTTGCGCAGCTTCACTACCGCGCGAGCTGCGCGTCCGTCGGGCTTGCCGGCGGGGCCAACTTCGAGGCTTCGGTAATCCCGTTCGTGATCCGCGGCGTCAAGCTGTTGGGGATCGATTCGGCCACCAGTCCCTCGGAACAACGCATGGCCGCGTGGAACCGGCTCGCGCGCGAGATGCCCGGCAAGGCGCTGGAGCGCATGACCACGGTGGTTGCGCTCGAAGAGGTTCCGGACCTTGCCGGTGACATCCTTTCAGGCCGGGTCCGGGGGCGGACCGTCGTCGACGTGAACGCCTGATCGGGCCGGGCGCCGAGGATTGGCCCTCAAATTGCATTCTCCCATTGTGGATCATGGTCGGGACGGGGCCATGCGGACGGGAGAAGGATGATGCTGAGAGCTGTCATTGCGCTTGTCGCCGGTACGCTGCTCGGGGCTTGCGGGTACGTGTCCGAGTACGAAAAGGGGGTCTACGACTACGAGGCAACCTATTGCTACAAATCGTTGGCCGCGGTGCATTGCTTCGACGAGCCCTATCACCGGGACGAGAAGCGGCTGGTGAACTACTACGGACCGGCGCCGAGCCGCTACGAGACGCCCGAGGCGCCGCTTCCGGTCACACTCGCGGCGCCGCCGGCAATCGACTATTTCGTGCGCGATCCCGAGCCGATCCCGGAACCGGCGCCGCGACGGCCAAAACTGCCGCTTCCGTGGCTGAAAAACAACGCCTGGGCCGACCCTGACGGGGGTCCCGCGCCCGAGGACGCTGACGTGGACGTCGAATAGAACTCTAGAGCGTTTTCCGTCGGCGTGTGGGCCGGTTCCGCCTAACGGATAATGCTTTAGCGGCGCGGCCGTCCCCGACCGGGTCTGCGTGCGGCGTCCGAACGGCGAGGCCAAGCCGGGCGGCAATATTTTCCTTGCTGTCGCGTGTCGGCTCGCACTCGCGATTGCGCGCGCGCGCCCAAACATTTAGTACGTTGCTCATCGGCTAATACTAAATCTTGTGCACCGGAGGCCGCGCAGGCATTATGACCGCTATGTTACGGGGCGTTGGGCGTGCGGACCGGGGCAACGCGTCACCGAGCGGTGGCGAGGGACCGCCGTTTCCTTCGCGGTCCCGTTCGGGTCCGGGGATTTTTTCACACATCGTCCTTGCCTTCGCGGTTCTCGTAGCCGCGGCGCCAGCCCTGGCTGCCGAGGTTCCGGTACCCGGGAACTATGGCGATGCGATGCGCTGGTACGAACGCGCCGCCGAACGGGGAAGCGCCCAGGCGCAGTTCTATTTGGGCCTCATGCTCGAGAACGGGGTTCGCGGCGAACCCGACGCCAAGGCGGCGGCCGGGTGGTACTTGAAGGCGGCCGATCAAGGCCATGTCGAGGCGCAGTCGCGGATCGCGGAAATGTACTACGCGGGGCGCGGTGTGGCGCCGGCACCCATCGAGGCGCTGCGCTGGTTCGCAGCCGCCGCCGAGGGGGGATGGCCGAGTGCCCAATACAACCTGGCGCTTATGTACGAGCGCGGAATCGGTGCCGCCGCGGATGCGAGTCGCGCGGTCCGGTGGTACGAGCGGGCGGTCGAATCCGGGATCGACGCCGCGCGCCGTCAGCTCAGCTATCTTCATGCCGTCGGCGGGCCGGGGCTGGAACCCGACCCCATCCGCGCGCTGATGTGGCTCGACATTGCCGCCGAAGCGGGGCTCGAAGGCAAAAGCGAATACCGAGACGGCTTGACTGCGCGATTGTCGGCCGCCGATCTGGCCGAAGCGGGCGCACTCGGGGAAGAACGTCTGGAACGGCTGCAAGGGAGCGCGCCCGCACCCCGTTGATCGGGTCCACCACCCCGGTCGCCCGCCGCCGCCCGAACGCCCCGGCCGCGCCGGTCAGGCGATGTCGAGCACCATGCCCTCGCGGACCACAAGATTGCCCGACCAGGCGGCCGTGGCTTCGACCTCGAGCGCCTCCATGAACGCGTCGTCGTGGTCGGGGTCGTGATGGAAGATGGCAAGCTGCTTGACGCCCGCCGCCCGGCACAGCCGCATACCTTCCTCCCAGGTCGAAT
>JASLLV010000134.1 GCA_030746935.1 Rhodospirillales bacterium | reverse complement strand
CTTCGCGCCGCGCATTCGAGGACGATCCGAGCACGCAACGCCAACGCCTGGGCCGTGTTACGTCGCCTCACCAGCGCCTCCAGCTCCGAACGCTCCGTATCGCTGAGAACCAGTGCCGCCAACCGTGCCATCGTCAGACTCCATATCGTTTCCAACATCGAGTCTGACTCAACGACTGAATCGGTAATAGTATGAATTTCAGATTCGGGACACTAGGTCATCGTCCGGTCGGCCACCGCGCGATCCCGCAAAGCCGTCTTGCGGATCTTGCCCGTCGTCGTCATGGGCAAGGTGTCGACGAAGACGTAGCGCTTGGGAACCTTGTAGGAAGCGAGCGCGTCTCGGCACATGGCCTCCAGCTCGCGCTCTTCCGGAACGATACCCGCACGCGGCAGTACGAAGGCGCAGATGGCCTCTCCCCAGCGCGGATGCGGCACGCCGACGACGGCGACCTGGGCGACGTCGGGATGGCGGTCGAGGACCTGCTCGACCTCAACCGAGTAGACGTTGTACCCGCCGGAGACGATCATGTCCTTCTTGCGGTCGACGATATAGAGGGTTCCATCGGTCGCGCGCCGGGCGAGATCGCCGCTGCGCCACCAGCCGTCCCTCAGCACCTCGGCGTTTAGCTCCGGCAGGTTCCAGTACCCCTTGAACACCGACTCGCCGCGCACGACGAGCTCGCCTACGGTGCCGTCGGGCACCTCGTTGCCGTCATCGTCCTCCAGCCTGACCTCGAAACCCGGCTGCTCCAGGCCGCACGGCATGACCTCGCGCCCCCAGGCATCGGTCTGGCCGGCCGCCGAGGCGACCAGCCGTCGATGCTGTTCCGGCGTGAGGTGGGTTATTCGCCCTCCGGACTCGGTCGCCCCGTAAGACTGATAGAACCCGCAACCCAGCACGTCCTGGCCGCGTCGGATGAGATCCACGGTGGCGGGCGATCCGGTGTAGTGGATCAGTTCCAGGGACGACAGATCACGCGCATGCGCCGCCTGCTCGTCAATCAGAAGGCCGATCATCGTCGGCACGACGGTGAGGCGCGTGATCCCCTCGGCGGCGATCGCGTCGAGAATCTCGCCCGGCCGCGTGGTGTCGAGGATCACGGTACGGCAGCCGCGATAGACGAACGCGGTCAGCAGGTAGCTTCCCAGTCCCGCGCCGAGCGAGACGACCAGCCCGCACACGTCGTGCGGCTCGTAGGGCTGGGTGATCAGATAGGACATGACGTTGAACAGGCATTCCCGGTGCGTCCCCATGCAGCCCTTGGGCGTCCCCGTGGTGCCGCTGGTGAACTTGATCACCCGTAGGTCGTCGGAGCCGACGCGTCGTGGCGGCCGGGCGGGCGATCCGGCCACGGCGAGCGCCTCGTAGTCGCTCGCCAAGCCATGCCCCTCGCCGAGGTCGATGACCGCCTTGAGATCGTCGCTCGGCAAATCGGCGGCGCGGAAGCCGTCGACGAGCCCGGTGGAGACGAAAATGCCGGAAACCCGTGCCTGCTCGCAGATGAACCGCAACTCCGCCGGAGAGGACCGGATATTGAGCGGCACCGCGACGAGGCCGGCCTTGCCGAGCGCGAAGAACAGCTCCGCCGACTGGTCGGAATTGGACGCGAGGACGGCAATCCGCTCGTGCGCCTCGTAGCCAAGATCGAGGAGCGCGTTGGCGACGCGGTTGGCGCGCCGGTCGGCCTCGGCGAAATTCCGCCGCGTCGCGCCGAAGCTCCACGCCTCGCGGTCGGGAATCCGGTCCGCCGCCCACTCGAGGGTATCGCTTGTCAGCATCGGCGATGTCTCCCCTGTCTGGTCCGGCTAGCGTAGACCGAGTATGCGGCGAGCGGCGATGCCATAATGGATTTCGCGGGTGCCGCCGAAGATCGTTGCGCGCCGCGACTGTAGGAAATGCTGGCCCGCGGCGGCAACCCCATCACCCCCGGCCTCGCCCGCGTGACTTCCCGCCGCCTCGATCATGAGGTCGCTTACCGCCTGCAGCGTCTCGGTCGCGACGATCTTGAGGATCGATGTCTCCGCCGGCTCTAGAACCCCCGCTTCGCGACGGCGCACGGCGTACTCGAACAGGGCGGCCTGAGCAACGACCCGCAGCTCGATCTTCGCCAACCGGTCGCGGAAGGCGGCATCGGCCATCGCGCCCGTCGCCTCGGCGATCTGTTTGGCGCGGTCAAGCGCGGCCATGGTGAATTGCGGATTGCCGCCGGCGAGACGCTCATGCGCCAGGAGCGCGTTGGCAACCCGCCACCCATCGTTCAACGGGCCAACGAGATTGTCGGCCGGCACCACGACATCATCGAGGAACACTTCGCTCAGCTCGTCCTCGCCGGTGATCGTAACGATGGGGCGTACCGTGACGCCCGGTGTCGCCATATCGATCACCAGGCAGCTGATCCCCTTGTGTTTTGGCGCCGCCGGGTCCGTCCGTACCAGCGTGAACATCCATTCCGAATAATGTCCCCAGGTCTGCCACACCTTGTGGCCGTTGACGATGAAATGGCCATCGCGCCGTTCGGCACGGGTCTTCAGCGAAGCGAGATCCGAGCCGGCGCCGGGCTCGGAATAACCTTGCGCCCACGAGATTTCGCCGCGGAGGATTGGCGGCAGATGACGTGCCTTCTGTTCCTCGGTGCCGAACTCGATCAGCAGCGGTCCGACGAAAGCGAGCCCCACGAGGACGATCTGGGGCGCGCCGGCGCGCACCATCTCCTCGTCGAGGATAAGCTGTTGGCGTACGCTCGCGCCCATTCCGCCCGCGCTGCGTGGCCAACTCGGGGCGATCCACCCGCGCTCATGGAGACGGTGATGCCACTCGCGGAGCGCCACCGGATCGGGACGCCGAACCAAACCGCGCAGTGCGGGCGGCAGGTTCGCCTCAACCCAGGACCGCACCTCCAGCCGAAACTCGAATTCGGCTTCGCTGTCGCGGTGAAAGAAACTGGCGCCGTCCTGTTCGGCAATCGGAGGTGGCTCGGACATCGATGGTTACTCGGACAGGCTCCTAGCTATCTATACGTTAGCCTATATTTTGAGCTAGGAGTCTGTCCGGGTAACCATTTCGGGCTGCGTCGCATCCAGGCGGCCGGCCCGCTAGGAGCGGGCCGAAAACGGGCGACGCATAACCATGGCGTCAGTGAAGGAAGGCGGAGAGATGGCAGGGCTACTGAGCGGAGTCGAAGAATATCTCGGCAAGAATGAGACGATCCCGGACGTCGTGACACCGCTCTCCGTTGCTCGACTGGCGGCGACGCTCGATGTCGACAACCCGGCGCCGAACGCGGGCGATGCCCTGCCTCCGGGTTGGGAGTGCGCCTACTTCGCTGGCGGCGCCCGACCCGACGCGCTCGGGGAAGACGGCTTGCCGAGCGGGACCGGCTTGCTGCCGCCGATCGACCTGCCGCGGCGCATGTTCGGTGGCGCGCGGCACACCTATCGCACGCCGCTGCGCGTCGGCGAGGAGATCGCGCAGACCACGGAGCTCGTGGACATTGAGGAGAAGGAGACCCGTTCCGGCAAGCTGGTTCGCGCCCTCGTCCGTCGCACCATCGTCGGCCCGCGCGGCCCGGCGGTGACGGAGGAACAGGATATCCTCTATCTCGGCGAGGTGGTGCCGGGCACCCCGGCCCCGCCCGCGAAGCCGGCGCCGGAAGCCGCGACCTGGCGGCGCTCGGTTGTTCCGAGCCCGATCCTGCTTTTCCGCTTCTCGGCGATCACCTTCAACGCCCACCGCATTCACTACGACCTGCCCTATGCAAGCGGCGTCGAGAATTATCCGGGTCTGTTGGTGCAGGGGCGGCTGCTCGCGCTGCTGCTGCTCGAGTTGTGCCGCGCCAACCGGCCCGAAGAGCGGGTCACGTCCTTCGGCTACCGCGCGGTGCGGCCGCTTTACGACCAGGCGCCGTTCACCCTCGGCGCCAATCCAGACGACGATGGATACAGTCTTTGGGTCAGCGATTCCGGGGGCTCGCTAACGATGACGGGCACCGCGCAATTCGGCTAACCGGTGTGCTCCACGAGGTCGCAACCCGATCGTTCAATTCTTCCATAGTTTCGCCGAGGCGAGATCGGCACCCTCCCTCAACGCCGTGAGCTTCGCCCATTGGATCTGGGGATGCACGCGCACCGTCGTCGCGCTCTGCGCGAAACCGCAATCGGTGCTGGCGATGACGTTCTCGCGCCCAACCAGCGAGGCGAAGTTTTCGATCCGCCACGCGATCAGCTCGGGATGCTCGACGATCATCGTATGGTGAGTGACCAGCCCCGGAATCAGGATTTTCCCGTCGGGAAGCTTCACGTCGCCCCACACCATCCACTCGTGTTCGTGCCGCGAGTTCGCCGCCTCGACGGAGTAGGCCTGGGCGCGAACCTTGAGCATGATGTCGACCATGTCGCGCAACGGTGCATCGTATGTATGGGGCCCGAAGTTGCTTGCCCAGCAGACGTGGTAGCGGACCCTGTCCTCGGCAATGCCCGCCAACGCATGGTTCAGCGCGTCGACGCACAGCTCGGCGAACTTGCGGATCTCGGCGAGCGTCTTCTTGCCGAGATCACGAGAGAATATTTGCGGAAAGAGCGAGTCGTCCACCTGCAGGACGAACCCCGCGTCGACGATGGCGTTGTACTCCACCGCGAGCGCATCGGCGACGGCGTAGAGATAGGCCTCGTCGCTGGGATAATAATTTCGCTCCGCCGGGTTGTACTCCGTCACACTCATCGGGGCGACGACCGGCATGAACGCTTCGGCGACGTTCAAGCCGTCGAGCGCCGCCTTGAAATTGGCGATATCGCGATCGAGCTCGTGTTGTCCGGTGTAGGTAACCGGGCCAACGCAGTCCCAGCCCATCGGACCCTGGCCGGCGCCCGCGCGGGGCAACGAGGCCGGCTGTCCTTCCGTCGGCGTCGCCCAATCATAGGCCTCCACCGGCGCCAGGGCGGCGTAGAAATCGGCGAAAGTCTCACGGTCGCCAGAGGTGCCGAAATGGAGCTTTTCTTTCGGGCCCGATCGGCGCGGCTCCAGGCCGCCGAGGCGATCCATGACGTATCGCGCCCATCCCAGTTTTCCGAACTCGCCGTCGCTCGGCACGTCGATACCGATATCGGCTTGCTTTCTCACGACCTCCGCCACGCTGTCGCGTAGCGTTTCGCCCAACACACTCTCATCGTAAGGCTCGTTGTTGGCGCGCGCCTTCATCACCTCTCGTATCGGAGGTGGACGAACCAGGCTACCAACATGCGTCGTCAGAATTCGATCGGTGCTGCGTTTCATCGCCTCTCCCCGGACCGGCATTCTCCGTTAGTTCGGCTAGAACGATAGTTTATGTCGGCCCGGGCCTCCAGCGGGCATAATATAGGTCAGCATCAAGGGTCGTTTGTATCAGTCGATTTTGTCAGGCCGTATTCACCGGTCGGCAAACGTGTGACGATACCCTCGTTGCTTAGCTCTTCGAGCTCGAGGACGACTTCCCTGCCGTCGTCGCTGCCGAGCGCCATGACGAGAGTTCCGAACGCCATCGGCTCGGATTCGAGCGCCTGGCGAATGCTCTGGAAGCGGGCGGCGGTGAGGCGTGGCGGCTCGGATATCGACCATTTCATGGTTCCGAGCTTGCCGAACGGAACCGTCAGGTCAAACCCGGCCTTGGCGCCGGTCACTTCTCCATCCAGTGAGGGGTCGAGCGGCACGGCGCGAAATCCATCTTCTATCACCATGTCGCGGCGCGCCTGGAAACGAGTGGAGAGAGCCCATTCCATCTGATCGTCGGAAAAGATGTCGATGTCCTCATCGACCACGAAGACGTGCTTGATGTCGGCCCGGGAGCCGAGCAACGCCGCGATGGCATTGCGCGCCTCACCGGGGACGCGCTGGCGCAGGGCGACACGGAGATTGTTCATGCCGGTTCCGGCCGGCGGCGCATAGACCGCGACCGGCTCCCGCACCGCCGTCTCCATCGCCCGCCAAGCCAGCGTCTCGGTTCTCAGGGAATCGATCTGAGCGGTTTCGGTTCGGCCGATATGCCTGCCCGATATGGTCGTCGTCTGAAATATCGCGTCGGGCCGAGACGTAATGGCGGTCAGGTGGAACACCGGATTGTACTTCATGATGCCGTAATATCCGAAGAACTCGCCGTAAGGCCCCTCCGGCTCGACGAAACCTCGTTCGTCGATGTAGCCTTCCAGGATCATCTCGGCGTCGGCCGGCACGAGAATGTCGTTGGTGACGCAGCGAACCACATGGAGCGGGACGCCCCGAAGCGCCGCGATGAGCGCGAGCTCATCAGCCGGGAGCCTCATGGATGCGGCGATGAAGTCGACCGGATGCGTGCCGAGCGCGAAGCTGATCGGCATGCGCTCGCCGCGTTCAAGCGCTGCCAGATAGATCGCGCGCAGGTCGCTGGGGGCAAGGAGATCGATTCCCGCCTCGTGGCGGCCGCGCAGCATCAGCCGCCGGCTGCCGACATTGGTCCACCCGGTCTTTTGATCGATGACAAAGTCGAGACCCGACGAGATGTAAGGTCCACCGTCGAGCGCATGCTGCAAGTGAACCGGAAGCCGAGTGAGATCGGCTTCGTTTCCGGTCAGTACCACCTGTTGCACCGGCGCCGCGTCGCGGGCCAGCTCGACCACGGGCTGTTCACCAGCCAGCCTCGCGAGAACCTCCTGCGCGAGCCGATCCGCCGGCACGCCGAACGCCCGGGCGATACGGCTCCTGCTACCCATCACGTTGCCCACGACAGTCGCACTCTCGGGTCCTGCGTTGCGAAACAGGACCGCCCGGGCGTTGCCGTCGAGATGTCCGGCCATATCGATCAGTGGTACGGCCTCATCGCGAACCTCGACCTCATCGGTCCCGACGAGCCCGTCGATAAATGCCTTGAGCCGGAATGATCCACCCCCATTGAAGTGGTCCACCCTGATGTATGTAACTGGCATCGAGGAGGACCGATATGCC
>JASLLV010000133.1 GCA_030746935.1 Rhodospirillales bacterium | reverse complement strand
CGGGCAGGAAATCCGCGAATTGTTCAAAAACGTGCGCGCCGTACTGGTCGGAGACCGAGGTGATTCCTACGGCGCCGGCAACGGCAACTTGGCACTCGAAATCCGCGCTGCGCTGCAACAGGACGCGGACAACCGTACGTTGGTCCTCAACCGCATATACGGTCTTGGCGGCAAGGACTTCTATGACGCCGACGCAGAACAGTTCTTCGCCGAGGCGCTTGAGGCGGTGGCGCAAGGATCGGTGGACAAGCCCTTCGCCTACCATGGCACCTATGCCGGTGATCCTGAAAAAAAACCACCGCCCGGGCTCCCCGCCATTGCCACCGAGGACGTTTCGCGTGGCATGGCGAAAGTCACCAAAGACGAAAAAAGCGGTAGGCTCAAGGTCGAGCTGGAACCCTTGTGGGCGATGACAGCGGTGCCCTGCCGAATCGCCCCCGGTCACGGTGGTTGTCCGGGCTGCGGCATTTTCCCGGTACTACACCAAGCCTACAGCGTCCTCGAGGGTGATCTGGTGGTGCTGTTCCATACCGGTTGCGCCATGGTGGTGACCACCGGCTATCCGCACACGTCGCACCGTATCACCTATATCCACAATCTGTTCCAGAACGGCGCGGCCACCCTGTCGGGGCTGGTCGAGATGTATCTCGAACGCATGCGCCGCGGCGAGCTGCCGGGATCGCCCGACATTACCTTCATGATGGTCACCGGCGACGGCGGCATGGATATCGGCATGGGACCGGCGCTGGGCGCCGCCAACCGCAATCATCGCATGATCATTCTGGAGTACGACAATCAGGGCTACATGAACACTGGCGCGCAGCTTTCCTACGCCACGCCGATGGGCCACCGCACCTCGACCAGCGAAGTCGGCGAGGCCAAGGCCGGTAAGGGATTCCACCATAAGGACACGGCACAGATTTTCGCCGCCTGCCACCTGCCCTATGTATTCACCGCCAGCGAAGGCTATCCCGAGGACTTCATGCGCAAAGTCGCCAAGGCGCAGTGGTATGCCAAGCGCGAGGGGATGGTCTACGGCAAGGTCCTGTCTTTCTGCCCGCTCAACTGGCGGACCACCGACGACGCGGCCGAGGACGTGTTGCAGGCGGCTCTCGATTCTTGCTTCTTCCCGCTCTACGAAGTCGAGAAAGGGAACACCTCGCTTACCTACGACCCGGATGCCGTCGAACGCCGCCGGCCGGTGGCCGACTGGCTTGGACTCATGGGTAAGACCAGGCACTTGCTTTCGGCCGACAACGCAGAACGGCTCGAGGCCATCGAAATCGAGGTCGACAGGCGTTGGCAGCGTTTGAAAATCATGCACGGACACGAGGGGCTGTGACAAATGGCGAGGATAATCAGCAAACGCGTACTGACTCCGGTCACCAAGCTGTTCATTGTCGAGGCGCCGCTGATCGCGGCGGCGGCGCAGCCGGGGCAGTTCGTCATCGCCCGCGTCCGTGAAGGCGGCGAGCGCATCCCACTGACCATCGCCGATTACGGCCGCGACAGGGGCGAGATCACCATCGTTGTTCAGGAAGTGGGCGTCACCACAAGACTGTTGGGGGCGTTGGATGAAGGCGACGATATCCTCGACGTGGTCGGCCCGTTGGGCGCCGAACCCGAGATTACGCCCGGCGGCCATGTGGTCGGCGTCGGCGGCGGTTTCGGAGCCGCGGCGCTGCTGTGCCTGATGCGCGATCTTAGCGAACGCGGCGAGCAGACGACGGCAATCATCGGTGCCCGCCAGAAAGATCTATTGATCCTGACCGACGAGCTCAGCGCCGTGTGCGGCCATCTGGAATTGTGCACCGACGACGGCTCCGCCGGGCTCAAGGGGTTCGTCACCGAACGGTTGCAACAACTCATCGACGGCGCCGGCGTGGCGGACGGCATCGGCCCGCCCGATCGGGTGCTGGCCATCGGCCCGATGCCGATGATGCGCGCCGTCGCCGAAACCACCCGCGCCGCCGGAATCGAGACACTGGCGTCGATGGATCCGTTGATGATCGACGGTACGGGTATGTGCGGCGGTTGCCGGGTCACCGTCGGCAACGAAGTGAAGTTCGCTTGCGTCGACGGCCCCTTCTTCGATGCCCACCAAGTGGATTTCGACGAAGCGGTCAGGCGCAACAAGATGTATGCCGATCTGGAAAGCCAAGCAGCCGAAATGCAGGCACCCGAGTGCCAAGCCTCGGCGGGAGCGTCCTGATGCCGGTCAAACGAATTGACAAGACCCCGATGCCCCAGCGCGACGCCGGCGTGCGCGCCCACGACTTCCTCGAGGTCAACGAGGGCTATGACCTGCAAAGAGCGATGTTCGAGGCCGAGCGCTGCCTGCGCTGCCAGGACGCGGTTTGCGTTGACGGCTGTCCGGTGCGCATCCCGATCCCCGAATTCATCCACGCTATCGCCGCCGGCGACATGACGGAAGCTTCCTCGATCCTTCGCGGCGCGAATCCGCTGCCGGCCATTTGCGGACGGGTCTGTCCGCAGGAGAGCCAGTGCGAGCTGCTTTGCCACATGAACAACCGCTTCACTTCGGCGGCCATCGGGCATCTGGAACGGTTCGTCGCCGACTGGGAACGCGACCAACCGAACAACGAAGGCGCCCGGCAGCCGTGGCGCGACGAAAAGATCGCCGTGATCGGCTCGGGCCCGGCCGGGCTGGTCTGCGCCGGCCAAATGGTGGGCATGGGCTATCCCGTGACCGTCTACGAGGCGTTGCACGCGCCGGGCGGGGTGTTGCGCTACGGCATCCCGGAATTCCGCCTGCCCAACGACGTCCTTGACTGGGAAATCGATGTCCTCAAGCGGCGCGGCGTCGAAATTGTCACCAACGTCATTGTCGGCAAGACCATCGCGCTGGACGATCTGTTGAATAACATGGGCTTCGCCGCCGTCTTTATCGGTACCGGTGCCGGACTGCCCAAGTTCCTCGGCATCCCCGGCGAGAACCTCAACGGCGTATTCTCCGCCAACGAATTTCTGACCCGCATCAACCTGATGCGGGCCTACGACTTTCCGAACGCCGACACGCCGATGAAGGTCGGCAAACGGGTGGCCGTGATCGGCGCCGGCAATACGGCGATGGACACCGTACGCTCAGCCTTGCGCATGGGAGCGGAAAAGGGGCTGATCGTCTACCGCCGCAGCGAGACCGAAATGACGGCCCGCATCGAAGAGCATCACCACGCCATCGAGGAAGGCGTCGAGTTCCACTGGCTGACCAATCCCCTCGAGGTGCTCGGCAATAACGAGGGCTGGGTCACCGGACTTAAGTGTCAGGTCATGGAACTGGGCGAGCCCGACGACTCGGGGCGCGCGCGCCCGGTTCCGGTGGCCGGCACCGAGTTCGTCATCCCGGTGGACAACGTGGTGTTGTCGATCGGCACGACGCCCAACCCACTGCTCTTGAAGAGCACCACCGGGTTGGAGACCGACCGCTGGGGCTGCCTGGTCGCCGACGAAGAAAGCGGCCGGACCACGCGCGCCAAGATTTACGCCGGCGGTGACGTGGTCACCGGCGCCGCCACCGTCATTCTCGCCGCCGGTGCCGGCAAGAATGCCGCCGAGGCCATCCATCGCGACTTGGCCGAGGCGCGTGGCGAAGAATCTCCCGCCGCCATTGCCGTGGTTGGCGCGCCCAGCGCTCCCTGACTGACGGAGTCGTCGCCGGCGCCACCGAAGTGCTCGGCACGGCAATCGTTCCACCCGCTTGCGGTTGTCGATCCAGCCGCCGGCCCGGAGTATCACCGTAATCCGGCGATAGCCTTAGCGACCACACCGGCGCGTACGATCTGTTCGACTACGACGACCGCAAGGGCCGCGCGTTGAGCGTCCGCGAGTGTCCCACCCACCATATCCACATGGTGCCCGAGCCCTGAGAGGCGCCTAGTCCGCTCATAGCGACCCATGCGCCGGCGTGACTCGGACCGGAGCATGGTCTAAATTCGCCGCCGCCATGCCCGTCATCCCCCACATCACCAAGCTCCACGCCGAGATGACCGCCTGGCGGCAGGATCTGCACGCGCATCCCGAGATCGCCTTTGAGGAGACGCGCACCGCCGACTTCGTCGCCGCCAAGCTTGGCGAATTCGGGATCGAGGCCCACCGCGGCCTGGCCCGGACCGGCGTCGTCGGCCGCCTCGTGAATGGTGACGGTCCCGCGATCGGGCTGCGCGCCGACATGGACGCGCTTCCCATCGCCGAGATCAACGAATTCGCGCACCGTTCCGTCAACACCGGCATGATGCACGCCTGCGGCCACGATGGGCATACGACCATGTTGCTGGGCGCGGCCCGCTATCTTGCCGAGACGCGCGCCTTCCAGGGCACGGTCCACTTCATCTTCCAGCCGGCCGAAGAGAACGAGGGCGGCGGCCGGGTCATGGTGGAAGAAGGCTTGTTCGAGACGTTCGCCTGCGATCGGGTCTTCGGGATGCACAACTGGCCGGGAATGGCGGTGGGCGAATTCGCGATCGGAGCAGGGCCGATGATGGCCTCTGCCGACAACTTCGAGATCACCGTCCAGGGCCGCGGCAGCCACGCGGCCATGCCGCACCTCGGGATCGATCCCGTGTTCATCGGCTCCGAAATCGTGACGGCTCTGCAGTCGATCTCGAGCCGGGCGACCGACGCCGTGGATGCGGTCATTGTCAGCGTTACCCAGTTCCACGGCGGCGACGCCTGGAACGTGATTCCCGACAGCGTCCGGCTTCGCGGCACCGTGCGCGCGTTCCGGGCCGAGGTCCGCGACCGGGCCGAAGCCGCGATCGGGCGTATCGCGAACGGGATCGCCGAGGCCCACGGGGGCAGCGCCGATTTCACGTATATCCGGCGCTACCCGGCGACCGTGAACCACGCCGACGAGGCCGAGATGGCGGCCACGGCGGCTTCGGCCGTGGTCGGTCCCGAAAAGGTGGACCGCGCGCCGCAGCCCTGCATGGGATCGGAGGACTTCTCGTTCATGCTGCAGGCGCGGCCGGGTGCCTATATCTGGACCGGCAACGGCGCCAGCGACGGCGGCCGCACGCTTCACAACGCGCGCTACGACTTCAACGACGAGATTCTGCCCGTCGGCGCCAGCTACTGGGCACGCCTGGCCGAGACCCTGCTCGCAGAATAAAGCCCCTTCGCCGGGTGGCGGTGCGCGACGCAAGCGCCGCGACCGCGTTGCCCACTCAACCCGGACACTTGGGCTCGAGGTTGACGAGGCCCCAGCCGAACACGTTGTCGCGCCCCTTGGCGCCGAGATCCACCGCCACCGGCTGCATGATCTTGCGGAGCTGGGCCGCGTTCTTGCGCCCCTGGCTCTGGATCTGGAGTGCGGTCAGGACGGTGATGAAGGGGGCGGCAAACGAGGTTCCGCTTTGCAGCTGCCCGCCACGGCCGCGATCGGCGGTGTAGACCCTGACCCCGGGGGCGGCGTCTCGGGACTGACCGGCGGCTCGGACGCGCGCCCTCGCCGTTGCTCTGGCGCGGACCGCTCTTCCGGCGGCTTCACCTCGGCAACGAGGGGCCGGTCATCGAACGCACGCGAAATCCCGAGCGCCGAAGGCGTTACGAGTGCGACTTGCATATTTCGAATTGTATCAAAAAAGCTTCGGAGATGCACGAATCTTAGGGCCTTACGCCGTCGCCGGTTTCTGATGCATACTTTTTCAAAGAAAATTGCGGTCGGGGGGTTGCCTTGAACAAAATGATCAGCTTCGAGGTTGCGCTGTACAACAAGGAAGTGCGGCGGCTGATTGAGGAGGGAGACCGCCATCGGCATCTGACCGACGATTGGGCCGAAACCCATTACATCGTCGTATCCGCGCGTGACGAAGACGATGCGCGGAACAAGATCGGCGCCAAGTATCCCGAGCACAACGGATTCGTCATCGAGCAGGTCGTACCGGCCGACGACGATCGCTGAGCGCGCGCGCTGCGCCCGGGACGATCGTTCGCCGGGCGCATTGGGTCGCTTTTGCCTGCGCGCGCGCGATGCGCCGCGAGATGGCTCTCCTTGATTGCCACTCGGTCAGCGAAACGGATCGTTAACGAATTCCGCCCTAACCTGGAAATTCCCGCGCGGCCCGAGACGTGCCGCGTGGGCTTGGAAACGTCATCATGTGGAGTGAACGAGAATGCTTCAGTTCCCGTGGAAGGATCTCAAGCCCTACGCGTTTGAAGTCTACAACCGAAACGTCCGGGCCCTGGTCAAGAACAACCTGAGCGACTGGCACCTCGACGACTACTGGGCCGACGCCCAGGTTCGAGACGTCATCGCCCAGAACGAGGACCAGGCCCGCGCCCTGATCGACGACCGCTTTCCGTCGGATGAAGGTTTCGTCGTCGGCGCTTTGCGCGAGGTGCGCGACTAAACGCCTCGATTCGATTTCGGCCGAAAGCGCCGCGCTCGACGGCGCGCGCGTACGACGCCCGAACCGATCAGTCTGCGGCCTCGACCGCCTCGAGGCCGCCTTCGAAATAGCGATATGATTCGACACCGTCCAGGACGACGCCGTCGAAACCTTGGTCGATCACTCCGTAGACATAGGATTCCGTGTTGCCGGAGATGATCGATTGCCATTCGGGACGCCAGTACTCGACGAAGTACTGGTCGGGATTCTGCGGCAACGGCGCGCTGATCCAGATCGGCGATCCCTCGCGCCAGCGCGAGCCCCAATAGTACCGGTAGGCGGCGGCGGCGATGTTGACATAGGCCAGAACCAACCGGCGGGCGCCGAGCTTTTTGAACTTGAGCGTTTCCACCGCCTGCTTGCTCAAAGCCTTGCGGCCGTGGAAAACGTCGACCACGACCATATCGTAATTGGTTCCGTGCAGCGTGAGCACGAACTCGTCCTGACGGCCGAAGGGCGTCGAATCGCGAAGATAGAGGAAGTTTTCGACGCTATTCAGCGAGACGATGCTTGACGGGTTCTCGTTCAGCGGGCGCTCGGGATACGCCGGCCAGTCGTTGGTGATG
>JASLLV010000132.1 GCA_030746935.1 Rhodospirillales bacterium | reverse complement strand
AGCATTTCGTCGCCGACGTGGGCCTGCCGACGTCTTCGTTTCGGGGCCTCGGCGCGTTCGCCAACGTCTTCGCCATCGAATCGTTCATGGATGAGCTTGCGGTCGCCGCGGGTGTCGATCCGGTCGAGTTCCGGCTTCGCCACCTGGAGGATTCGCGCGCCCGTGCCGTGATCGAGGCCGTGGCCGAAGCCTGCGGCTGGGGCTCGCCGATGGCCGAGGGCGTAGGCCGCGGCCTCGCCTTCGCGCGCTACAAGAACGCCAAGTGCTATGCGGCGGTCGTGATCGAGACGCGGGTCGATCCCGAGACCTTCGCCATCGGGCTTTCGCGCGCCTGGATCGCGGCCGACGCGGGCCGGATCGTAAACCCGGACGGACTCGCCAACCAGCTCGAGGGCGGCCTCGTCTTCGCCGCCAGCCAGGCCCTCATGGAAGAAGTGGACTTCGACAGGACCGCGATCGTGAGCCTCGATTGGGAGAGCTATCCGATCCTCAAGATGGGCGATGCGCCGGAAATCGAGACCGTGCTCATCGATCGCCCGGACGCGCCGCCACTCGGCGCCGGCGAAGCTGTCCAGGGGCCGACCCCCGCCGCCATCGCCAACGGAGTGTTCGACGCCATCGGCGTCCGCTTGCGCGACATTCCCTTCACGCCCGCGCGGGTGCGCGATGCGAGCCTCGTCGCCTGAGTCGCGCGCTTAGTGCGAATTCACGCGCTCTAGTGGTCGGCGCGGATAAGAATGGTCTCGCCAAGGCCGGTGTCGAACGCCTGCCCATCGGGAGTCAGCGCGATTCCGTGAGGAAAGAACGCGCGCGCGAGTCCCTTCCGTTCGAGCGCCTTCCAGACCGATTCGTTGCGAAGTCCGGTGGCGTTCGCCGCCATGACCACGGCCTCGCCCACGTGGAAATGATTCCCGTGCGGGTCGGGAAATTGGGTAATCAGGACGTTGCCGGTGTCCGCGTCCTCGGTCGAGGTCTCGGGGTGGCGCGCCAGCTCCTGCAGCACGGTCAGTGTCCGAGCCTGGAGATTGTTGAGCTTGATCGGTTTCATCTGTTCCGGCATCGATCGGGATTTCGCCCTCGTCCGCGCTTAAGACGAGGCTGCGCGCCGGCCCGGCGTCGCGGCCTCGCGTTGACGCGCGACTTCTTCGGCGATTCGGGCGGCGGCGGTGTCCACTTCGGCCACACTCGTGAAACGCCCGAAACCGACCCGGATGCTCGCCTCGGCCCGGTCGGCGGTGAGGCCGATGGCGCTGAGCACGTAGCTCGGCTCGACGAGCGCCGACGTACAGGCCGAGCCCGTCGAAACGGCGACGTCCGGCAGGGCGCCCACGAGCGCCACCCCTTCGGTACCCGGGAACGACAGGTTGAGGTTCCCAGGCAGCCGGCGGGCGGGATCGCCGTTGACGAGGATGTCGGGGATTCGCTCGGTGATCGCTGAGAGAAATCGATCCCTAAGCTCGCCGATCCGCTTCGATTCCTCCTCTCTCTCGTCGCTCGCCAGCTCGAGCGCCTCACCCAGCCCCACGCAAAGGGGCGTCGGCAAAGTACCGGAGCGCAGCCCCCGTTCCTGGCCACCGCCGTCGATGAGGGGGACGAGGCGCACCCGGGGGCGGCGACGCACGTAAAGCGCGCCGATTCCCTTGGGTCCGTAAACCTTGTGGCCCGAGATGCTCAGCAGATCGATGTTCATCGCGTTCACGTCGAGCGCGATCTTGCCGGCGGCCTGGGCGGCGTCGGTATGGAAATGGACGCCACGCGCGCGACACAGCGCGCCGACCTCGGCCACGGGCTGGATCACACCAATCTCATTGTGGGCTGCCATCACCGAGACCAGGAAGGTCTTCGGGCCGATCGCCTCGGACAACGCGTCGAGATCGACGAGGCCGCTTTCGGGAACCGGAACGCAGGAAACCGCGAACCCTTGGGCTTTGAGGCGACGCGCGGCTTGGAGCACACATTTGTGCTCGGTGGCAAGCGTCACGACGTGGTTGCGGGGGTTGGGCGCTTGTTCATGCTGGAACGCTGCGGCCCCCTTGAGGGCGAGGTTGTTGGATTCGGTCGCGCCCGAGGTGAATACGATCTCACGCGGCTCGGCGCCAATCGACGTCGCCACTTGTGCCCGCGCACGCTCCACGGCCTCGGCCGCCTCGCGGCCGAAAGCGTGGCCACGCGAGTGCGGATTCCCGAACGCCGCGGTGAAGTACGGCTCCATTGCAGAGACCACGCGACGGTCCGTCGGCGTCGTCGACTGATAGTCGAGATAGATCGGCGGCCTCGATCCGTTTGCGGTCATTCGCACAAATTCCGACTCGTCGCGCCTAGGCGGCCCGCGTTCGATCGGGGGCGCGCGGTGCCAGGCGCTCGTAAAGGGACGTCCAGGCCGCGGCGAAGCGGTCCGCATCGTCGGCGCAGGTGGTCCATCCAAGGCTTACGCGTATCGCGCTCCCGGCCCCGGCTTCCGGTACGCCCATGGCTGCGAGCACGTGGCTGGGGCCGACGGTACCCGACGAGCATGCGGCGCCCGCGCTGATCGCGATTCCGGTGAGGTCGAAAGCCATCACCTGGACCTCGTTGGCGACACCGGGCATGGCGAGGCAGCTCGTATTGGCGAGCCTCGGCGCGCCCCGACCGAAGATCCGAGCATCCGGAGCGGCATTCGCGACGTGGGCCTCGATACGGTCGCGATAGGTCTCGATCTCCGCCCAGGCCGACCCGGTTTCGTCCGCCTCGGCCGCGGCCGCGCCGAAGCCCGCGATCAGGGCAACCGCTTCGGTTCCCGCCCGCAGGCCCCGCTCCTGACCGCCGCCGCGTATGACGGGCGAGATCTCGGTTCCGGCACGAACGATCAAGGCTCCGGTTCCCTGCGGCCCACCCAGTTTGTGGGCAGAGAGCGACAGCATGTCGACGCCCAGATCGTCGATCGCGAACGCCAATTTTCCCGCGCATTGCACCGCGTCGCAGTGAACCAGCGCGCCAAATCGATGCGCCGCTTCGGCCACCGCCGCGACGGGTTGAATGACGCCGGTCTCGTTGTTAGCGAGCATGACCGAGACGAGCGCCGGCGTATGGGCCTCGGCGAGAAGCGCTTCCAGCGCCGGAACCTCGACGACTCCGTTGCCGTCGACGGGAATTGTGACCGCACCCTCGGTCGCGGCCAGCACCGAATCGTGCTCGACCGCCGAGACGAGGACGCGCCGGCACCCGGCGCCGAGGAGCGCGAGCGTGTTGGCCTCGGTGCCGCCGCTCGTGAACACGACGCTCTCGGCGGAAGCGCCGGCCAGCGCCGCGACCGCTTCCCGCGCATCCTCGATAAGGCGGCGCTGGGCGCGGCCGAAGCCGTGAACCGACGACGGGTTTCCGGTCGCCGCAAACGCATCGGCAATGGCGCGCTGGGCGACGGGCCGCAACGGCGTCGTCGCATTGTGATCGAGATAAAGGGGTTCGGCCATGGCCGTAGACCGTCGGGCCCTATTCGGCCACGGCGACCGGCGCGGTATGGCGGCGGCGATGCCATTCACCGCTGGTTCCGAGCACGCGCCGTTCGCAGACGTCCGCCAGGGTGACCGAGCTTAGATACAGATAGATCTGGTTGCCGAGCTCATCCCACAGATCATGGGTTTGGCACCGCCCGACGCCGAGGTGGCAACCGAACGGCGCCCCCGGCCGGCACCGGGTCGCCTTGATGGGCTCGTCGACCGCAAGGATGACGTCTGAGACTCGTGTCTTGTCGGCCTCGTGCGAAAGCAGGTATCCGCCGCCCGGGCCCCGGACGCTCTTGACGAGCCCGTTCTTCCGCAGCTTTCCGAACAACTGTTCGAGATAGGACAGCGAGATTTTCTGACGCTCGGCGATGTCGGCGAGACAGACGGGTTTCGCGCTGTTGCTGCTCGCGAGATCGACCATCGCCATGACGGCGTACCGACCCTTGGCGCTGAGTCTCACTTGGGCGCTCCCATCATTAATTCCGCCCGGCGGCCGCCGTCAGCGCTTTCCCGCGCGCGCCGGGACCGGGGGATCGGCTTGATCGCTGTCAGAATGCTCGCCGGGTTGGAATTCGCCCCCCGCGAGCCGCTGCTCCAACTCCGCGACATGGTGCTGAAGTTCGGCGATCCGGCCGCGCAATTGCGCGAACGTTTGCTCCAGCGGGTCCGGGCCGCTGACCTGGGGCGTGCCGTAAGCGACGAACTCGCCCTTCTTCGGCCTGTCGCGCGGCAAGATCTCTTTGGCCGGAATGCCGGCCGCGGTGACGCCGGATGCGACTTCGCGCGTCACCACCGAATTGGCACCGATCCGCGCACCCTCGCCGATGACGATGGGACCGAGGATCTGGGCGCCGGAGCCGATGATGACGCCGTCCTTGATGGTCGGATGGCGCTTTTGTTCCACCTGAGCGCCCGAATCCACGGCTGGCGCAATTCCACCCAGCGTCACGCCCTGGTAAATGGTGACGTCGTCGCCGATTTCCGATGTTTCGCCGATGACCACCCCGGATCCGTGATCGATCACCAAGCGCCGTCCGACCGTCGCACCGGGATGAATCTCGATCCCGGTCAGCAAACGCCCGACGTGGGAGACGATCCTGCCGAACAGATGAAAACCGCCCCGCCACGCCCGGTTGGCGATCCGATGATAGATAAGCGCGTGAAAGCCGGGATAGCACAGAAACACTTCCAGTCGCGATCGCGCGGCCGGATCGCGCGCCATGAACGCGCTGATATTGTCCTGTAGCCTCTTGAAAACCATGAACCCTGGTATATCTTAGTATCGCTTGGTGGGGACCAACCGGGGGCCTTCCCATTTGGGCGTCGGCGAGTTCGAGATTGAATGCGCTTTCGCCGTCAACGTTCTTAGAATAGGAAGTCCGACCCCCACCATCAAGTATTTCCGGGCAATTTTACCGGATAATTACGTGAGTTCCTGAGTCGGGCGAACGGTTATTCAACCCGACCGCGAAGCATTGCGAGCCACTGCAAACATGCCCGAAGTGATCTTCAATGGACCGGACGGCCGGCTTGAAGGCCGTTATTACCATTGCAGGCAAAACGATTCGCCGATCGCGATTCTCCTGCACCCGGACCCGCGTTACGGCGGGACGATGAACAACAAGGTCGTCTACAGCCTGTTCCAGACCTTCGTTCACCGACAATTCTCGACTCTTCGTTTCAATTTTCGCGGCGTCGGCCGCTCGCAAGGCAGGTTCGACCACGGCCATGGTGAACTGAGCGACGGCGCGGCGGCCCTCGACTGGGTGCAAAGCCACAATCCCAATGCGTCTGGCTGCTGGATCGCGGGCTTTTCGTTCGGGGCGTGGATCGGCATGCAGATGATGATGCGCCGACCCGAGATCAGCGGCTTCATCTCCGTGGCGCCGCCCGCCAACATCCTCGACTTTTCGTTCCTCGCGCCCTGCCCCGCCTCCGGCCTCGTCGTGCACGGTGAAAAGGACGAAGTCGTCCCGCTCGATGCCGTCGACAAGCTGGTCGAGAAACTGTCGAGTCAGAAGACCGTGACCATCGACTACCGCGTGATCGCCGGCGCCGACCACTTCTTCCAAAACCATATCGTCAAGCTGGTCAGCCATTGTTCGGACTTTCTCGACCAGGCGATGGTAAAGGCGGCCTAGACGGCGCGCAGACCTCGGCTCAGGGCCGGTGCATCGTGCCGCCGGCAAGCGGACGCTCGACGCCGGTGGTCGAGGGTAGGCTGATGGGCAGACCGTAGAGGCTGCGCACGGCGAGGAAGGCGAAGGCCTGGGCTTCGAGCGCGTCGCCCAACCAGCCCACCGCTTCCACCGGTTCGACCGCCACTTTCAGGGAATCCGCGAGCCCCCGCATAAGGGTTTCATTCCTGCGCCCACCCCCGCAAACCAGCCACCGCCGGGCCGCCTGAGGAAAGAAGCTTGTCCCGCGGATGACGGCCTCGACCGTGAATGCCGCGAGCGTGGCGGCACCGTCAGCCGACGCAAGCTCACCCAATTTCCCGGAACCGAACGCGTCCCGGTCCAGGGACTTGGGCGGGGGCCGGTCGAAATAGGGTGCTTGCAGCAACGTTGCCAGCGCGTCGTGGTTGACGTGCCCCGACGCCGCCAACCTGCCGCCCGCGTCGTACGCGGTGCCGGCCCGCCGGCCCATCCAGTCGTCGAGAAGCGCGTTCCCCGGCCCCGTATCGAACGCAAGTACATCTCCGTTTTCGGCGATATACGTGACGTTGGCGACGCCGCCTAAATTCAATACGCACAGCGGCTTCTCGAGATCGCGGGCCAGGGCGGCATGGAACAGCGGAGCTAGTGGAGCGCCTTCACCCGCGCCCGCCACGTCGCGGCTTCTGAAATCATCGACGACCGTGATCCCGGTCATTCGGGCTAGGTGTGCGCCGTCGCCGATCTGTCGCGTGATCCGCTTCGCGGGCTGGTGCGCGACGGTGTGTCCGTGAAAACCGATAAGGCGAACGTCGCCCGTGCGGGCGCCCGCGCGGGCGAGGAGGGTCCGAACCGCCCGGGCGTGCAAATCGGTGAGCTCGCGCGCCACCTCGGCGGTTTCTTCATCATCGTCCAGACGGCCGAGGAGGCCCCGCAAACGGCCGCGGAACGCAGGCTCGTAGGCGATCGTCTCGGCCGGGCCAATGTCGGCGATTCGTTCGCCGTCGGTGCGAACGATGGCCGCATCGATGCCATCGAGCGAGGTTCCGCTCATCAGGCCCAGGGCGGTTACGGCGGCGCGTTCGCTCATCCGCTTCGATCCCCCATCAATGCGCCTCACAAGGCGCGGCGTTGAATGGCTGCGGCGATTGTGTTAATTACCCGCGCGCCCGGCAAGCCCTGGGAATCGGCCGCAATCGTCGTGGTTTTCGCGAGACCGACGGCGGGCGCCGGATCCCGGATCGCGCGGACGCGAACCACCCATGACCGAACACCTCTCCGACTTCATTCGCACGATCGTCGAGCGCGGATTCCTGCACCAATGCACGGATCTGGAGAGCC
>JASLLV010000131.1 GCA_030746935.1 Rhodospirillales bacterium | reverse complement strand
GTCTGGGCCGCATCCGCCAGTTCCATCATCGAAAAGGTCAACCGTGGGAAACGAGCGTTGGAATCGCAACACTAGAACTTCGGATACGGACGCCGACGCACAGATGTTCTGGAAATACGCCAATCCCCACCGCTTCCTAGGCTTGAGCGCGGTTTTACTGCCGTGGACGGCGGGCGCGACTCTGGTCCTGGTGACCGCGGGCGTCTATCTCGCGCTTTTCGTCTCGCCGCCCGACTATCAGCAGAGCGAAACCGTGCGCATCATGTACGTGCACGTTCCGGCCGCGTGGATGGGGTTGTTCTGCTATTCGATCATGGCCGCGGCCAGCGCGGCGGTGCTGGTGTGGAAGCATCCGCTGGCGGCGATGGTGGCCAAGTGCACGGCGCCGATCGGAGCGAGCTTCACCTTCCTCGCGCTTCTCACCGGTTCGCTCTGGGGCAAGCCCATGTGGGGCACCTGGTGGGTTTGGGACGCGCGCCTGACATCGGTGCTGGTCCTTCTGTTCCTATATCTCGGCTACATCGCGCTCCACAACGCCTTCGACGACCCCCAGCGGGGATCGAAGGCCGCCTCGGTCCTGGCGTTGGTGGGATTCGTCAACGTGCCCATCATCAAGTTCTCGGTCGACTGGTGGAACACGCTGCACCAACCATCGAGCATGGTCACGGCCGACGGCCCGGCGATCCACGCCAGCATGCTGGCGCCCCTTTTGGTCATGGCCAGCGCCTACACCGCGTACTACGTGTGGGTCCTGCTTTTGCGCGTCCGCGGCGAAATCATCGCCGCCAAGATCAGGACGTTGCAGATGCGCCAGGCCAGCGGGTAGGCGGCGCGCCATGGACTCGCTGGCGGAGTTTTTCAACATGGGTGGATACGGGGCGTTCGTGTGGCCCGCCTTCATCGCCTCGGGCCTGGTGCTGATCGCCCTTCTGGCGGCGAGCCGGCATTTCGCCAAGGCGCAGGAGCGGACGTTTGCGCGCCTGGAGGGCGTCGCCGGCGGACCCGCCGAGGAGGACGGCCATGAGACCTAGGCACAAGCGCCTGACCTTCGTCGTGATTGGATTGGGGCTTCTGGCCGCGGCGGCGGCGCTGATCCTGACCGCGATCGAGGATTCGATCGTCTTCTTCTACAGCCCGACCGAGATTCTGGAAGGTGAGATCACCACCGAGAGGCGCTTACGCGTCGGCGGCCTGGTCGAGGAGGGAAGCGTCGAGCGCGGTCAGGATTCGACCGTCAGGTTCCGGGTGACCGATCTGATGAGCACGGTTCCCGTGCAATACAATGGCCTGCTGCCCGATCTCTTCGCCGAGAACCAAGGCGTCGTCGCCGAAGGACACTTCCGAAACGGAACCTTCCAGGCGGACGAGATCCTTGCCAAGCACGACGAGAACTACATGCCGCCGGAGGTCGCCGATGCGCTGAAAGCGTCCGGCCAATGGGAGGAGCTCGAAGAATCGCTCAAGCAATCGGACGCCATGAAATGAGCGCACGCACCGAACGGGGCGACAGGCCATGATCGCCGAGACCGGACATTTCGCGCTGGTGCTGGCGCTGATCGTGGCGTTGGTCCAGGGAACCGTGCCCATGGTGGGGGCGGCCCGGCGTCACCCAGGCCTCATGGCGATGGCGCGACCCGCGGCCGTGACCCAGTTCGCCCTCGTCGCCATCGCCTTCGCGGCCCTGACCCATGCCTATGTGACGTCGGACTTCTCTGTGCTCAACGTCGCGCGCAACTCGCATTCGGCCAAGCCGATGCTCTACAAGATCGCCGGCGTGTGGGCCAATCACGAAGGCTCGATGCTGCTGTGGGTCCTGATCCTCGCGACTTTCGGCTCGGCCGTCGCGCTGTTCGGGCGCAACCTTCCGCCGACGCTTGCGGCCCGCGTCCTCAGCGTCCAGGCTATGATCGCGGTCGGCTTCCTCGCCTTTACGCTGCTCACCTCAAACCCCTTCGAGCGCCTCTTCCCGGTGCCCGTGGACGGACGCGGGCTCAATCCGTTGCTTCAGGATCCCGGCCTCGCGTTTCACCCACCGTTCCTTTACCTCGGCTACGTCGGGTTCTCGATGGCGTACTCGTTCGCGATCGCGGCGCTGATCGAGGGCCGCGTCGACGCCACCTGGGCGCGTTGGGTCCGACCTTGGACGCTGGCCGCCTGGTCTTTCCTCACCTTCGGAATCGGGCTCGGGTCCTGGTGGGCCTACTACGAACTCGGCTGGGGCGGCTGGTGGTTCTGGGACCCGGTCGAAAACGCCTCGTTCATGCCGTGGCTCGCGGGCACGGCGCTGCTGCATTCCTCCGTGGTGGTGGAAAAACGCGGCACGCTTAAGGGTTGGACCGTGTTCCTTGCGATCGTGACCTTCGGGCTCAGCCTTCTCGGCACCTTCCTGGTCCGTTCGGGCGTGCTGACGTCGGTCCACACCTTCGCCGCCGACCCGGCGCGCGGCGTGTTCATCCTGGGCCTATTGGTGCTGGTCATCGGCGGCTCATTCGCGCTGTTTGCATGGCGCGGGCCGGCGCTTCGCGGCGTCGGGCTGTTCCGCCCGATCTCGCGCGAAGGCAGCCTGCTCATCAACAACCTACTCATGACCACGGCCGCGGCGTCGGTGCTTTTGGGCACGCTTTATCCGCTGATCCTCGATGCGTTCGATGCGGGCAAGGTGTCCGTGGGGGCCCCGTTCTTCAACGCCGTCTTCGTTCCCCTGATGGTGCCGATGCTCGCCGTCATGGCGGTGGGGCCGTTCCTGGGCTGGAAGCGGGGCGATCTTGCCGGGGCCCTGGGGCACCTGAAGGCGGCCGTGGCGATCGTCGTCGTGGTGGGGCTGGCAACCTGGGCGCTCAGCGGCGGCCCGGTCCTGGCGATCCTCGGGATCACCGCGGCCCTTTGGCTCGCCGCAGGCACGCTGACCGAGTTCGCCGGGCGAATCGCGCTGTTCCGCGCAACCCCTGCGGTCAGCCTCGGCCGGCTGATCCGTCTGCCACGCTCGGCCTGGGGCATGACGTTGGCCCACCTGGGCCTCGCCGTCGCGGTCGCCGGCATCACCGCGTCGGCCACGTGGAGGACCGAGAGCATCCAGACGCTCGGCCGCGGCGAGGCCGTGGACGTGGCCGGTTACACCTTCACCTTCCTTGGCGTTCGCGAGGTGGAAGGTCCCAACTATGTCGCCACGCGCGGCGTCTTTACGGTCGCCAAGGACGGCGCCATGATCGCGACGTTGCATCCCGAAACGCGGCGCTACCCGGTCGAGGGACAACAAACCACCGAGGCCGCGATCCGGTCCACGTTCCTGGGCGATCTGTATGCCGTGATCGGCGATCCGACGGTGGGCGGCGACGCCTTCGTAACGCGGCTCTACTTCAACCCGCTGGTTCCCTGGATCTGGGCCGGTGTCCTGATCGTCGTCATCGGCGGCCTGGTCAGCCTGTCCGACCGACGCCTCCGCGTCGGCGCGCCGCAGCGAAGGCCATCGGTGGCTGCGCCAGGATCCGAGCCGGCGCCGGCGTAGCCGAGGCGGTCGATCGTGGAGCGCCTCGTTAATCTCTTGTTTGCGGGACGCTTCGTCTATGTCCTTCCGCTCGCGGCGCTCGCCGCCCTAACGGTCGTATTCCTGTTTGGGCTGCAAAAAGATCCCCGCATCGTTCCCTCGGCGCTCATCGACAAGCCGGTGCCGGAGTTCGCGCTGCCGCCCATCACCGGCGGTCCCGGCATGGGCTTGGCGAGCGCCGATCTCAAAAGCCGGATCTCGGTGGTCAACGTGTGGGCGTCTTGGTGCGGTCCGTGCAAGGCGGAGCACCCGCTGGTGGAGGAGCTCGCGCGCTCGGGTTTGGCCACCGTCTACGGGCTCAACTACAAGGACGAGCCGTCCGACGCCCTTAGGTGGCTCGCCGATCTCGGCAATCCCTACACCGAGATCGGCGCCGACCGGAACGGCCGGGTCGGCATCGATTGGGGCGTCTACGGGGTGCCCGAAACCTTCATCGTCGATCACGAGGGACGCATCAGGCACAAACACGTCGGTCCGATGACCGCCGAGGCCGTCGACGGCGAGATCGAACCGATCTTGCGGGTGCTCGGCCCATGAGGGGGATGCTCGCAACGTTTGCGGTGCTCTGCGCAGCGTTGATCGCCATGACCGCGGCGGGCGTCGAGCCCGGCGAGATGCTCGCCGACCCGGTGCTGGAAACCCGCGCCCGCGACATCTCCAAGAACCTTCGCTGCCTCGTCTGCCAGAATCAATCCATCGACGATTCGAACGCGGCGCTCGCGCGCGACCTCAGGATCATCGTCCGCGAGCGTCTTGCGGCCGGCGATAGCGATACCGAGGTCATAGACTACGTGGTCGCGCGCTACGGCGACTTCGTGCTGCTCAAACCGCCGCTCAAGCCCGTCACCTACGCGTTGTGGTTCGGGCCTGTGGCGATCGCACTTGCCGCGGCGGCGGCGGCCGCGGCCTTCCTTCGCCGACGGCGGACGCGGCGCCCCTTCCGCTCAATCCCGACGAGCGCCGCCGGCTCGAAGCGCTGCTGAAGGATGGGTCCGAGTGATCGCGTTCTGGGTCATCGCCACACTGCTGTCCGCGGTCGTCGCGGCTGCCCTCGTGGTTCCCCTGCTCGGCAGGAGGCGACGGGTTCGCGACCGACGGGAATACGATCTCGCCGTCTATCGCGATCAGCTTCGCGAAGTCGACCGGGATCTCGCGCGCGGTGTGCTCGCGGAGGACCAAGCGCGCGCGTCGCGGATCGAGATCGAAAGGCACATTCTCGCCGCCGCCGGGGAGCCGAACGGCGGCGGCGTCCGGCGTTCGTCCGCCGGCGCGGCGCCCGCGCAAAACCCGTGGGCGCTGGCGGTCGGCGTCGCGGTGCTGATCCCGGCCGGCGGGTTCGCGCTTTATCTCCATCTCGGGGCGCCGGAGCTGCCGGACGCGCCGTTGGCGGGGCGGAGCCAGGCCCTCGAGCACGCGGCCCGGACCAGTTCGGAAATGGGCGGACTTCTCGCCGACCTCGCCGAACGTCTCCGGCAAACCCCTGACGACCTCGATGGCTGGGCGTTGCTGGCGCGGTCGTACCGGTCCGTGGACCGGCCACAGGAGTCGGCGGACGCGTTCGCGCGCGCCATCGCACTCAGCGAGCGAGCGCCGTCGTTTCTCTCCGCCTATGGCGAGATGCTGGTGGCCGCGGCGGGCGGGAAGGTCACGCCCGAAGGACGCCAAGCCTTCGAAGAGGCGGTCGCGAAGGACCCCGGGGATTCGCGCGCACGGTATTACATCGGCGCCGCCAAGGAACAGGCCGGCGACAAAGCCGGCGCGCTCGCCGACTGGCAGGCTCTCGTGGTCGGTGCCGACCCGGGCGCGCCCTGGCTCGAGGACATCTCCCGCGAGATGGCGCGCGTGGCCGCCGAGCTTGGCGTCCAGATCACGATTGCCGCACCCCCCACACCCCCCACACCCCCCACACCCCCCACAACGCCCGTCGCGCCCGCCGCGCCCGTTCAGCGCGGCCCTTCGGCGGCGGACGTCGAGGCGGTCTCGGAGATGACGCCCGACGAGCGCCAGGAGATGATCCGGACCATGGTCGAGGGCCTCGCGGAACGACTTGCCCAACAACCGGACGACCTTCAGGGCTGGCTCATGCTGGCGCGATCGTACAGCGCGCTCGGCGAGGACGAGAAGGCCCGCGAGGCGCGTGCCCGGGCCGAAGCGTTGCGGCGCGGGACGGACGAATCACCCTCCCAATAGGACCGCGGCGGGGCGGGCTCAGCCCGTCGATCTCATCCGGCGGCCGACGATTCGCGCCGGCAACGCGCATCAGGGCCCCCAGACCTGCACCCGGTTGCGCCCCGCTTGCTTGGCCTCGTACATGGCCTGGTCGGCGCGGTCGATCGCCATCATGACGGTATGGGCAGGGTTCAGGGCGGCAACGCCGAACGAAGCGCCGATGGTGACTTTCGTGTCGCGGTTGACGGCAATGGTTCGCCGCGAAAGTCCCCGGCGCAACCGGTCGAGAACGCGCTTCGCGCCGGCGGGCGTCGTGTCGGGAAGCAGAAGGAGGAACTCCTCGCCCCCGTAGCGCGCGACCCGGTCGTAGCGGCGAACGTTTTTCACCAGGTACCGACTGACGGCGCGCAACACCTTGTCGCCGGATGCATGACCAAGCGAATCGTTGATCCGTTTGAAACGGTCGAGGTCCATGATGCTGACCGTGCTGACCACGTCGGTCCGACGGACCCGTTCCATCTCTTCTTCGAGCCTGGGCAACATGCCGAAGCGGTTGGCGATCCCGGTCAGCGGATCGGCGTAACGCAAAAGCTCGCGTGCGTCATCGAGCAACGCGTGAGCGCTTTGGCGAAAATCCGCGAGACATCGGGCGAAGGCCTCGTATTGGGCAACGGCGATGTCAGCGTTGTCGCGGATGGTTCCTGCGAGGGCCCGCGCCAACCGATGCATCTCGCGGTGCTGCGCACCCAATTCGGTGAACGCGGACACACCGCGAAAGTTCTTCTTTCCCTTGCCAGCGTACCAACGTCCGAACGGGCAGTGGAGATGCCCGGCCGCCTTCAGATCGCTCGGCCGAGGGCGCGATCGCGTGACCAGGCGGGACTGGAAGCCGTCGATCCAATCCTGGTGCGCTTGGAGTGCGCGCTCGAGTTCGCGCACTCGGCTCTCGGCGCCGGCAATCGTCCACGGTTGCGACGAGCGGCTGTCTGCCATCATGCGGTTCGCTATTGGTGCCGCGAGGGGCGGCGTGATTCCAACATGACCCGAGAATTATAGATCGTGCGTCGCGCGCATGCGAAGGAACCGTCGCTTCGGCGTCGGTGGCCCCTTGCATTTTCGGTGCCGCCAGCCCCAGAGCACTATCCGACCAGATTGAATCAACTTGATGGTGGCAAGTCGGTTTGTCCGGGCATGCGCGCCGCGAAGCACGCCTAGCCACCGCGTAAATTAACTCCGGTCAAATGGTTTAATCCCGGATTTCCCAGATAGATCCCAATTTCGCTGACCTTTGACGCTGATTCGTATATAAGAATCAAAGTGTTGAGGAG
>JASLLV010000130.1 GCA_030746935.1 Rhodospirillales bacterium | reverse complement strand
TGGAGCGCCGTGACCAGCGCTCCTTCGTCGACGCAACGGCCTCTGGCGACATTGATTAGGTAGGCGGACGGCTTCATCGCCGCAAACCCGGCGGCGTCGATCAGATTCGCGGTCGCGGGCGTCAACGGACAGCACAGCACAACGAAATCGGCGCGCGGCAACAACTCCGCCAGGGCCGAGGGCGGATGAACCTCGTTAAGCGCGGGCTCGTGGTTGGTCAAGTCGCGCTTGACGCCGATCACGTGGGTGTCAAAGGCGCGTGCGAGCCGCGCCAGGCGCCCGCCGATGGCGCCGACGCCGTAGATCAGCACGGTCTTGCCCGGCAGTTCGTCTTCGCGCATGTCGCGCTCCGAGAGCATGCCGCGCCAAAAGTGTTGGCGCTGGTTGTCGCGCCCAGTGTGGAGCTTTCGCGCGAGTCCCAGGATCAGGGCCATGGCATGGTCGCTGACGGCGTTGGCATTGATGCCGCTGCCGTGTGCCAGGAGCACACCCTTTTCCTTGAGAGCGTCGAGGCCGAACCAATTGTAGCCGGCGGCGCAGACCTGGATGAGGCGCAAGCGCCCGGCTTGCGCCAGCAAGCCGTCATCCCAGAACGCCGAGCACATGAGTACGTCCGCCTCGCCGATGCGCGCTGCCATGTCGTCTGGCGTCCAACTCTGGAAGTGGCGGATGCCGGTCTCGCGCAAGGCGAATCGCTCGGCAAGCGTATAGGCCACGTGGGCGAACTGAATGGTTAGGTCTTCTTTCGGCGGGATCATGGCGGTTGAGCTCTCGTTACGTATCAAGGGTCCGTGGGCCGGCCTCACGCCGACGCCTCGGCGATCCCGAATCCGGGATATGCGGTATTAAACCACACCGTCGCGGCCCATGCCGTAGCGACGTCGGTGCAACATGAGCCAACGGCGACGGGCCTTCGCGTCGCTTGCACGGCCCGGTGAGTTGTGGGAGGAATCCCAGGCGTTCGTCGTTGAGCTGGAAACGTCGGTGCCCCGGCTTTCCGCGCCCGCCGGCGCCGGAGGGGGAGAGGGAAAAATGGCCATACGCGACATCGCAATGATGGGGAACGACGTGCTGAAGCGGGTCGCCGAGCCCGTTGAAGACCCAAGCGCGCCGGAGATCGCCGAGCTCGCCCGCGACATGCGCGAAACGCTCGAAAACATCGCCAGCACCGGGATCGCCGCGCCCCAGGTTTTCGTCTCCAAGCGCCTCTTCGTCTACCGCGTGCCTGAGCATTTGATTCCGCCGGGCTCCAAACTGAAGCCGATTTCCTGGCGGGTCGTGATCAACCCGGTTCTCGAGCCGCTGGTCGAGGAAAAAGAGCCGATCGGCTTCGAGAAATGCCTTTCGATTCCCGGCCTGCACGGCCAAGTTCCACGGCATGCGCGGGTGCGCGTGCGCGTCCAACAGCTCGACGGCTCAGCCATCGAGATCACGGCCGCCGGCTACCACGCCCGGCTGTTGCAGCACGAATACGACCACTTGGACGGCATCCTCTATCCGCAAAGGATGACCGACATGACCGAACTCGCCTTCAACTCCGAGCTCGGCGATCAGTTTTTCATCCCCCGCGACCCGGCTTTGTTCGTGGAGTAAGCGGGCGCGAACCGCGGCGGCCGGGCAGTGGGGCGCGGCGTCACCCGAGCCGGCGATAGATTGTGTGGAAGCGGTCGAACGTGGGCGGCCAAACATCAGCCATCCACCTGCCTTGGTCGTAGACGGCGGCGCGCCACTCCGGCGTCTTGACCACGTCCGGCGAGTCCGCGTCCCAGATGTTGAGATAACGCGGCACCAGGTTGGTGGCGAAGCCGTTCGTCGTCGCCGAATCGCGGACGTAGCGGACGCAACCTCCGATCCCCGGCACCGCCATGATCTGGCCCACGAACTCGTCGTCGTAGGCTCGGTTGAATTCGGCTTCGTGTTCGGACGCGATGTTCATTTGCGCGGCGTAGATGAAACGGGACATGGACGATTGACCTCCGGATGGGAATTAGCGGCGGTGTTGGTGGGAAATGCAGCTCAAGTCAGGACGCGGGCGAACCGCATCACGGCCTCGGCGAGCGCCACTCGGTCGTCGAGCGTCCGCATGACGGTTTCGGTGACCAGAACCTCGAGGCCGAGCGCCCGGATCGCGCCCGCCTCGCCCTCGTCGGCATGATCGAGAACGAAGCCCCGGGCGAAGCCTGCGTAGTGCGCAGCGACCGATTGTGCGGCCACGGGAATGCCTAGCTCGACCATCATTTTAGCGGTCGGCCCCTTGATGGCCTTGCCGGCGACGACCGGCGAGACCGCGACCACGGGTGCGTCGGCTCCGGCGAGGGCCTCGCGGATCCCCGGTATCGCTAGCATGGGATCGATGCTGATGAAGGGGTTCGACGGACAAACGACAATCGCTTCCAAATCGGGTTCGGCAAGCGCGACCACGAGCGAAGGATGCACGCGCGCCGATGCCGCGCCCTCGAACCGAAAACCCGTGACCGCAGGCGCGCAGCGTTCGCGCACGAAATAGTGCTGAAACGCGAGCGGGCCTGCCGCCGTCTCCACCACCGTCGCGACCGAATCGTCGCTCATGGGGATGATGCGCGTCTCGATCCCCAAGCGCCGGGTGATCGCTGCCGTCACCTCGCTCAAGCTTTCGCCCGCCGCCAGGCGCCACGTCCGTTCGGCGTGGGTCGCGAGATCCTTATCGCCCAAGTGGAACCACGTCTCTCCGCCCAGCCTGGACAGCGCATCCATGAACGATCCGGTATCGTTCGCGATACCCCAGCCGGTCTCGGGATTGGCGATGCCGGCAAGGGTATAGCTGAGGGTGTCGAGGTCAGGACAGATGCGCAGGCCCAAATGGTCGAAGTCATCGCCGCAATTGGCGACCACGAGGATCGACGGCGGATCAAGGATGCGCGAAAGCCCGAGCGCCAGCTTGGCGCCGCCGACGCCGCCGGAAAGCGCGATGCAACGCGTGGCGGCGGCCCCCGACTTATTCGTCACCGGAACAGGTCCTGCGTCTTGGGTCGGATCGATGCGGCCGCATTGAGCGTGCGCGCGAACGCCTCGTAGCCGCGGACCAGCGCAACCGGCGTTCCCTCGTCCGCCTCGCCCAGCACCAGCGATGCGGCCGCGGCGATGCCGTCGGCGAGCCCCACCCACGTGACCTTCAACGGCCGGCCCGAACGGTCGGGTCGGCCGCGCAAGTCCACGACCGACGGCAAGCCGGCGGCGCCGAGCGCGATCCCGACCGTTCCGCTTCGCCAGGCGCGCCCGACGCTGTCACAAACGATCACGCCCGCCTCCAGTCCGAAGATTTCCTTGAAAGCCGCGCGCAGCCTGGCGCAAGTGCCGTCCGGGTCCTCAGGCAGCAGGAGCACCCGGTTTCGGCCGTCGCCCAGAGCGAGGTTCGAGGCGTCGACGCCGGCGTTGGCAACGACGAATCCGAGCCGATGGACGACGATCAGAAGGCCCTTTCGGGCACGCAGAACTTCCGCCGATTCCGAAAGGATCACCTCGACGAGCCTCGGATCCTTGTCCACCTCGGCGGCCAGTGCGCGCGCCCGCGCCGACGGCGTGACCGAGTCCAACTCGACGTAGCGCCCCTCGGCCTTGGAGACGATCTTCTGGGCGATCACGATGACGTCGCCGGACGCCAGCGTTTCGCCTTCGGCGGCGAGCGCTGTGGCGACGATTCGCGCGACATCGTCGCCGGGTGCGACTTCGGGCACGCCGGGAAGCGCGATAATCTGCAGTCGCTTGGGAGTCACAGGGCGTCGTCCGGCTATCGGTCGGACGCCTCCGGGGGCGCCGGCGCGCCGGTGATTCTAAGCCCGGCGCCGTCCAGGCGGTAGTGACGGTTCATGAAGATCAGCACCGAGGTCAGCGCCTCGGCCGCTACCGAGTTGTCAAGAGGGCCGGCGTGCCAGCCCTTGAGGCCCGCCGCCGCCACCAGGCCGATCACGGTCTCGCGCGCCTCGCGCCTGTCGCCCGAGACCAGCACGTCGCAGTCGAGCGGCCCATCCTCTTTCGCCAGCTTGTCGGCAGCCACGTTCTGAAATGCCGAGACGACCGTAACGCCGTCGCCGAGCAAGGCTTGCGCCGCCTTCGCCGCCGAGCCCTCGGGCGGAAGCTGCACGCGGCTTACCTTGGGCGGTACCAGCGGCACCGTTGCATCGACGAGGATCTTGCCCTGAAGCGCGTCGGCCAGTCCCGCCAAGGTCGAATCGTGATGGGCGAACGGAACCGTGAGCACGGCGACGTCGGCGGCCCGCGCCGCATCGGCGTTCTCCATGGCGCGCAAGCGGCCCTCGGGTACGCGGCCCTTCAGCGACTGGACGGCGGCGGCTGCTTTTTCGCGGGCCCGCGACCCGATGATCACGTCCAGGCCGGCGTTCGCCCACCGGCGCCCGAGCCCGGTGCCGAGCGCGCCGGTGCCGCCGAGAATGGCGAGGATGGGATGCGATTCAGTGATGGCAAGCCTCCTCCGACTCGGCGCGCTTGGCGCCGACGCAGGTTCGTTACTTAGCACCGAACGAGGGACAGGGCCAAGCGGAGCGCAGAATGGTGCGCGCCCCCGCCGCAGGCATCGCCCCGGCGCGTGCGAGCGATCACCTGTTCACCGGGGTGCTTGTACAGTGAGCCGGGTTGCGGTCGCGCGGGAAGCGCGATAACTGTCCCACGACCCCTCGGGTGGGCACGGCAGTTGATTGGATCGATGGCGACGTCACGACAGGAGATCGAGGCATTCGTCCGTCGCATCGTCGCCGAAATCGCGGCCGCCGAAGCCGCCGGCGCAACGGCGGCGCAAGCCATCGCCAACCATCTCAATGCCGAGGGCATCACCACCCGCAAAGGACGGCGCTGGACCGGCCCGGGCGTCGCCAAGTTTCTCGCCAGCCCGGGCGCCAAGCGCTTGGGCGCGGAGTACTAGACCAAATCGTGGCCGGTCGGAATCGCGCGGCCGCGATCCGTAGACCACGTGAAACTGGTCAAACTTTTTGAGATCGAGCGGATTCACGCGCCCGATCGCAACCGCATCGCGGTTCCGATCTATGGCGCCAATTCAGCCGGAAGGGCCTGAGGACGCACTCGGCTCTAAACCGCGCCCCAGCTCGAAACCCGTTCGATGCGGATCGCGATGACGGGGTGACGCGCGAGATCCATCGCGCGCAACTGCGCATACCGGGATTTGAGAAGTTCTTGGGCGCGCCGATGCTCGGGGCCTTCGTCGATGATCTCGGCCTTGCCCCGGACCATGACCCAGCCGAGGCGCGTCCAGTCGGCATCGTCGTAGTGGTCGGCGACCAGCGCCACGGCCGGGTTGCGGGCGATGTTTCGCAGGCGCTTCAGCGCCGTGGCCGGCCCTCGCTTGGGCTTGTCGTCGATGGTGATGTAGACGTCATTTTCACGGACCGCGAAGCACACCGGCACCACGTGCGGCGCGCCGGTCGCGTCGGCCGTCGCCAAATGCGCCACCCGCCGGTCTTCGAGAAACCGCCGGTGGTCGTCGTTGAGCACTGGTACGAACGCCTATTCGAGCCCCGCCGTCAGGCGGCCACGGAGCGGAACCGCCGGATGGCATCGATGTGCCCGTCGGCGCCACGGATGCCGGCGTTCATGGTGTTCACGGCGACGTGGGTCGCGCCGATTTCATTCCAGCGCCCCAAGGCTTCCGACCACTCGTCTTCGACTGGACCCCCGGTCGTCGTGATCCGGCCCTCGATCCCGAAGGCTTCGGGGTCGCGGCCCGACTCGCGGACATATCCCCGCATCTGCTCGATCTGGTAGTGCCCGTCTTCGGCGGCGGCGGCGAATTGCGGGAACCAGCCGTCGCCCAGACGCGCGATGCGGCGCATCACGGGCTCGTTGCCGCCGCGCCGCGTCGCCTTTCCGGTATCGGTGCTGGTCCGCACGCTGATCGCCGAGCCACCACCAATCCACACCGGGATCGGGCGCTGCACGGGCATCGGATTCAGGCCGGCGTCGGTGATCCGGTGCCATTTGCCCTCGAACGTGACCAACTCATCGGTAAAGAGCTTTCTCAAGACCTCGATCTGCTCTTCCGATCGGACGCCGCGGTTGCGGAAGTTCTCTCCCAGGGCCTCGTACTCAGGCTCGTTCCAGCCGATCCCGACCCCGAGCCGGAACCGGCCGCCGCTGAGTACGTCGATCGCCGCGGCCTGTTTCGCCACCAGCACCGTTTGTCGTTGCGGCAGGATGATGACGCTCGTGAAAAGCTCGATTGCCCGCGTCACGCCCGCGAGATAACCGAAGAGCACCAATGGCTCGTGGATCATGTGGGTGTGGTCGTAGGGCCCGGTCCAATCCGGGCGGTTGCGCGGATGCGCCCCGAGAACGTGATCGAGGGCAACCAGATAGTCGAAGCCCAAGTCCTCGGCGGCCGCGCCGAAGGCGCGGATGGCGCCGGGGTCGGCGCCGATCTCGGTTTGGGGGAATGTCACTCCAATGCGCATCGCATTCTCCCTTCGCAAGACTTAACCGCGTTCGCCTGCAATCGGGCGTGCACCACGGTGGCCCGAATTCGGGCCCGGGCCCCGCAGTCCCACTCTCTCAAGCGCTGTCGACGGCGGCCTTTAAGCGGCGGATGGCGTCGATGTGGGCGTCAGGACCGGTGAGCCCGGCATTCATGGTGCCGAGGCCAACGTGGGTCGCGCCGTATTCGCGCCAGCGCCTGAAGTCTTCGGCCCATTCGTCCTCTCCGGCTCGCTCGGCAATGCTGATCCGGCCATCGATCCCGAAGGCTTCCGGGTCGCGGCCGGCCTCGCGGATATAGCCCCGCATCTGTTCGATCTGGTCGCGCCCCTCTTCAGTGGCGGTGAACTGCGGGAACCAGCCGTCGCCCAATCGCGCGATGCGGCGCATCACGGGCTCGTTGCCGCCGCGCCGCGTCGCCTTATCGGCGTCGGTGCTGGTCCGCACGCTTTCGGCCGAGCCGCCCCCCATCCAGATGGGGATGGGCCGCTGCACGGGCATCGGGTTCAGGCCGGCGTCGGTGATCCGATGCCATTTGCCCTCGAACGTGACCAACTCATCGGTAAAGAGCTTCCTCAAGAC
>JASLLV010000012.1 GCA_030746935.1 Rhodospirillales bacterium | reverse complement strand
CTAAGACCCCGACATGCATGTATCTCGCCTATCGCGGTATCAAGGCTGCGAACGTTCCCGTGGTCTCGGGCATCGCTGTTCCAAGAGAGATCCTCGAGGTCGAAACGCCGCTCATCGTCGCGTTGACCGAGAGCCCGAGGCGCCTGGTCGAGATCCGGCGAAACCGCATCCGACTGCTGAATCGAAAAGGCGAGGACGATTACACGGATATTGATTCGGTTTCACGCGAGGTCAACGAAGCGCTCAGGTTCTATTCCGAGCACGGTTGGCCCATCATCGACGTAACCCGCAGATCGGTGGAAGAAACAGCGGCAACGATCGTGCAGATGCTGAAACGCCGCCGCGACGCAGCCGATTGATCGGGCAACGTCAAACCATCGTCTTGGCGTCTGCGAGCGGCACCCGCGCGCGAATCCTTAGCGACGCCGGCGTTTCGTTCGAAAGGGATCCGGCGAATTTGGATGAAGCGGCGATCAGATCGCGGATGTGGGATCGCGGTGCCGACGTTGAAGCCGCAGCCCAAGAATTGGCGCGAGCGAAGGCCGACGAAATCTCGCCGCGCCACCCGGGCGCGTTCGTCGTTGCTGCCGATCAAATTCTCGAGTGCGATGGCGTCTGGTTCGAGAAACCGTCCGGCCGCGAAGATGTGGTCGCCCACCTCGAGCGACTGCGCGGGCGCACGCACCGATTGGTGACCGCGAGTTGCGTCGTGACGGACTCGCAGCCCGTATGGGCGGCCATGGACACGGTGGCGCTGACAATGCGGGCGTTGAGCGATGACTTCATCGCTGCTTACGCGCGCGCTGCCGGACCGGAGATTCTCGAATCCGTCGGCGCTTATCGCCTTGAGGCGTTGGGGGCGCAGTTGTTCTCGGGCATCGAAGGCGACTATTTCACGATCCTGGGGCTGCCGTTGCTGCCGTTGCTCGAATTCATGCGCGACGCCGGGGTGCTCGAGCGATGAGCGCGCGTGGGACCCGGCAATCCCCATCGGGTGCGAACGACCCAGACCTTCCAGGTGCGATCAGCGGCGGGGCGAAGCTCGTAGGCGTGATCGGCTGGCCGGTGGCCCATTCGCTTTCGCCGCGGCTGCACGGGTATTGGCTGCGCCACCACAAGATCGATGGTGCATACGTTCCCCTTGCGGTGCGCCCCGAGGACTTCGCCAGTGTGTTGAAAACGCTGCCCCGCATGGGTTTCGCAGGAGTCAACGTGACGCTGCCGCACAAGGAGTCGGCTCTTGCTGCGGTGGACACCGTCGATGCAACCGCCCGAGAAATCGGCGCCGTCAACATGATCGTCGCAACGGCGGAAGGACGGCTCGACGGGCGCAACACCGACGCCTTCGGGTTCATCGAGAACCTGAAACACGGTGCCCCGGAATGGGAAGCATCTGTTGGACCGGCCGTCGTGCTCGGTGCCGGCGGCGCGGCACGGGCAGTCTGCCGCGCGCTCGCGGACGCGGGCGTTCCCGAGATCCGGATCGCCAATCGAACCATCGCGCGCGCCCGGGGTATCGCCGAAGCCGTGGGGGCAAACACCGTTCCCTGGGACGAGCGCTCAGCGGCGCTCGACGGCGCCGCACTTCTCGTCAATGCGACCAACCTCGGCATGGAGGGCAAACCCTCTCTGGAACTCGATCTTACGTCCCTGCCCGCGGGCGCGGTCGTCAACGACATCGTCTACAATCCCATCGAGACCGGCATGCTTAAGGCGGCGGCAGCACGGGGTAACGTGGTCGTCGACGGCCTCGGCATGCTCCTTCATCAAGCTCGACCCGGTTTTGCGGCTTGGTTCGGCACCGATCCTGCGGTCACCGAAGGGCTTCGCGCGTACGTTCTTCGTGGCTTGGCCGGGCGCGGTTAGGTCGAACCGTGGTCATCCTCGGCCTGACGGGATCGATCGGCATGGGAAAGAGTGCGGCCTCGCGCGCGTTCCGCAGTCTCGGCGCCCCGGTTCACGACGCCGACCACGAGGTCCACACGCTGATGGGACGAAACGAGGCCGCCGTCGCCGAAATCGAAGCCGCCTTTCCGGGAGTGACGAGCGTCGGGACCGTCGACCGGGGCGCGCTCGCAGTCAGGGTGTTCGACGAGGCCGACGGACTCGACCGTCTCGAGGCGATCCTTCACCCCCTCGTCGAGGCCCGCCAACACCGTTTTTGCGCGATTGCCGCACGCAACCGCTGTCCCGTCGTGGTCCTCGACATCCCGCTCTTGTTCGAGATCGGATCCGAAGACCGCTGCGACGCAGTCGTCGTGGTCTCGGCGCCGCCCGCTCTGCAAAAGACGCGGGTCCTTAAGCGACCCGGCATGACCTCTGCGCGCCTGGCGGCAATTCTGGCGCTCCAGATGCCTGATTCGGAAAAACGCCGTCGGGCGGATTTCGTCATTAGGACGGGGCTGGGACGATCATTCAGCTTGAACGCCGTTCGAAACGTCCTCAATGTGGCGCGCACGCTCAGCGGGACCCATTGGCCGCCGCCACGCGTGTCCCCTGGGCGCGCCAGCCCGCGAATTCACCGCCCTCTTCGGGCATAGACGCAAGGACGGCCCGCAATGCGCCAGGTCGCTCTCGATACGGAAACCACCGGTCTCGATCCGCGGGCCGGAGACCGCATCGTCGAAATCGGCTGCATCGAACTGATCAACCACGTGCCCACGGGTGAGATTTTTCACTGCTACGTCAATCCCGAACGCGACATGCCCGAAGGAGCCCAGGCGGTCCACGGACTGACCAACGAATTCCTTTCGCGCCATCCGACGTTCATGCGGATCGCCGACGAATTCCTCGCCTTCATCGCCGATTCCGAGCTCGTCATCCATAATGCCGGGTTCGACATGCGATTCATCAACGCCGAGCTGAAACGCCTCGGCCGTGAGCCGCTTTCCCTTGACCGCACGGTGGACACGGTGGCGATGGCGCGCCGCAAGTTTCCCGGCGCCCAGGCAAGTCTCGATGCGCTTTGTCGCCGGTTCAACATCGATACCAGCGCCCGCACCGTGCATGGGGCGCTGACCGATGCGCGCCTTCTTGCCGAGGTGTTTCTCGAACTCGTCGGCGGGCGTCAGCCGGGCCTGGCTCTGGTCCGCTCGGAGGGCGCCTCGCCGGTCCCGAGCGCCGGCCCGCGCGGTCGCGAGCCCCGGCGCCACGAGCCGACGGCCGAGGAGGCCGAAGCCCACGCTCGCTTTCTCGAGAGGATCACCGCGCCGATCTGGCGCGCCTGACGCGCCTGCAAGGCGCGCTTAGGCGTTTGCGCCGCCGCCAGGCGCGGGATCTGTCGGCGTGGCGGCATTCGCGGGTTGGGCCGCGTTCTCGCGCAACTGATCCTGATACATCGCGTAGAAATCGACCGGCCCGATCATCAGGGGTGGAAACCCGCCGTCTCGCGTGCAGTCGGAGACGATGTATCGGACGAATGGGAACAGCAGCCGAGGGCATTCGACCAGCAACACCGGTTGCACGTGTTCTTGAGCGATCTTGAGCGTGAATATGCCGGCGTAAGCGAGCTCGACGATAAATGCCACCTGATCGTCGGCCTTGCACTCGGCGTTGACGTGAAGCGTAACCTCGAAAGTGTTTTCGCGGAGCGGTTGGGCCTGAACGTCGATATTGACGCGAATCTCCGGCTGTTGATTCTGCAAGTTGGCGAAGATGCCGGGCGCGTTCGGGGCTTCGAAGGACAGGTCCTTGATGTACTGGGCGTTGATGGCGAGCGGCGGCTCGCTCGTCGGCTCGGCGCCCCCGGCTACGCCCGACGTTTCCTGGCCTTCGCCCCCGCCGCCTGGTGATTGGTGCCGTTTGGGCGACGCATCGTCCGGGCCTTGCGGGGCGTCCTCACCTCGTTCCGCCATGATCTGCCTCCGGTATTCGGTGTTCGCGTGTGGCTAGCACGGAACACGCGGGCTCACAACTCCCTCAGGTCCCGGAGTTTTGCCCGGCGCCGTCGTCGTCGCGGTCCTCGACTTCGAACTCGCCCTCGATGACTGTCGCGCCACCATGGTCGCGGTCGTCGGCGAAAACGTTTGCGCGTACATCGCTACGACCGCTTGCCGTCAAATGCCGCGCCAGCATCCGCCGGAGCACGGCACGCAATGCGGGCACGAACAGCAAGAGTCCGGCGAGATCGGTCACGAACCCGGGCGTGAGAAGGAGCGCGCCGGCGAGCAGCAGGCAAACGCCGTCGAACACTTCGACCATGGGAAGTCGCCCGGCTTCCAGATTCGACCGCGCGCGGCCAAGGGTCGCCAATCCCTGGTGGCGGAGCAGCGTCGTGCCCGCGATCGCCGTCAGGATCACGACGCCAAGCGTCGGCCAAAGCCCGAGAAAGCCGCCGACCTCGATAAAGACGGCGATCTCCAGGAGCGGAACGCCAATGAACGCGAGGAGGACGAGAAAGATCATCGCAATGGCCCGGAACGGTAGTGGATCGCCCGCACCTTAACCGTTGCTCGCCCTGATGATGAGCATGAAATGGTACTGGGCGCCCGACCCCGAGCGCAGGCGCGTATCGGTGCAGGCGTGGTCGCCGGCTAATGTCGGCTGGACCTGGGTCGCCGGACTCGCTAACCTGTTCCTCGCGGCCCCCGTTGGGGCGCGGACCTGTCCGCCGAGATGGCGGCGCGCCGAGTTCGGGACATGGGCGACGGCTTCATAGACATCATCTTCTTCGCGATGATCGCGGCATTCCTCGTGCTGCGGCTTCGCAGCGTGCTTGGCCGCCGCGATGGGCACGAAAGCGGCCATAGCGATTCGATCGCCTCATCGCCCGGTGCCGAACGGACGTCGGACAAGATCGTCCATCTTTCCGACCAAAGCATCGCGGGGGAGGAGGAAGATGGGGCCGATCCGGCCGAGGCCGACTCTCCGCTAGCCGTGGGTTTGGCCAGGATTCGCCAGGGCGATTCCAGCTTCGACGAAAACGAATTTCTCTCGGGCGCGCGCATGGCCTTCGAGATGATCCTCTCGGCTTATGCCGAAGGAAACGATCAGGCGCTCGAGCCGCTGCTCAGCCCCGAGGTTTACGGAAATTTCGCGCGCGCCATCGAGGACCGGAACCGCGCTGGCGAAACCGTCGAGGAAACCCTCGTCTGTATCAAGGAAAGCGTGATCCTCGAGGCCTCGATGGAAGGCCGCACCGCCCAGGTCACGGTCAAGTTCATCAGCGAACAGATCAGTGTCACGCGCAACCGCGAAGGCGAGGTGAGCGACGGCGACCCCAATGCCGTCATCGAGGTAACCGATTTCTGGACGTTCGCTCGCGACACCCGGTCCCGCGATCTCAACTGGACGTTGGTCGAGACGCGCAGCCTCGATTAGGCTCGGCGCCGCCATCGCGGGCATCGCGGTGGCGTTCGGCGTCGGCGCCTGTGCCCGATTTCAGCCACCGCCTTCGGCTCCGCTCACGGGTCCCGGCTTCGCCCTCGAAGCGGTCTCCTTTGCATCGCTTTCCGGGTGGGTCGGCGACGCGCAGTCGGGGGCGCTCAAGGCGTTCGCTCGCTCGTGCTCGGTGCTCACGAGGCGCCCTGCCGATACGCGTAGCGGCAAGATCGGCACCGTGCGGGCCGATTGGCGGCAGGCATGCGCGGCGGCCGAGCGCGTGCCTCGGGGCGACGACCGATCGGCGCGCGCTTTCTTCGCCGGGTGGTTCACCCCCTATGCCGTTTTGGGCGACGAAGGCCGCGACGGAACGTTCACGGGCTACTACGAGGCGGAACTCAAGGGTTCGTGGACCCGCCACGATTCGTATCGAACCCCCATCTACGCACGTCCCGACGATCTCGTGGGGTTCGATCCCGGCAAGCTCCGCGAGAGCCAGAAAGGCGCGCGCGTCACCGGAGGCGTTGCCGACGGGCGCCTGATTCCCAATCCGAGCCGGGCCGAAATTGACGCCGGTGCGCTCGCCGATCGAGGACTCGAAATCCTCTGGGTGGACGATGCCGTGGACGCCTTCTTCCTCCACATCCAAGGCTCGGGCAGGGTGGTCATGGAGGATGGGGCGGTGGTCCGTCTCGGCTTCGCCGCGAAGAACGGCCACCCATATACCGCCATCGGCCGCGAGCTCATCGCCGAGGGCGTGATCGAGGCGGCCGACATCTCCATGCAGACCATCCGCGCCTGGCTTGCCGACAATCCCTCCCGGGCGCCGGCGATGATGGCGCGCAACGCCTCGTACATCTTTTTCCGCCGCCTCGCGGGCGAAGGTCCCCTCGGCGCCCAAGGGGTTCCGTTGACCCCCGGCCGGAGCCTTGCCGTGGACCCGAGATACGTTCCCTTAGGCGCGCCGGTTTGGATCGATACCGTCGATCCCGTCGCGCCTGATGAGCCCTTGCGCCGGCTCGCAGTGGCCCAGGATACGGGTTCGGCCATCGTCGGCCCGGTTCGCGGCGATCTGTTCTGGGGATTCGGTGAATGGGCGGCGATGCGCGCCGGACGCATGAAGGGGCGCGGAAGGTTGTTCGTGCTTCTGCCCCGTGACGCCGTCCCGGCCGTTTCGCCGTAGCCACCCGGCGATCCGGACCAGCCCATCCGGCGTTCGGGCGCGGCCTTGCCAAGCTGGGCGCGGATGTACATTCTCGGGCCATGGTGGCTTCTCGCGTTCGCGTCGGCTTGTTCGTCACCTGCCTCGTCGATCTGATGCGGCCGACGGTGGGCTTCGCCGCGGTCCGGCTTCTCGAACGGGCCGGGTGCCGGGTCTCGGTGCCGGTGGACCAGAGCTGTTGCGGGCAGCCGGGGTACAACACGGGCGATCGGCGGGCGGCGCGCGCGATCGCCCGGCAAGCGATCGCAGCGTTCGCCGGATTCGACCACGTGGTCGCGCCGTCCGGCTCGTGCGCGGCGATGCTAAGGCTCCACTATCCCCCGCTGTTCGAAGGCGACGACGCCTGGGCGTCCCGGGCGCGTGAACTTGCGGGGCGGACGCACGAATTAACCTCGTTTCTGACGGACGTTCTCGGCTTTACCGCGGTGGACGCGCGCTTCGCCGGGACCGTCGCCTACCATGACGGTTGTTCGGGTATGCGCGAGCTCGGGATCAAGGAGCAGCCGCGCGCATTGCTTCGGCGCGTAGGCGAGTTGACGATCAATGAGACCGAGCGCCCGGAAACCTGTTGCGGGTTCGGTGGGACGTTCTGCGTGAAATACCCGCGGATCTCGGAAAGGATCGTCGACGACAAGCTCGACGACCTGGCCGGCAGCGGCGCCGAAACCGTGCTCGGGGGCGAGATGGGCTGCCTGCTCAACATTGCCGGGCGGATGGCGCGGCGCGGCGTCCCGATCCGGGTGCGCCACGTGGCCGAAGTCCTCGCCGGCATGACCGACGGTCCTGCAATCGGCGAAAGCCCCGGCTCGGGCGCCTGAGGCGCAGGCGCGTGGAGCCGAAAAGCCGGAACTTCGTCGCCGACAGCAACCGGGCCCTCGTCGATCCGGTGCTGCAGGGCACGCTCGCGAAACTGGCCGGCGGGTTCCCGGACGCGCGCCGGGACGCCGTCTCGCGCTTGCCCGAGTTCGATGCCCTTCGCGATGCCGCCCGCGATATCAAGGACGAAGTCCTCGACAACCTCGACGCCTATCTCGAGCGTTTCGAAGAACGGGTAATCGCCCTGGGCGGCCACGTTCACTGGTGCCGCGACGCCGCCGAGGCGTGCGACGTCATTCTCGGGATCTGCCGCGGCGCCGGCGCGCGAACCGTCACCAAAAGCAAGTCGATGATCGGCGAGGAAATCGCCATCAACGAGCACTTGGAGGCACACGGAATCGAGCCGGTCGAAACGGATTTGGGTGAATACATCATCCAGCTTCGCCGCGAGCCGCCCAGCCACATCATCGCGCCCGCCATCCACCTGACCCGCGACCACGTGGCCGAGACCTTCCGCGAGCACCACCACGAACTGGCCGCCGACCGTCCGCTCGAAGGCGGGGACGCGCTTCTCGACGAGGCGCGCTCGATCCTGCGCCGGCGCTTCCTTGCCGCCGACGTCGGGATCACCGGCGCCAACATGCTGGTCGCCGAGACCGGCGCGGCGGTCACTGTCACCAACGAAGGCAATGCCGAGCTGACGATGACTTTGCCCAAAGTCCATGTCGTCGTCGCGAGCATCGAGAAGGTGGTGCCGACGCTCGCGGACGCCGTCACCATCCTCAGGGTGCTCGCGCGCTCCGCCACTGGCCAGGATATCTCGGTCTACACCACGTTTGCCGCGGGCCCGAGGCGGCCCGGCGACGCGGACGGACCCGAAGCCTTCCACGTCGTGCTTCTCGACAATGGGCGCACAGCGACGTTGGGGAACGAGTTCCGCGACATCCTCAGGTGCATCCGTTGCGGGGCGTGCCTCAACCATTGCCCCGTTTACGGGGCGGCCGGGGGACACGCCTACGGCTGGGTGTACTCGGGCCCCATGGGCGCGGCGCTGACGCCGAGCCTGATCGGCATCGAACACGCCCCCGACCTACCCGACGCGTCTTCGTTTTGCGGACGGTGTGAGGAAATCTGCCCGATGCGCATCCCCCTTCCGGCGCTGTTGCGGCGCTGGCGGCAGCGCCGCCATGAGGCGCGGCTCGGCTCGGCGACGAGCCGCTGGGGCCTCGCCATCTGGGCATTCGTCGCACGGCGGCCCGCGCTTTACCGACTCGTCATCGCCGCGGCGGCGGCGCTGCTCGGGCTGGCTGGCGGGCGAAGCGGCCGCCTTCGGCGTCTGCCGCTTGGCGGCGGCTGGACCGATGTGCGTGACCTTCCCGCGCCCGAAGGCCGGACGTTCATGCGCGCCTGGCGGGCGCGAAATCACGAACCGCTGGAGCCGGCGCCATGAGTGCTGCGCGAAGCACGATCCTCGAGGGCATCCGGTCTGCAATTGGCGGCGCCGGCGTCGCCGCGTCGGGCGGGCGCGCCCAGACCGCCCCCTCTCGCGCCCGACCAGCGCGGCCGGTCGCGGCCTTCGTCGAGAACGCCGAGCGCGCCGGATGCACGGTTCAACGGGTCGAGGACGTGAACACCGTGCCCGAAGCCGTGGCGGCCTTTCTCGCCCGGCACGACCTTGGCGATGCGGTGCGGTGCGCGCCCGAGCCTTTCCTCGATACCATTCCGTGGTCCCGGCGATCGGCGATGGCGATCGAGACCGGTGTCGTCCGAGACGGCGATCGGATTGCCATCACCGCCGCCGCCGCCGGCGTCGCCGAGACGGGTACATTGGTCTTGAGCTCCGGTCCGGACCGCGCGATCCTGAACGCCTTTCTTCCCGAGGCCCATATCGGGATCCTGCGTTCCGGCGACGTGGTCGGCTCCTATGAGGAAAGCTGGACGCGGCTCGGTGCCGGAGCCGACGGGGGGTGGCCGCCGCGCACCGTCACTTGGGTCACCGGACCGTCACGGACCGCCGACATCGAACAGACCCTGATCGTCGGCGTTCACGGGCCCAGCCTGATCCACGTCATCGTCGTCGGCGACGAGGAGGCCTAGGAAAATGGCAAAACGGCGGTCCCCGGCCGGTGGCGGACGGCGCATGCTCAGCGGCGACGAAGCGCGCCTTTGGCACGGCGTCGTGAGCGACGTCCGCCCGCTCTCGAAAAGTTCGGCCGCAGCACCGGAGCCCGAGCCTGAGGTGTTCGAGGATATCGAATTTCCCCAATTCCCGTCCGGGGAGCCCGCGCCCGAGGACGGCCGGGAGGCGGCCTCGGCGCGGCCCGCGCGCGCGCCGGTACGCCGGCGCTCTGAGTGGCCCCAGCTTTCGGTGGGCGCCGCCGCGGGCGTGGATCGGCGCACCGCGGTCCGCCTCAAGCGCGGGCAATTGCCCATCGAGGGGCGGATCGATCTCCACGGCCACACGCGCGACGAAGCGCACCGCGCGCTGACGGCCTTTCTTGCGGCCTCGCAGGACGCCGCTCGGCGATGCGTGCTCGTGATTACCGGCAAGGGATTGCGAGCGGACGGCTCGTCCGGCGTCATCCGGGCCGAAGTTCCGCGCTGGTTCAACCAGAGCCCCAACCGCGGCCGCGTGATCGCCTTTTCCCACGCGGCGCCCCGGGACGGCGGCCGGGGCGCCTATTATGTCTTGTTGAAGAAGAAGAGAATGAGAGCATGACTCCGTTCGGCGCGAAATTGCGCGATTTAAGGCTGCTCGGTGGCATCACCCAGAAACGGATGGCGGCCGATCTCGGGGTGTCGGCCGCCTATCTCTCGGCCCTCGAGCACGGCAACCGGGGCCGCGGATTTATCGCGATTCCAGGTGAGTGGATAACGCCTTAGAGAATGAACTTCGACAGATCGGAGTCCTTGGCGAGCGCACCGACCTTTTCGCGCACATAGTCCGCGTCGATTCGCACGTTCTCGCCGCCGCGTTCGGACGCCGTGAAGCTAATCTCTTCCAACAGTTTCTCCATCACCGTCTGCAGCCTGCGGGCGCCGATGTTCTCGACTCCGCGGTTGATCTCGGCGGCCAGATCGGCGATCTCGCCGACGGCGTCGTCGGTGAACTCCAACGCCAGATCTTCCACCCCCATGACGGCCGTGTACTGCTTAATCAGGCTCGATTCGGGCTCGGTGAGGATGCGCACGAAGTCGTCGCGGCTGAGCGCCTTCAGCTCGACGCGGATGGGAAGGCGCCCTTGAAGTTCGGGCAGCATGTCCGAAGGCTTGGCGATGTGGAAGGCGCCGGACGCGATGAACAGGATGTGATCGGTCTGGATCGATCCGTACTTGGTGGCGACCGTCGTGCCCTCGATAAGCGGCAACAAATCGCGCTGCACGCCTTCGCGGCTGACGTCGGCGCCGTAGCGTTCCGCCCGCGCCGTGATCTTGTCGATCTCGTCGAGGAAGACGATTCCGTTGTTTTCGCACATCGCGATCGCGTCTTTCGTCACCCGGTCCTCGTCCAACAGTTTGTCCGCCTCCTCGGCGACGAGAAGCTCGTACGAATCGGCGACGTTCATGCGCTTTTGTTTTTTGCGCCCGCCGCCGAGCGCCTTGCCGAGCATGTCGTTCAGGTTGATCATCCCCATCTGGGCGCCGGGCATGCCGGGGATGTCGAATGTCGGAAGGCCTAACCCGCCCGCATCGGCGAGCTCGAGCTCCACTTCCTTTTCGTCGAGTTGGCCGGACCGCAGCATGGCGCGGAATTTCTCGCGGGTGTCCTTGCTCGCGCCTTCGCCGACGAGGGCGTCCAGCACCCGGTCCTCGGCATGAAGTTCCGCTTTCGCCGTCACCTGCTTGCGTAAGCGCTCCCGGGTCATGTTGATGGCGATCTCGACGAGGTCGCGGACGATTTGTTCGACGTCGCGGCCCACGTAGCCGATCTCGGTGAACTTCGTCGCCTCGACCTTCACGAACGGTGCCTGCGCCAGCCGCGCGAGGCGGCGCGCGATCTCGGTCTTGCCGACGCCGGTTGGCCCGATCATCAAGATGTTCTTGGGCAAAACCTCTTCGCGCATGACCCCGTCGAGCTGCTGGCGCCGCCAGCGGTTGCGAAGCGCGATCGCGACGGCGCGCTTGGCATCGTCCTGGCCGACGATGAAACGGTCGAGCTCCGAGACGATCTCGCGCGGAGTGAAGCTCGTCATAGTTTCTCGCTCGCGCGTGGTGAGTTTGTTCATAATTTCTCGAGGACGACGGCGTCGTTGGTGTAAATGCAGATCTCGGCGGCGACGGTCATGGCCTTTCGCGCGATCGCTTCGGCGTCCAGGCCATCCTGGTCGATCAAGGCCCTCGCTGCCGCCAGCGCGTAATTGCCCCCCGATCCGATGCCGATCAGGCCATCGTCGGGCTCGAGCACGTCGCCGGTCCCGGTGAGCACCAGCGAGACGTCGGCGTCGGCCACGGCCATCATGGCCTCCAGGCGTCTCAGGTAGCGATCGGTTCGCCAATCCTTGGCCAGCTCGACGCAAGCGCGCCGGAGCTGCCCGCGATACTGCTCGAGCTTGCCCTCGAGCCGCTCGAACAGGGTGAAGGCGTCGGCGGTGGCGCCCGCGAAGCCGGCGATGACGGCGCCATCGCCGAGTCGGCGCACCTTGCGCGCCGTCGCCTTGACGACGGTGTCGCCGAGTGTCACCTGGCCGTCGCCGGCGACCACGACGTGGCCGTCCTTTCGCACCGAAAGGATGGTCGTGCCGTACCAGGCTGTGGGCGGTTGCCGCGACATCGCTGGGCGTTTACGAAAATCGGGTTGAAGGACGCGATCTGGCGCGTCCGAAGGGGGGCCGACTATACCGCGAGATTCCGGATTGTGAAGTCGGGCCGCGGTGATCGCCGGGCTGGCGGCTTGGTGGCTTTCCTGGTACAAACGCGCGAAATCGCAATGGGTACCTGGAGACCCTTCGCCAAGGGATGCGAGCGCGGCCATGCGCAAAGCGAAAGTCGAGCGAAAGACCAAGGAGACCTCGGTCGAAGCGTTCGTGAACCTGGACGGCACGGGCGCTTACGACGTCGCCACGGGGATCGGGTTTCTCGATCACATGCTCGAGCAGCTTTCGCGCCACAGCTTGATCGATCTGCGAGTGCGGTGCAAAGGCGATCTGCACATCGATCCCCATCATACGACCGAAGACACCGCCCTCGCCGTCGGCGAGGCGGTCTCGAAGGCGCTTTCCGAGCGCACCGGCATCCGCCGGTTCGGGACCGCGTTCTCGCCCATGGACGAGGCCTTGACGCGGGTCGCCGTCGACGCCTCCAACCGGCCCTATCTGGTCTGGCGGGTGAAATTCAAGGGCGCGAGGCTGGGCGAGATGGACACCGAGTTGTTCAAGGAGTGGTTCTACGCCTTCGCACAATCGGCCGGGCTGACGCTTCACGTCGAAAATCTTTACGGCGAGAACACCCATCATATCGTCGAATCCTGTTTCAAGGGGCTTGCCCGGGCGCTCCGCGAGGCCGTCGAGGTGGATCCGCGCCGCGCCGGCGAAATCCCGTCGACCAAGGGGGTTCTCGGCGGCTCCCTTTGATCGCCGCCGAGGGTCCGAGGACCATGCGCGTCTTCACGGTTCATTTGCGCCGCCACGGCCTTGATGTGGATCGCGACCTCGCGCTCGTCAAGGAGGGGTTCTGCTGGCCGGCGTTCGCCTTGTCCTTCCTTTGGGCGCTTTGGCACCGTCTGTGGATCGTGGCGATCGCCATCTTTAGCGTCGAGGCGGCGCTGAGTTGGACGTTCGCCGCCTTCGCCACCGATCCCGTCAGCCGGGTGGCGATCTCGTTCGGGTTGGCCTTCATCATCGGGATGCTGGCCAACGATGCGCGGCGCTGGACCCTTGTCCGGCGGGAATTCGCAGACGCCGGCGTGGTCGCCGCCGACGATCGCGATTCGGCCGAGCACCGCTTTCTCGAATCCCGTCCCGAGCTGGCGGCCGAGCTTCGCGCCGCGATGTCGACGCCATGAACGTCGCCATCGTCGACTATGGATCGGGGAATTTGCGTTCGGCGCAAAAGGCTTTCGAGCGTGCCAACGCCGAAGCGGACTTGGGCTTCGCCGTCACGGTCACGGCTGATGCCGAGGAGGTCCGGCGCGCGAGCCACGTGGTCCTTCCAGGGGTCGGCGCGTTCGCCGATTGCATGCGCGGGCTCGAGTCCGTTTCGGGAATGCGCGACGCGCTCGAAGACACCGTCGTCTGCGGGCGCAAGCCCTTCCTCGGCATTTGCGTCGGCATGCAGCTGATGGCGCGCGTCGGGCGCGAGCACGGCGACCACGCAGGCCTGGGGTGGCTCGACGGCGAGGTTGTGGCCTTGAGTCCCGGCGATGCGACCCTCAAGGTCCCCCACATGGGCTGGAACGAACTCGTCCTTTCCTTGGCCCACCCCGTGTTCGAAGGCGTCGCCGAAGGCGCCCATGTCTATTTCGTGCACTCTTACGGCTTCGTTTGCACCGAGCCTGCGAACGTGATCGCAAACGTGGACTATGGCGGCGAGGTCACGGCGGCGATCGGCCGAGACAACCTCGTCGGCACCCAGTTCCACCCGGAAAAAAGCCAAGCCACGGGCCTCGCCATCATCGCCAATTTTCTGCGCTGGCGGCCCTGAGGGGCGGCCGGATCAGTTGCGATGGCTCACGTATCGGAACCGGAATGATCCTCTTTCCCGCGATCGATCTGAAGGACGGACAGTGCGTGCGACTGGTGCAGGGCGACATGGACCGCGCCAGCGTCTTCAACGACGATCCCGCGGCCCAGGCGCGAGATTTCGCCGAGGCCGGGTGCCGGTGGCTGCACGTGGTCGATCTGAACGGCGCCGGTGCCGGCCGCCCGGTCAACTCGGATTCCGTCGCCCGGATTCTTGAGGCCGTTTCGATCCCGGTACAATTGGGCGGCGGTATCCGCGAACTCGCGACCATCGAGAATTGGTTGGAAGCGGGCGTCGCGCGCGTCGTACTGGGGACCGCGGCCGCCCGCTCGCCAACCCTCGTCAAGGCGGCCTGCCGCGCGTTCCCCGACCAAATTGCGGTCGCCCTCGACGGTCGCGACGGGCGGATCGCCGTAGAGGGCTGGGCCGAGACCTCGAACCTGGACGAATACGAACTTGCCCGCGCCTTCGAGGATGCGGGCGTCGCCGCCGCGATCCGCACCAACATCGCCCGCGACGGCACCATGGAAGGCCCCGACACCGAGGCGACGATCGCCCTGGCACGTGCGGTCTCGATTCCGGTCGTGGCGTCCGGCGGCGTCGGCTCGCTTGCCGATCTCGAAACGCTCAAGCGAAAGGGTGATGGCCTGCTCGCCGGCGTCATCGTCGGGCGGGCGATCTACGAAGGCCGCGTGAGCGTCGCCGAGGCGGTCCGGTTTTTCACGGACGCCCCGGCATGAGGGACCGGGCGCCGTGCTGAAAGCCCGGATCATTCCGTGTTTAGACGTGGACCGAGGCCGCGTAGTCAAAGGGGTCAACTTCGTCGATTTGGTGGATGCGGGCGACCCCGTGGAGCAAGCGCGCCTCTATGACGGCCACGGCGCCGACGAGCTCTGCTTCCTCGACATCACCGCCAGCGTCGAAGCGCGTGACACCATCTTCGAAGTCGTCAGCCGAACCGCCGACGAGTGTTTCATGCCGCTCACCGTCGGCGGCGGCGTCAGAACGATCGATGACATCCGGCGTCTCCTTCTCGCCGGCGCCGACAAGGTCTCCATCAACACCGCCGCGGTGGAACGGCCCGAATTCGTGCGCGAGGCGGCGGAGAAGTTCGGCAGCCAGTGCATCGTCGCTGCCATTGACGCCAAGGCCGCCGGTCCCGGCCAGTTCGAGGTGTACACCCACGGCGGCCGCCGGCCGACCGGGATCGAGGCAGTCGGTTGGGCGCAACGCCTCGCCGAATTCGGCGCCGGTGAGATTCTGCTCACCTCCATGGACCGCGACGGAACCCGAGACGGGTTCGATATCGCGCTGACGCGCGCAATTGCCGATGCGATCGGCGTTCCGGTGATCGCGTCGGGGGGCGCGGGCACCCTCGATCATCTGGTCGAGGCCGTCGTCGCGGGCCACGCGAGCGCGGTGCTGGCGGCCTCGATCTTTCATTTCGGAACCTATACCATCGGCGAGGCCAAGGCCTTCATGGGGGCGGCGGGCGTCCCGGTGCGGACCGATAGCGCGGACGAGGGACGATGACCGATCCCAATTCCGGCACGGACGTGCTGGAGCGCGTCTTCGAAGTGATCCGGGACCGCCGCGGGGACGACGCCGAGACCTCGAACACCGCGCGCCTGTTCGCCAAGGGCAGGGCGAAGATCGCCCAGAAAGTGGGCGAGGAGGCGACCGAAGCGATCGTCGCGGCTCTCGCAGAGACGCCAGAAAGGCTTGCTGCTGAGAGCGCCGATCTTCTCTACCACCTGATGGTTCTGTGGGCCGAGGTCGGGATCACGCCGGACGAAGTCTGGGCCGAACTCGGCAGGCGCGAAGGCTTGCCGTCCGGACGACAAGCGGATGCGGAGACGGAAACAAGCTGAGACGAAACGTGCGAGTGGGGCGCTGCACATGGCCTACGATTCGGAAAACATCTTCGCCAAGATCCTCAGGGGCGAGATCCCGTGTTCCCGAGTGTACGAGGACGAGCACGCCTTGGCGTTCAACGACATCAACCCGCAAGCGCCGGTGCACGTGCTCGTCATCCCCAAAGGGGCGTACGAGTCCATGGACGACTTCTCGGCGAACGCAAGCAAGGCCGAAATCGCCGGGTTCTTCCGCGCCGTCGGAACGGTGGCGCGCGAGCTTGCGCTTACCGGCGCGGGTTATCGGATTCTCGCCAACCACGGTGCCGACGCCCGCCAAGAAGTGCCCCATTTCCACGTCCACATTTTCGGCCAAGCGGATTTGGGTCCGATGCTCGCGCAGAGGCCCGCTTAAGCATTTCCGGTTTAGGCAGCTCCGGCTTAAGCGTTTGTTGACTCCATCCAGCTAGTCTCATGGCCGCGTGATTGCCGTCACATCGCTCCCGCCCCCGATAGCTTAGGGACGTACGCGGCGGGCGCGCGCACCTGGGAACGCGCGCGGTTGAATACGCGTGGAGCGAGTTTGAAATACGGAATGCGATGAGCAGACCGACCGCGAACCCATCTGACCCGGGATTCCTGGGGCCGAAAGGCCAATTCGACGTCGTTCTCGAGGCGGCCGGACAGTCCGTGGTGGTGCCCGGCGGGCACATGTTGCTGGTGGCGGACTTCGTGCGCCAGGGCCCCGACCTCGTTCTCGTCGGACCGAACGGCGAAACCGTACTCGTTCGCGGCTATTTCGCGGCCCCGGAACCGCCCGTACTCGCGACCGAGGGCGGCGCGCGCATTGCCCCCGATCTCGCCCAGAAGCTGGCCGGGCCGATCGCGCCGGGTGAACTCGTGCAGGCCGGGCCCGGCCTCGATTCGCTTCCCATCGGCCAGGTGCGCGTCGTTGCCGGAGACGTGATCCTGACCCGGAGCGACGGATCGCAAGCACGGGCCGAGAACGGGACGCCGGTGTTCCAGGGCGACGTGGTCGAGACCGAGGCCGACGCTTCGATCGGGATCGTGTTCGCCGACGACACGACGTTTTCATTGGGCGAGAACGGCCGCATGGTCTTGGACGAGCTCGTCTACGACCCCGACACCCAGACCGGCGAAGCGGTTTTTTCCGTGGTCCAAGGCGTCTTTACCTTCGTCAGCGGCCGGATCGCCAACACCGGCGCCGATTCCATGACCATCCAGACGCCGGTTGCCAACATCGGCATCCGCGGGACCAAGGTCGCGGGCCGCGCCGCCGCCGAGGGCGAGAACAACACCATCACACTGCTCGCCGACGACGATGGCTCGGTCGGCGAGATCGTGGTGGCGAATGCCGCCGGCGTGCAGGTCTTGAGCGGCATCGGCCAGACGACCACCGTCACCAGCTTCTTCCAATCGCCGCCGCCGCCGATCACTCTCAGCCCCGATCAGATCGACCAGCAGTTCGGCGCCGCCCTGCAGACGCTTTCGTCTTCGCGCGTGGCCGACGAGCGCGACGGCGACGATACGGGTGACGGCGGAGAGGGCGAAGGCGGGGCCGCGGACGCGGACGAGAATCCCGACGGCGAAGGCGAGGGCGGACCCGACGAGGAAGGCGAAGCGGGCGTAGACGAGGGCGAACTCGCCGAAGCGCCGCCTGAAGAGGGCGACCTGACCGCCGAGGACGCAGAAGGAGAACTCGACGCCGAAGGCGAACTGGCGGACGCAGGTCCGGAAGGGCCGGCCGGGCCCGAGGAAGAGGCCGCGCGGGAGGCGTTTGCCGAGGCGGTCGCGTCCGGCTCGACCATCGAGGAAGCCTTTTCGGCGGCGGCCGATGCCGCAGCCGACCAAGCGATCGCCCAGGGCGCCCCACCTGAGGAAGTCGCCGCCGCGATCGCCGCCGCCGAGGCCGCGTACCAAGCCGCGCTCGCCGCCGGAGTCAGCCCCGCGCAAGCATTGGCCGCCGCCATGGACGCCGCCGGCGATCAGGGTGCCGATGGGCTCGACGGATCCGAGGGCGCAGCGGCGGGCGAAGGCCCCGTCGGCACGACGGGTCCACAAACGCCGGGTCCGGGTGGCGCCGGCGGCGGCGGAAACCCATCGAGCGGCGGCTTTGGCGCCTCCGACGCCGGAGGCGGTGGTGGGTTCGGCTCTGCGTTCGGCGGTGGTTTCAGTCCCACGGGTTTCGGCGGCCTCGATTCCTTCGGGTTCACCGGCTTCGGTGCCTTCGGAGTCGACGCTTCCGATCTCTTTGGCTTCAAAGGCCCCGATACCACAGGGTTTGAAGGCCAAGACGATTTCGGGTTCGACGATTCGTTCAACGATCGCGGGCGTGACGACGAGCTGCCGCCGTTGCAGCTCACCGAGGCCGAGAACTTCATTGCCGGGACGGCCGGCGCCGACTTCCTCGTCGTGGCCAGCGAGACGTCGAGCGACGCCATCGCCGGCCGCGAGGGGGACGACTACATCTACGCCGATCTGCCGCTCAACTTCGATCCCGCGCTCAACAACATCGGCAATCCCCTGAGCAGCCCGTCGTTCGGGCCCTCGGGCGGAAACGACGCGATTTCCGGAGGCTCGGGCAACGACACCATTTTCGCCGGCGCCGGCGACGACTTGGTCGACGGCGATGTGCCCGTCGACGTGGGCGCGCTGCAGGAGCTCAACTTCTTCCTCGGCGATGCCTCGAGCCCCGGCAACGATTTCATCGACGGCGGCGCGGGAAACGACACGCTGTTCGGCGGAACCGGCGCAGACACCCTGGTCGGGGGCACCGGCGCAGACAAGCTCGAGGGCGGAAACGGCGTCGATTCCGTGGTCGGCGGCGCCGACAACGACGTCGTCTTGGGATCCGAGACCAGCGCCAGTTCCGAGACCTTTCGTGGCGATGCGGGCAGCGGCGATACCGCCGGCGCCACCGCCTTCGTCGACACGCTTTCCTACGGCGACGTCGCCTCGGGCGTGAGCGTCTCGCTCGGCAGCGTCGACGGGTCCTCGTCGGGAAGCGCCACAGGTTCCGACATCGGCACCGACACGCTGTTCGCCTTCGACAACATGATCGGCTCGCAAGCCAACGATTCCCTGACCGGGAATGCGGGTGCCAACTCCCTCGACGGGCGAGGTGGCAACGACACGCTCGCGGGCGGCGACGGCGCCGACACGCTCACCGGCGATTTGGGCAACGACACCCTCACGGGCGGCCGGGGCAACGACCAGCTTGCGGGCGGCGTCGGCGCCGACGTATTCGGATTCCAAGGTGGGACGGGCACCCAAGGATCCTTCGCCCGGGCCCAGTCGCTGGGCATCGATACCATCTCCGACTTCGAAGCCGCGCTCGATTCGTTCCTGTTGTCCGACGCCGACTTCGGCCTCGGGAGTACGGGCACGTTGTCTGCGACCGCGAACAGCCTGAGCTACGTCGAGACGGGTTCGACCATTACCGGCTCGGCCGCCGATGTGAACGGCGGCGGCGACTCCTCGACCGGCGCGGCGTTCGTGGTGGTCGGCGCGCAAAGCGGCGGCGGCGGATTCGAACTGTGGTTCACCACCACCCAGGAGGCGGCCGACACCTCGAACTCGTACCAGGTTGCCGCCGTCAATACCGCCGACGCCGGCGCGGTCGGCGCGGCCGACTTCAACCTGGCGGCCTGAACGCCCTCACGGGCTGAGGGTGCGCGAGAGGCGGGACGCGCGCCGGATAGCTCACGTGGGCGTTGGCGCGGGCCACGGTGGCGCGCCCGGTCTCCAAGGGCTGGCGCAACGCCTCGACGGCGGCGCGCTGGAACTCGGGCAACTGGTCGAGAAACAGGACACCCAAGTGCGCGAGCGACACCTCGCCCGGGCGCGCGCGGGCCCCGCCGCCGACGATCGCAGGGACCGAGGCCGAATGATGCGGGTCGCGAAAGGGGCGCTGGCGCGTCAATCCGCCTTCCGAAAGCTGACCGGCCAGGCTGTGGATCATGCTTACTTCCAGGATTTCGCGGGCGTCCATGGGCGGCATCAGGCCGGGCAGGCGCGCCGCCAGCATCGACTTACCGGCGCCCGGCGGCCCCACCATCAACAAGTTGTGACCGCCCGCGGCGGCGATCTCGAGGGCCCGTTTCGCGGTCTCCTGGCCTTTTATGTCGCGCATGTCGGGATAGGTCGCGTCGGTGCTCGCCACCTTGGCTTGGGGCGGCGTCAGCACTTGGGTTCCCTTGAAGTGGTTGACGATCGAGAGAAGATCGGGCGCCGCCAGGATCTCGATCTCGCCGGCCCAGGCGGCTTCCGCTCCTTGCGCCGCCGGGCAGATGAGGCCGCGCCGGCCGGCACCTGCGTGCACCGCTGCGGGCAGCACACCAGTCACGGCCGCGAGCGCGCCGTCGAGCGCGAGCTCGCCGAGCGCCGTGTACTCGGCCACCTCGTCCGCCGGCAAGACCCCCATGGCGGCCAGCAGCCCGAGCCCGATGGGAAGATCGAAGTGGCTTCCCTCCTTGAGCAGATCGGCGGGCGCCAGGTTGACGGTGATCCGTTTCGGCGGCAGCGCCAACGCCAGCGCGCCCAGCGCCGCGCGTACCCGCTCGCGGCTTTCGGCCACCGCTTTGTCGGGAAGTCCGACGATCGTGAACGCGGGCAGGCCGTCCGACATCTGGACCTGAACGTCCACGTCGAGGACGTTGATTCCCTGAAATGCCACCGAGTTGACGCACGCGACCATTGCCGCCCCGCCTGCTTGCGACCGCGCGCGAGTTTAAGCGCGAGACGCACGGAACGCCACCCACGCCACCCACGCCACCCGCACCCACCGCAACCCGCTCGAACTGCATGGTGGCGAGCAGATTCCACGCACTCGGTGAATCGCGGCAAGCGTTTCCGATCGACCGCGATCTGGTCTGGGCGCCGCCTCACGCAGGCGTAAGTGGACCGGAGCGCATTTCCGGCTAACGTCGCGGCCATGAAACGATTCGCACACGCCATCGCCGTGACCGCCGCATTGGCCTTCGCGCTCGCCAGCCCGGCGACGGTCGCCGAAGACGCGCCGACGGTGGTCGAGCTGTTCACCTCGCAGAGCTGTTATTCCTGTCCCCCGGCCGAGGCGTTTCTGGGCGAGCTTAGCGCCCGCGCCGACGTCGTCGCGCTCGAATTCCACGTCGATTATTGGGACGACCTCGTCTACGGCTTTGCCGGCAAGTGGAAGGACGTATTTTCTGCGCCCGAATTTACGGACCGTCAGCAGGACTATAACCTCGCCATCAGACGAACCGGTTCCGTCTACACCCCGCAGATGGTGATCGACGGGCGCGCCGATGTTGCGGGCACGCGACGCGACGACGTTTTCGCCGAAATCGAGCACCAGAAGAGCACCGTTCGCCCGCGCGTTCATGTCGCGGTTTCGCACGCTCAGCCCGGAGGCCTGAAGGTCGCGCTCGGTGGTGGCGCGCCGGCGGCGGCGGGAGTATTTCTGGTGCGCTTCCTCGGCTCGCACGTGACCGCGGTGCGGAGCGGCGAGAACAAGGGCAAGACCTTGACCAACACCCATGTGGTCCGAGAGGTCCGCTCCATCGGCGAATGGCGCGGGCGCCCCATCACCCTCGACGTTCCCGACGCCCAACTCGCCGACGGCGAGGGCTGCGCGGTCCTGGTCCAGGCGGCTCCCACCGGGCCCATCCTCGGCGCCGCCGCCTGTCCCGCCCCGACCGGTTGAGGCGGGACTCGGTTCCTCAGACCGCGGATTTGCGAAACAGATAGACGTAGCTTACGCGCCCCGGGCGGATGCTTTCGAGAACGGCGCCGGCGGCCGAGACGAGCGTGTAAAGGCCCGCACCGTACGCCGCCCGCCCAATGCCCCGGTAGGCGCGGTTGGGAACCATCACCCGCCGGACCGCACTTTCGAAACCGAGGCTTGGCGCCTGCCCGGCGAGCGCGGCCAGGCTGTCGGCGAGGCCGGCCGGCTCGACGATCTGCACCGCCGCGACGGATCCGCCCGGCATCAGCTTGGCCGCGAACTCACTCAGAAAGCGTGCGTGCAAGCCGGCGTCCGCCGATCGGGTGAAGGGGTAAAACTCGCGCGCGTGGATCAACGAGAAGGTGCCGTCGGCGAAGGTTCCTAAGTCGTCGGCCGAGGCCACCCGGAACGCACAGTCGGCATAACGTTCGCGGGCCACCCGGATCGCCGGCGCGGATAGATCGATTCCCTGGCAGTCCGTTCCCGCCCCGCACGCCGCATGGATCGCATGCGTGATTGTCCCAATTCCGCAACCCACGTCGAGGATCGGACCGGCCACCGGCGCGCCGTGGCGGCGAAGGAGGTCGCGGAGATTTCGGGCGTAGACCAGGGCGTAGGCGTCGTCGACGATCCCATGGGCGCCGATGGTCTTCTCGTCGGTTCCCTTTTCGAAGGCCTCGTAGGCGCCAAAGACGCCCTCGCCCGTGGCGGCCTGCTCCGCCATCCTTTCCGGCGTCGCCCAGTCGCCGCGCCCGGACATCACTCGGGCTCGGGCATGACGCCGTGTAATTCGGCGTGGCGCGCCTCGATGGCGTCCCAGATCGGCTTCTCGAGGTTGACGCCGTCGAAGCGGTTGATCTCTTGGATTCCGGTCGGCGAGGTGACGTTGATCTCGGTCATGTAACCGCCGATGACGTCGATGCCGACGAAGACGAGGCCGAGCCGGCGCAGCGTCGGGCCGATGGCCGCACAGATCTCTTCTTCGCGCTTGTCGAGCGTCGACTTTTCGGGCCGGGCGCCGACGTGCATGTTGGCGCGCGCCTCGCCCGGCGGTGGCACCCGGTTGATGGCGCCGGCTGCCTCGCCTTCGATCAGGATGATCCGCTTGTCGCCTTCGCGCACCGCCGGTAGATACGCCTGGACGATGATGGGCTCGCGAAATAGCAGGGTGAACATCTCGAGAAGCGCATTCAGGTTCTCGTCGTCGGGCACAATGTGGAAAACCCCGGCGCCACCGTTGCCGAAGAGCGGCTTGATGATGATGTCGCGATGTTCCTTGCGGAACTCGTGGATCCGGTCCTTGTCGGCGGTGATCAACGTCGGCGGCATGAGCTCGGGAAAGTGGGTCACGAACAGCTTCTCGGGCGCGTTGCGGACCGAGGCCGGATCGTTGACCACGAGGGTTTCCGGGTGGATGTGCTCGAGGATGTGGGTCGCGGTGATATAGGCCATGTCGAAAGGCGGGTCCTGGCGCATCAGGACCACGTCGACGATGGTGAGATCGAGGATCTCAGGCGCGCCCATGGTGAAATGATCGCCCTTGCGGCGGCGCACCTCGAGCGGGCGGGCACGGGCACGGGCACGCCCGCCGGCGAACGAAAGCTCCTGGGGCAGGTAGTGATAGAGGCCGTGGCCCCGCGCCTGCGCCTCGAGGGCGAGGACGAACGTGCTGTCGGCGTCGATGTCGACGGTCTCGATGGGATCCATCTGGATGGCGACAGCAAGGCTCATGGGCGTCTCCCCGGTGGAACGCCGGTGCCGGTGCGGCCGCGGCGTCAATGCTCGGATTCTATCCGAGCCGGCCGCGAAGCTCCTGCAACAACGCCGAGGTGCGTCGGCTCCCGGCGTCGCCGGCCCCAAGGCGCAAGGATTCCTCGAGCGCCGCTACCGCCGCCCGGACGTCGCCCAGCTTGGCGCTTATCAGCCCCGACTCGCGCCAAAGTGCGGCGGCCGCGGGCGCGAACAGCACCATGGTCTCGATCACGTCCCGCGCGTCTTCGAGCCTTCCTTCGCGCAAGTACGCATCCTTGATCCCGCTTTCGAGTCGGACCAGGATCTCGCGTTTTTCAAGCGGTGCAGTGTGCCGCCATCGCAGCTCGGCGTTTGGTCCACGCTCAGCCATTAACATCGTGCGAAGCTCAAGGGCGTGCAAGCGGCGCCCGTGGTCGTAGGGATCGAGAATCTCGCGCCGTCCTTCGTTTTCAAGTCGAACCAGCATCCGCACCGGAAAGTCGACCGCGCCACAGGTCCACCCCAGGAGCCGGCACACCTCAAGATAGATGATCCCGAGGCTGACGGCGGAGCCGCGGCGGCGGTCGATGACGCTCAACAAATTCGCGTGGTCCACGGGCCCGTCATGGCGATCGTCGGCGCCGCGATATCCGTAGCGGCCGGTGACGACCTGCGCCAACGCTTCGGCGCGGATATGAATGCGCGCGCCGTCTTCGGTCTCGCCCGCGTAGGCGTCCACGTCGCGGGCGACCCGCTCGAGGTGGCGCCGGTAGGGCTCGAGCGCGGTCCGGGGCCGGAAACGCCGGCCGAGCGCCAAGGCCGTCTCGGCGAGGCCGATGTTCGCGTCGGCCGCCGCGCCAAGGTGCGAAAGCTGCTCGCGAAACCGGTCGTCGGACCTCATGACTCGGTCTTGACGCGAACGTGGTCGACGACGCGACGGACGTACGGGATCGCGCGTGCTTGGGCGATCACCCGATCCAGTTCGTCCCGGTCGCGCGCGATGCCGATTAGGTAGACGACCCCGTTCACCGTCTCAATTTCGTAGTTTACCGCGTGCACGTCTTGGTCGAACGTCAGCTTCGCCACCAGCTGGGTCGTGATCCACGAATCGCGGGCCAACGCCTCGGCGCCGCCGCCGTCGGAGACCTCGATCTCGTTGATTACGTCGACGACCTCTTCGGCCTTCCACGCCAGCCTGACGGCGTCGGCCCGCGCTTGTTCTTCGCGAACGACGCCGGTCAGCAACGCCCGTCCCTCGTAGACGTCGAGACCGACCCGCGCGCCGAGGGTGAGGTCGTGCTGGAACCATAACTCCAGGATCCTGGCCTTTATCTTGTAGTCACGGGCGACGCCTTCGATACCGCGCTCCTGGTAGGCTGCCACGCCCGCCACCGCACCCGTGCCGACGACGGTTCCGGCGCAGCCCGATAGCCCAAACGCGAGCGCGAGCGCGACGAATACATGGGCCCAAGCGGACCGGTGGTGCGCGCGTCGCTGATACGTTCGAACCAAACGCAGACGAAGTCGGTGTCTCGGCGCCATGGCCGACATTCTAGTTGCCGCGCGGCGGTGCCGAAAGACCTTGATGGCGGGTCCCGCTCGGGCCGAGCGGTGGGGCAAATCATCTCCCCGGGTTCGTTGCGGCACTCGCCCGATGGCTCCGCGGCGCGGACTCCGCCTTTCAGGTTCGGTTCTCGGGCCGCCACGCGTCCTGCAGGTGGACCGGCGGCCCCTAGGGCCGGACGAGCATCACGTCGAACCGGATCTGCATGCCGGCCGTGGCCGGGTGCATCGCCAGGAACGCCTCGGCGGCGCGAACGATTCGGGCGCGTTGGCGGGCGCCAGCGCCTCGGCGGCGGCGGCGACGTTCCGGCGCGCCTTGACCTCGACGATGGCAAGCGTTCCCCATCGCGCGGCGACGAGGTCGATCTCGCCCACCGGAGTGCGGAACCCGCGGGCGAGAATGCGGTAGCCCTTGAGACGCAGGAACCATGCGCAGAAGTCCTCGGCGACACGGCCGAAGGTCCGTGCGCGCCGCCGTCTGCGGATCGCGGGCCGTTCGGGCCCGCGCATCATCGTCGCCCGCTCCGCTCGATATCGAGCGCACGGGCATACACCTCCGCCCTTCGCCGGCCCGTGGCCAATGCCACCTCGGCGACCGCGTCGCGCACCGACGCGCGCTCGAGCGCCGCCTCGAGAAGCGCGTCCACGTGGGCGTCAGATACCCTTTCCCCGTCATCGGGCGGGCCGATCACGACCACGACCTCGCCCTTGGGCGGACCGCTGTCGTGGTAGTGCCGGGCGAGTGCATCGAGGGTGCCGCGTCGCACCTCTTCGAACGCCTTGGTCAGCTCCCGCGCCACGGCCGCCGGCCGTGGTCCGAGGGCGGCGTGCATGTCGGTGAGCGACACCGCCAAACGCCGTGCCGATTCCATGATGATCAGGCTGGCGGACACGTCCTTCAATTCGGCCAGCGCTTTGCGGCGCGCCATCGTACGGGTGGGGAGGAATCCGGCGAACAGGAACCGATCGGTAGGCAGTCCCGACACCACCAGCGCCGCGAGTGGCGCGGATGGGCCGGGGAGCGCCGTGACCGGGACGCGCGCCTCGATGCAGGCGCGGACCAGCTTGTAGCCGGGGTCCGAAACCAGTGGTGTGCCCGCGTCCGAGACAAGCGCCACCGTTTCGCCATTTTTCAATCGCTTCATGAGCATCGGACGGACGCGTTCGGCATTGTGGTCGTGATAGGTCGTTAGCGGTGTCGCGATTCCGTGACGGCTGAGAAGCTTTCCGGTCACACGGGTATCTTCGCAGGCGATGACGGCCGCCGCTTCGAGGACGGCGAGCGCCCGCAACGTGACGTCGCTCGAATTCCCGATCGGCGTGGCGACGACGTAGAGGCCCGTCTCCAGCTCTTCGGTGGCACCCGGCCCGAAGGTCCGTTTACGCCGACGCGCGCGGCCGTTATTTTCGGGCGCGTCGCCCGAGCGCCGAGAGGTATGGGACCGTGATCCGCCGGAACCCGATATTTGGTCTTTTCTCGCCACGCGCGATCGTCCCGATGCTCTTTTTCGCTTTGGCTCTCGCGGGGTGCGAGTCTCCAACAGTGGGTTCGCTGTTGCAAGGCATCCGCGCGACGCCGCGTCCGGCGCAGCCACCCGTGGCCGCGCCCGAGCCGGCCAGGCCCCCGGTCGCGCCCGCCACAGCGTCCCTGCCCCCGCCTGCGCCGCCGGTCGTGACGGAACGAAACGCGACGCCGGGTTCGGCGCCGGTCGCGCGCCCGCCCGCGGCCTCAGCCGGTCCGCCGGTCTTCCGCGCCGGGCCGTCGTCGGAACCCGCGCTCGGGACCCCGCCACAGCCGCGGGCGGCGGCGGCCAAGCCATTCGCGGGCGAGACGCTGTCACCTTTGCAGGCGACGTTGACCACGCGGGTCGCGCTTCTGCTGCCGCTTTCGGGCGCCAACGGAGCACTCGGCGACGACATGCTGAAAGCGGCCCAACTCGCGATGTTCGAGTTTGCGAACGAACGCTTCGAGCTTTTCGTCCACGACACGCGGGGAACGCCGGAAGGGGCGGCGGACGCCGCCTCGCTGGCGATCGCAGATAGGACTGCCCTGATCCTAGGTCCTTTGCTGGCAAAATCGGTCGTCGCGGCGGCTCCGGCCGCCCGCGCGGCCGCCATCAGAATGCTTGCCTTTTCAAGCGATCGCTCGGTGACGGGTGACGGCGTTTACGCCATGGGATTCTTTCCCGAGGCGGACGTGGAACGTGTGGTCGGCTATGCGCGCTCGCGCGGGCTTCGGCGCTTTGCGGCCATCGCGCCCGACAACGAATTCGGCTTGACGGTGGTCGAGGCGCTGCGGCGCACCGTCAGCAGCGAGGGCGGCGTGGTGTCGAGAGTCGAGTACTACGATCCCTTCGCCGTGGACTTCAATGCACCCATCAAGCGGCTCGCCCAGTTCGAAGCGCGAAAGCAGGCGCTCGCCGCCCAGCGCACCCAGCTCGAAGGCCGCGATGACGAAGTCGCCCGGCGCGCGCTTGCGCGTCTTCAGAACCTCCAGACGATCGGCGATCTCCCGTTCGACGCGCTGATGGTCGCCGACGGCGGTGAACGGCTGCAGGCGGTGGCGGCGCTGTTGCCGTTCTACGATATCGATCCCGGTAAGGTCCGCATCCTCGGCACCGGGCAATGGGACGAACCCGGCATCGGCGCCGAACCGGCGCTCATCGGCAGCTGGTTCGCAGCCCCGCCGCCCGCGGCCCGGGCCGAGTTCGAACGAAGATTCGAAGACGTCTTCGGTGCCAAACCGCGGCGGCTGGCGACCCTCGCATACGACGCAACCGCGTTGGCTGTCGTGCTTGCGGGCGCCGAAGGAGGCCCCGATTATTCGGAGGCCACGTGGAATGCGCCCAGCGGCTTCGCCGGACGCGACGGGGTTTTCCGTTTCCGGTCCGATGGCACCGCCGAACGCGGACTCGCGGTTCTCGAGGTGCAGCGCAACGGCGCCAAGGTGATCGGCGACGCGCCGCGGTCCTTCGAAGCGCGCATGAACTGAGCTCGCGAATCGCTCAAGCGAGCAAGGTGCGGATCGCGGCGTCCAGGCGCCGCCGCCCGCGAGCGGTGGCGCGCAGCCCGCGGGTGTCGACCACCAGAAACCCCTGTTCGGCCAAGCGTTCGAGGCGGGTGCGGTCGAGGGCCTCTTCGATTTCGAGGCCGCTCGCGGCCCGGAACGCCGTGCGATCGAGCCCGCCCGCCAGTCGAAGGCCCATGATCACCAACTCGTCGCGCCGTTCTTCCGGTCCGAGCGCGGTCCCGTTGGCGGTGCCGTGGCCCCTCTCCTCGACCGCGGCGAGCCATGCGTCCGGGCGCGCTATCTGGCGGGTGGCGATCGTGCCCCGAGGCCCCGAGAGCCGCCCGTGGGCGCCGGGGCCGCAGCCCACGTAGTCGCCGCCGGTCCAGTAGAGGAGGTTGTGGCGGCATTCTTCGCCCGGCCGCGCGTGATTGGAGACTTCGTAGGCGGGCATACCGGCGGCCGTGAGCATCCGTTGGCTCAGCTCGAAAAGCGCGATCGAGTTCCCTTCGTCGGCCCCCTCGACACGTGCCTTCGCGAACGCCGTTCCCGGCTCGATGGTAAGCTGATAGAGCGAGACGTGGCCCTTCGCGTAGGCGAGCGCCTGATCGAGCTCGCGCCGCCAGACATCCGTGGTCTCGCCGGGAAGGGCGTAGATCAGGTCGAACGATAGGCGGGGAAAGATCCCGCCCGCCTCTTCGAGCGCGCGAACCGCTTGGCCGGATGTGTGTCGGCGGCCCAGGAACCGCAATCGCGCCTCGTCGAACGACTGGACGCCGAGGGAAAGACGGCCGACCCCGGCCGCGAAAAAGCTGCGAAACCGCTCGGTCTCGTAACTCGACGGATTGGCCTCGAGAGTGATTTCGAGATCGTCGGCGACGGGCCAATGCTGGCGGACGGCGGCGATCAGCGCCGCGACCGAACCGGGCTCCATCAGCGACGGCGTTCCGCCGCCGAAGAAGAGGCTACCCACCTCGCGCCCCTTCGTTTCGGAGGCGAAATGGGCAAGCTCGGCGAGAAGGGCGGCCCGCCAGCGCGCATCATCGATGGACTCGACCACGTGGCTGTTGAAGTCGCAGTAGGGACACTTGGACTCGCAGAACGGCCAGTGGACGTAGATGCCGAAGCGGGGCGCGGTCATGGCCGCAGCTCATCCTCGGGCGCGCGGTGGTCGGCGAAGCACGCACCGACGAGGCGCCGGAAGGCATCCGCGCGGTGGCTGATCCGCCTCTTCTCTTCAGGCTCCATCTCGCCAAACGTACGCGCCCACCCTTCGGGGACGAAGACCGGGTCGTATCCGAAGCCGCGCGTCCCCCGCGGCGGCCAGACCAGATGGCCCCGGACCTCGCCCTCGAACACTTCTCGGTGGCCGTCGGGCCAACACAGCGCGAGTGCGCAGACGAACCGCGCGCGGCGGTCGGCCGCCTCGCCCAAGGCGTCGTGGAGCCTGCGCATGGCCGCCCGGAAATCGCGTGTCCGCCCCGCCCAGCGTGCCGAATGGATCCCGGGCCGGCCCGAGAGCGCCGCGACTTCAAGCCCCGAATCATCGGCGAGCGCAGCTTCGCCCGAAGCGCGCGCCGCCGCCTGGGCCTTGATGATCGCGTTGTCGGCGAAGCTCGTACCCGTTTCGGCGGGCTCCGCCAGTCCAAGTTCGCCCGCGCCCCGTGCTTCGACGCCGAATTCCGAAAGCAATGCCGCGATCTCTTCCACCTTGCCCTGGTTGTGGCTCGCGATTACCAGTACAGGATCAGAAAAGTGGCGCCGCGCCATCGCCCGCACCGCCTTCGCCCGCCCAGGCGTCATTCGATCCCGAGTGCCGTCTTTTGCAGGGCCGCAAGTTCGCCGATCCCTTTCTTGGCGAGGCCGAGAAGCTCCAGGAACTGCGATTCCGTGAACGGTCGCTCTTCGGCGGTGCCCTGCAACTCGACGATCCCGCCCGACCCGGTCAGCACGAAATTTGTGTCGGATTCGGCGGCGCTGTCTTCTTCGTAGTCGAGATCGAGAACCGGCGTCCCGCGAAAGACACCGCAACTGACGGCCGCTACCTGATCGATCAGGGGGACCGCGTCGAGTATGCCGAGCGCGACAATCCTTTCGAAGGCCAAGCGGACCGCGACGAACGCTCCCGTGATCGCGGCCGTGCGGGTGCCGCCGTCGGCCTGAAGGACGTCGCAATCCACCCGGATCTGCAACTCGCCCATGGCCTCGCGGTCGGTGACCGCGCGCAAGCTGCGGCCGATCAGTCGCTGGATCTCTTGGGTGCGCCCCGATTGCCGGCCGCGGGCAGCCTCGCGCTCGGTGCGCATGTTCGTCGAGCGCGGCAGCATTCCGTACTCGGCCGTGATCCAGCCGCGCCCCGTACCGCGCATCCAAACCGGCACCCGTTGCTCGACGG